>CAITDR010000633.1 GCA_903891165.1 uncultured Pseudomonadota bacterium
CGTCCACGGTGGGCGGCGTGGGGATGGTGGCGATGTTCTGGGTGGCGTTGGAAATGGCCACCGGAGCCGGATTGGTGGCGTCCGCCTCCCACAGCCAGCTGCTGATGTCCCCGTCGATGAACCGGCTCTTTGAACGTATCCGAGCGGATGTGTTGGCAAGTCCCTGGGATCTTTGGAATCCACAGGATCATAGTGGTGTCTGGCGGCATCTGGTTCTGCGGGAAGGACGCGCCGGTCTGGTTGCGACGCTGCATACAGCCGAGGCCCCCCCGGCGCTGCTGGACTGGATGGAAGAACGGGCGCCGACCTGGCTGGTGGCCGGGGCGACCGGGCTGCGGCTGCTTCTGGGTCAGGCGGCGGCGGATGCGGTGGGTGGAACGGTGCTACAAAGCTGGGGGGATTGCACCATCCACGAGCGTTTAGGTACGGTCGAGTACCAGCTCGATCCCGACGCTTTTTTTCAGGTCAACCGTGAGGGGGCCGAGTTGCTGTGTGCGCTGGTCGGAGAGCTGGCCGGAGAAGGTTCTTTGTTGCTGGATCTCTACTGTGGAACCGGCGCACTTGGACTCTATCTGGGCCGACAATTCACGCGGGTGATCGGGGTGGAGCTGCATGCTGGAGCGGTGGAGAGTGCGCGAGAAAATGCACAACGGAACCGAATCTCCGCCGAATTTCACTGTGGAAAGGTAGAGACGGTTTTCCCGACGCTGGCACTGGAGAGCCCGCTGGTGGTGATCGTGGATCCCCCCCGTGCCGGTCTGCATCCCGACGCACTGCGCTTCGTGGCGGGGCTGCCCGCGGACCGGCTATTGTATGTGGCCTGTAAACCCAGCTCCCTGCTCCGGGACGGACAGTATCTTAAGGCCAACGGCTGGACGCTGGACCGGTGGGAGGCGGTGGATCTTTTCCCGCAGACCGGCCATGTGGAGGTGGTGGCCCGTTTTGTCCGCGCAACATTGAACGATCGTTCAATGTGAAGCCGCTTCGCTTTCCAGGCTCCTCAAAAAGGCCTCGATAGCGGCGAGATCGGCCGCCTGGAAGCGGAGGGGCACCAGGGTCAGCTCGCGGTGGCCCACACGTACCTCGCCGGGAAGCTGGTTGTAGAAAAGAAGGACATCCTGGAGTGTGGCCATGCTGCCGTCGTGCATGTAGGGTGCGGTGCGGCTGACGTTGCGGAGGCCGGGGGTCTTAAAAGCGGCGGGCCAATCGGCAAAGGCGGGGTCCAAATAGCGCAGCTCCGGGCAGTCCTGGCTTTCGGAGTAGGGCCCCAGGCAGTTCATGGGGTTGGCCAGGGCTTGGCTGGCGCCAAAAACCCGGCCACCATCGCCGGTATAGGGCAGACCGATGTTATGAAAGCTGCGGTCGGTGAACAGGGGGCCGTTGTGGCAGTTGATGCAGCCCGCATCTCCAATAAAAAGGCGTAGACCCTCACGTTCCTGGGCCGTCAGGATCTCCGTCTCCTCGGGCAGCGCCGCGACGTAGCGGTCAAAACGGCTGGATCCAGGCGAAAGGCTGCGCTCGTAGGCTTCGAGCACCTTGCCCACTTGAGAGGTTACCCGAAGAGGATCCTCGGAAATTGCTCCGAACAGGGCGGTGAAGGGCTCCGCATACTGCTCCACCACCCGCTGCCGCACCCCCTCGGGTGTCGCGGCATGTTCGATGGGGTTTAAGAGTGGTCCAGTGGCCTGGGCCCAGGCAGAATCGGCACGGCCATCCCAGAAAAACCAGGTGTTCCATGCGGCACCTTCGACGGTGGGCACATTGCGGGTGCCGATGCCGCGCGGAACCGAGGCCACCTTCTGGCCGTCGGCAAAGCCCCGATCGGGCATGTGGCAGGTGGAGCAGGAGACATTTCCGTCCGCAGAAAACTTTGGATCAAAGAAGATCGTCCGCCCGAGCGCGGCCGCTTCCGGACGGTCGGCAACGGAATTGCCCGGGCTGGGGGGTGGTGCTGGCACCGGCGAGAGCGCCTTCAGGGTTCGCAGATCGTCCTCGGACCAGCTCCGGGTCCCACAGGCGAACAAAAACAACCACATCAGAGGGCGTACCGCAGCTCAGCGTGATCCACACCCGCAGGTCCGGTCACGTCAAAGCGGATGGTCCACTCTCCCGGCATATGGAACTTCATTCCCTCCATCTTATATTTTCCGCCCGGATAGCTACAGCCCTCGGGAAGGGTCCCCGCCTCAATGGCGGCCAGCAGGGCTGGATCCTGCTGGGGGGCGGAGCAGGTCGGCAGCGCGGGCAGAGGTCGGGTGGCCATCCCGTGGCCATGGGCGGGCATACGCGCATCCACACGCACAGTCCCATTTTCCAGAGCCTTTCCTTCCTTATCCAGAAGTGTAGTCTCTACTACAAAAAGCTCCCCCATCGGAATGGGGCTGGGCCAGCTCTGCCAGGTCAGGCGATAGTGTCCAGCGGCCGTTTGAATCTCGACCGGCTGTTGGTGTTCCTCAGAGCGCAGGCGATTCTCAGGGCCGCTGCCCCCACAAGCAAGGAGCCACCAGATCACGACGGTACCTCCGGCGGAGGCAGCACACGAATCTGGCTGGCTTTTTCCTGCTCCCACCAGCGAGAAAAAACAAAAACCATACTTGCCCACATCACCAGACCCGAGGGCAGCCACATCATCAGGCCACCCCAGTGTTGGTCGGTGATCGGGTCCAGGCCCCAGATGCGCGGGGCGGGGAGGTAGCCCTTGTAGAGCAGGTTATCCGAAAGGGTGATGATCGCACCCAAAAGCTTCATCGGAAGGGTCATCGCGAAGAGGTAGAGCAATTGCGCAAGCGGCTGGGGGCGCGGCAGGGAGGGCGCATCACAGAGCAGCCCCACCCAGGCGATCACTGCCGTGCCCATAAAGCTCAGATGCTCTACGATATGCACGTTATGATTTGCAATCGCAAAGTCATACATATAGGGAATATGCCAGAAATAAAGAACACCATTATAGATCAGAAACTTCGCAGGCAGGCCACCTACCAGGTTGGAGAGCCGACGAACCGGCCCCACCTCCAACATTTTCTCCACCAACCAGCTCGGCAGGGCCACCACCGTGAGCGGTGCCCAGAGCAGGTTGAGAAAGAGGTGCTGCAGCATGTGTGCGGCAAAGAGATAGTAGTCGGAGAGGTGGTGGATGGGGCCATTCAGAGAAATGAGCAGGACGAACTGCCCGATCACGAAGGCCACCTTTCGCCAAAGCTCCACCGGCTCCGCCGACCAGCCGTAGCGCTTCCGCCAGGGGCCAATGGCCATAAAGTAGAGGCCGGTAAAAATGGACGTCCCCAAAAGCACCGAAACGTGGAGGTCAAAGACCTTCCACGCGTCGGGAGGGGCCTGGGCATAGTCCAGCTCGTCGCTGTCCCAGGGGAGAATGATTCCGGTATGTGCTTCCGCGAGGCGAAGTAGAAGTGCGAGAGAAAGCATCGAGCCTCCTAACGCGCGGCCGCCACCGCCGCCGGTTCCACCATGTCACCCTTGTTGCCCCAGGACATCCGCTCATAGGTGGACACCGCCGCGATCTGGTCGTTGCTGAGCTGTGGCCACGCGGGCATCGCGGCGCCGTAGCTCACCCCGTTGATCACCTTGCCATTAAGCCCCTTCAGGATAATGGAGATGTGATCCGCCGCGGGGCCATTGGCCACGGGATCGGCTTCGAGTGGAGGAAAGGCGCCAGGGACGCCCTTACCTTCTGCGCCATGACAGGCGACGCAGTTGGTGGTGTAGACCTCGGCTCCCACGGTCATCAGGATAGCCTTCTTCTCCTCTGGCGTCTTGGTGTCGAAGCCTTCGAAGCGGGGATCGGCATCCTTGGGCTTTTGAAGTGCCTCATAGGCCAACGTGGTGGTCATGGTGGTGTTCAAAGGCTGGCAGGGGTCATCGGCCTGGGACCGCGGCGCCGCACAGTATTCGTTGTGCGTGAAGGGGCTGCGCGCCCAAGCCGCACAATCGCCATCGTAGCGGGCGCGGTAGCAGGCGGCGACCTCGTCCAGATCCCGCTTGCCGCGAACTTCCTGATACGACAATGTCCAGGAGCCGAACAGCGAAATCAGTACACACACCGTCACCGATGCCATGACGAGCGGAATCCAGAAGACCCGCCAGAACATCAGGTGATCGCCCAGCATGTGCATGAAGATCAGCACGACCACCGCAAACTTCACCAGCGACAAACCAAGGAGGAACGGCGCCGGGATGTTCACCAGTCCAAACAGAGGGAGTGCCTCGACCAGTGTTGCTGCCAACAGGAAGCCGAAGGTGAGGAGATACTTAGGGATCGGGTTCCCGTGCTCCTCATGCTTTTCGTGGGCCGCACTCATCAGGTGTACTCCAGCAGGTAGACGAGGGTGAAGATCGCGATCCAGACGATGTCCACAAAGTGCCAGTAGAGGCCGATGATCTCGGTAGATTCGCCGGGATCGTTCAGCTTGCCCGCCTTCACATAGTAAGCCAGCGAGGCCAGCAACAGCACACCTACGGTGACGTGCGCACCGTGGAAGCCGGTGAGCGTGAAAAAGGTGGCCCCAAACAGGTTGACCCGCGGGGTCAACCCTTCGTGGTAGAAGTGTGAGAACTCATAGACCTGGAAGCCCAAGAAGATGAGCCCGCCAACAATGGTGGCTCCGATCCAGGCGATGGCCTTGTTGATTTCCCCCAGCTTCGCATAGTGTACCGCGAGCGCCATAAACAGCGACGACAGCAACAGGTCAAAGGTGGAGATCGAGGTCACTTCCGCGCTGAATACATCCAGCGGGTAAGGCCCGTTGATGCTCTTGCCCCGGTAGGACATGTAGGTCCCGATCAGAGATCCGAAGAAGAAGCACTCGGAACCCAGGAAGGTCCACATGGCCAGCTTGTAGTGAGATACCCCGAGACTGGTCGGAGCGTGGTGTGCGGCAGCAGACAAACCGCCTCCCATTTCAAAACATTGAAGAGGAACGTTACAGGGAGGGTTGACCCGTCAAGAGCAACCCTCCCCCTCAAAGACTCAGTCGTGCCCCGGCTCCATCAGCCAGGTGTAGAAGCCGTACAGCATCATCGCCAGCCCGATGAAGGTCACCGAAAGGCTGGGCAACACCGCCACGCCCATGTTGTTGTGCAGCGCTCCGTAAACCACCAGGCCGAAGAGGATCAGACCGGCTCCCAGAGAGCTGATGGCCGGCTTGATGGAGGGCGGCGGCAGGTGGATGTGCTCGTCGCCGGTGGGCAACGAATATCCAGGGCCAGGACCGTAATTCTTCTCCCACACCGGGCGCTCCGAATAGACCGTGGGGGTCTTGTCGAAGTTGTGCTCGGGCGGGGGAGAGGGAATGGACCACTCCAGGGTTGCCGCATCCCAGGGATTGTCCGTCGCCTTCTCCCCATTCCGCACTGAGCGGATCAGGTTGATGAGAAGGAGGCCAACACCCACGGCGATCGTGAACGCGCCCACAGTCTCCATCCGGTTGACGAACTCCCAGCCCAACCCTTCGAGGTAGGTCCAGGTACGGCGAGGCATACCCCAGGTACCCACGATATGCATCGGGAAGAAGGTCAGGTTGAAGCCCGACAGAATGATCCAGAAGGACAACTTGCCGGAGGACTCGTCCATCATCTTGCCGGTGAGCTTGGGGAACCAGAAGTAGATTCCACCCAGCAGACCCATGATGGCTCCACCGAAGAGCACGTAGTGGAAGTGCGCCACCACAAAGTAGGAGTCCTGGTGCTGCAGGTCCACCGCAGCGGAGGAGTGCATGATCCCGGAGAGACCACCCATGGTGAACATGCCAACGAAGGCCGTCGCATAGTACATGGCCGTCGTCATGCGAATCTGACCGCCCCACAGGGTGGCCATCCAGTTGAAGATCTTCACACCCGTCGGGATGGCGATCAACATGGTGGTCACCGAGAAGCCCGCATCCGCCGCCGCGCCCATGCCGGTGGTATACATGTGGTGGGCCCACACGCCGAAGCCAAGAAGCCCGATGGTGATGCCAGAGAAGATTACGAAGGGCGCACCAAACAGGGGCTTCCGCGAGAAGGTGGGCAGGATCTCCGAAACGATACCCATCGCCGGAAGGATCAGGATGTACACCTCGGGATGCCCGAAGAGCCAGAACAGGTGCTGCCACAGAATGGGATCACCACCCCCTTCAGGAACGTAGAAGTGCGTTCCGAAGGTGCGATCCATCATGAGGAAGATGAGCGCCACGGTGATGCAGGGGAAAGACAGCACCACCAGGAACTGCACCACGAAGGTCATCCAGGTGAACACGGGCATACGGAGAAGGTTCATCCCCGGTGCGCGCATATTCAGGATGGTGACGATGAAGTTGAAGCCCGCCGCCATGGAGGCGATACCGAGGATTTGCAGGCCACAGATCCAGAAGTCGATCGATGCGCCGGGGGAGTAGGTCTTTCCAGTCAGGGTCACGTAGCCGAACCAGCCGCCATCCGGCACCACCCGCTGCTCCACAAAGGGAGAGAGCAGGAAGGGCAGGTTCAACACCACCGCTCCGCAGAAG
>CAITDR010000634.1 GCA_903891165.1 uncultured Pseudomonadota bacterium
CAGCCGCTTGGGCAGGGCACCACTACCCTCGGCCCGGGCCCGGGGCAGGAGCTGAAGGGCGGGCAGCGCCAGCGCCGCCCCCGCAGTACCCAACAGACGGCGTCGGGAGATTTTCATAGTTCCTCCGGACGATGCCGGTAGAGAAAGGCATCGGTCAGGGTCACATCCACCCAGAGCTGGTGCAGGCTGCCCCCGGATTCTTCAAAACGTTTCTGGAGCTGCTGCAGGCTACAGGCATCCTCCAACTCAGCACTCCTCCCGACGGCATACTCAAAAACCCGCTGGGTGTAGCAGCTCTTCAGGCGGGGGCTGCTGTCCAAAAGCTGCACCATCTCTGCCGCCCCGTACACCGTCCCCGCCGGATCCGCGAGGCTCGCGCTGGCATCCACGGGGTAGCCATCGTCCCAGCTCTCCCGCCACTCTCCGGTGGCCCCAAAGTGCTCAAAGGCCAACCCCATCGGGTCCATCCGATTGTGACAGCTTGCACAGTTGGGATCGGCGCTGTGGGCAGCCAACTGCTCCCGGATCGTCGGCAGGTCGGTGGACGCTTCTGGCAGGTTCATATTGACATCTGCGGGAGGGCTCAGGTCTGCACACAACATCGCCTGCAGCAGCCAGGCCCCTCGCCGCACCGGCGCCGAGTCGGCACTGTAGGCATGTGCGGTCAAAAATGCGGTCCTCGTCAGGATGCCGGGACGTTCGCCTCCCAGCTCCACCGTCGCCCAGTCCGACGAAGAAGTACCGTATATGGAAGATAGTTCTGGATTCACCCAGCTTCGGGTGCCAAAAAGGAGGCTGTCCCAGGTCGCCGGACCACTCCACACCAGCTCCGTGGTGTAGAGATCGGTCTCCTTCAGCATCGCCTCCACCGTACTCTCAGAAAAAGCGGGGTAGAGAGAGCTGTCTCGCTGGATTCCCTGCAAGCGCCAAAGATGGAGCCAGTCGCGATGGAAGGCAGCCACCGAACGTAGCGCCTCGGGTGCTTGGGCCAGGCGGGTCGCCTGGGCGGCCACCTGGGCGCGGGTGGAGAAATTTCCCGCTTCCACCGCGGCGATCAGCTCCGCATCGGGCGGGGCATCGGTGAGGAAAAAGGACAGTCGCGACGCTACCTGGTAGGGATCCACCCGCGCGGGCTCGGTGTCGCCCAGCGGCTGCGCATCGAGGTAGAGAAATTGCGGCGTCTGAAGCACCAGCTCCACCTGCATGCGCAGGGCCGTGTCCACATCCAGGCCCGCATCCAGGAAGTGGGTGGCCAGCCGCTCCTCCGCAGGGCTCAGCGGGCGCCGGAAGGCACGCCGAGTGAAGTCCAGGGACCAGCGGCGGGCGCAGGTGGCTTCGGTCTCCCCTTCTGCACAGCCCAGGTCTTCGGGGATCTCCAGGGCCGCCGAGGCGGCTTCGGCGGCAATCATGAGCTGCTCTACCCCGGCCGCCGAGACGGTATTCAGCGAGGCGAAGCTGCGGAAATTCCCCGTCGTCGTCGAAGGAAAGAGCGCCGGGTCCAGCTCCACCCCGAGGAGTGCCTCCACCGAATGTACCAACTGATCGGGCGTCTGCCGTCGTAAGGGAGCCGTACCTGGTCTGGCCTTTCCATCCTCGCAGGTGGGGGGCAGCTCTCCGGGAGAGCTACATCCACCCGGACTTTCCAGGCGAGCAGCTAGCTCGGCCAGGATGGCATAGTCCGTAGTATAGGGCGCCACCCGCTGCCCGCCCGAGTGCGGCTGCTGTCCCGATGGTTTCTCCAAAAAAGCCTGCGCGCCGATAGTGGACACCAGCCCGCCCAACATCTCCCAATTCCGATCACGGGCGTCGTCAGAGCTGAAGGGCTCCAACACATAGCGGGTACCGGCGGCCAGCCCTCCCTCCACATGGCAGCCCAGGCAATCTTCCAGGAGCGGTGTGGCCCCGAGAAAAAACTCGGCATCCTCCACACAGCTATCGGCGGGGGCCGGCTTTTCCGTCGGCGCCTCCTCTATCGCACAGGCCAACATCCAGATCATCGTCCCACCTCCAGCACCCCATCCAGAAAGCCCAGACCGGCCGGTGACTCCACCCCCAGCTCCCAGGAAAAACCCTCATCCTCCGAGCGATAGATCCCCAGACCGTACACGCCCAACAGCAGACCATTCAGCCCCGCCATCGGCGCCACCCCCGTGGCGTTGACGGTATCCCAGCTTACACCATCCTCCGAGCGGTACAGGCTGCGCCCATCCCCCAGAAAATAGGCGTCCCCCACGGCGATCAGCCCCTGCACCCCGCTCCCACCGGTGGTGGAGGCGACCCAGCTCTGCCCGTCCGCACTGGCCAGGGTCAGACCGTTCGCCCCCGCTGCAACATAACGTCCATTGCCATAGACCACCCGGCTCAGGCTACCAGACTGCGGCTGCCCACTCCAAAGCCAGCTCTCCCCATCGGTGGTCAGGGCGATGGTCCCCGCATCCCCCACCCCCACCACTCCCTGATCTCCAGCCACCATCGCCCGTAAGTGCCCGGGAAGGCTGCCGCTGCCCCGGCTCCAAGACCGGCCATCCGCCGACCAGAGCGGCGCCCCGTCGGAAGCGATAAAGCGCCCATCAAACCAGGCACAGTCTGCCAAAGGGGAGCCCGCCTCCGTCCCCGAATCCCCGCTCTGTCCATCGGCACTGGCCCACCAGGCCCGCTCCGCATTGCCCCCCACCGCCACCCAAGCGTCGGGACTGGCACAAACGCCCCGAATCAGGGCGGCCGTGTGCGCCTGCACGGTGTCGTAGCTGTCGTGATCTGCGGTCAAACCGTAGTCTGCACTACTGAAAATGTGGCCACCATCGCCGACCAGCACCAGACGCAACGGCGCACCACTGGTCGCCTGGAGAGCAAGAACAAAGGGCGCTTCTGGCTGATCGTGGGGCAAAGAGAACGTGCCGCTATCCACCCCAGGGGCACCGGGAGCATAGTCCAGGGTGATCGTGGCTTCTTCCCCAGGCTCCAGGTAGACCGGGGGCAGCTCGGCCAGGGAGTAGGCACTACCGGTGAGCCAGGAGTCGGGGTGGCCCAGAAAACGGAGGCGGTCGGCGCAGGGATTCTGGAGGCGGAGCTGCTGCTGAAGTGCGGAAGAAAGGCTGGGACTTTCGCCAAAATCCAGGGTAGAGCCCGAGGCCAGGCTGCTGCCCCCCACCTCCACGCGTAGCCCCGTGCAGGGAGGAAAACTATCTACCGAGCTGTCCGCCGCTGGACTATCGGCGGCGGTCTCCTCCGAGTCCACGGGCGATTCGTCTACGGGGGAATCCGACGCGGTCGCTGACTCCTCTCCCGCGCGGCAGGCAAACAATAAGAAAATAGTCATGGACGACCTTCAACGGCCATGGCGCGGATACTTACATCGGCGGGCGGACTCAGAACCAGCTCCCAGCTCTCCCCGTCCAGCGACCGATAGAGCTCATCCCCCCGGATCCCCAGGAAAGCGCCGTTGGTGGCGCCTAAAAGATAGTAGGACTCCCAGCGGTCCATCCCCGGCACCTCCTCCCAGCTTAAACCATCGGTGGACCGCCACATCAAGGGGTCGGTGTTACTCTGAGCCTGAGCCAGGAAAAGGCCGTTTGTATAGGCCACACTCTGCATTCCCGCATATTGTGATGCCCCCCAGGCGCGCTCGGTCCAGGTATAGCCCCCGTCCAGACTCGTGGAAAGGCGGAGGTTGTCCATCCGGGTGCCTCCGGCAGCAACCAGGATCCCATCCCCGTAGACCAGACCACTGTACTCGTCCCCCTCAGGAAGGTTGTTGGACCCCTCCCAATTTTTGCCATCGCTGGACCAGAGGCGCCTCCCAGCACGGCCCACACCTACAAAATGATCCTCGACAAAAACAAGGGCGTTCACCAGATCGCTGTAGTCCGTGGGCTCATGGATCACCGCCCCCCCACTCTCCGACCAGGAGAAAACACCGCCGCGAAGGCAGGAAAAGATGTCCAGCCCCCAGGCACATTCGCTGGGCCAGAAGTCCTCGGCGCTGGTGGCCTCCACCCATTGCTGGCCGTCCGTACTGGATGCGTACACGCCAGGCGAAGTCCAATCAAAGCCTCCCACATCCCCGCGGAAGAAGCGGCCTTCTCCCCAGGTAATCGTGCGCGCCTGACTGCTGACCGTCGTCGGTGTTGGCCCGGCCGTCCAGCTGCGGCCATAGTCATCGCTGGTCGCCGACCAGCCCCCATCACCCACCACCACGGTACGAAGGGGGGCGGGCACCTGCGCTCGAAGCTGCACGGTCAGCGCCTGACCCGGCACGCCCAGCGTCGCATCTATCGCACCCGCCTGCTCCACAAAAATCGGGTTGAAGGACAAAAAGAAGGAGGCCGAAGCCTCCGAGGCCAAGGTGGTCGGAAGCTCGCCCTGAAGGCTCCAGCCCGCGCCCGAGAGCCAATTTTCCGGAGAAGAATCCAGGTTCAGCGCGGAAGAGGAGCGATTGGAGAGCACCACCGAATAGAGCAGCCCCTCGTCCAGACCGGCCGGAGCGGTTTCCACAACAAAGAGCGCGCCATCCGCTTGCAACTCCCCATTTACGACGAGGCTGAGCCCCGCCGACCAGTCTTCCACCTCCGGCCAGCCGCTATCCAAAAGAGAGGATTCCACCTGTTCTTCCTGCTCTTTGGAGGGAGAGGTGG
>CAITDR010000635.1 GCA_903891165.1 uncultured Pseudomonadota bacterium
AGCAGCTGCACCTTCATCACGTTGAGCTCGCCCTCCGCCGCCTCGGAGCGGTCGGCCATGCTCAGTCCCTTTTCCACCATCGACAAAAGCTCGGCCGGGGGGGTGCCCGAATTCTGGCGTGCCCGCGCCCGGGCCAACATGCCCACGGCGGTCGTGGGGCCGCAAAGGCGCTGCTGCCCCTCTCCGAGGAGCACGGGGGGGCCGCCGTCGGCACAGGTGACCTCTACCTTCCCATGCCGCACCGTGACGAAGGTACCCTGAATGTCCCGACGCACCTCAAAGCCGGTCCCCACCACCTTGACCGTCGCTTCGCGGGTCTCTACGGAGAGGTGAATTCCCTGGTTCGGCTCCACCTCTACTTCTACCGTTCCTCGGTCCCAATTCACCAGGGGGCTGGCGCGGGTGCCGCTCATGCTGCCTCGGCCGGTCCAGCTCAGCGCGACCTTTCCATCCACCGTTTCGGCCTTCCCATTTTCACCCTCCAGCAGCGTGGGGTTCACGACACCGGCGACAGGCAGCCCGATCACGGCCACCGGCTCGGAGGTGGGGGGCAGCGCCACCGGGCGAAAGGTCCAGAAGAGGAGTCCAGCGAGGCCCAGGCTTAACAGCGCGACGGCCGGCATCCCCCAGCCCCCGGGCACAGGCGCCGCGAAAATACGGGCCTCCACCCTGCTGAGGCTCTGAGGGCTGGGTTCGGTATCCCGACGAAATTGTTCAAGAGAGTCCATCATTTTCCTCCTGGGCTGGGCAGCAGCGCGGGTTCCACCAGCGCATGCCGGGCACAGCCCTGCCGGAAGCTGGCTCGGGCCAACCTCAGGCGACTTTTTACGGTACCTACAGGAATTTCAAGCAGCCGTGCAACTTCTTCGTCGGTACGGCCTTCCACATCACAGAGCACCAGCACCTCGCGCTGGTTGTCGGTCAGCTCCTCCAGCACCTGCTGCACCCGGCGGCTTGTGTCCTGGCTCTCGGCACGCCGGTCAGGACGGGCCTCCGGATCATCGGGATCCGAAAAAAAACCAGGAACCCAGCGCCGAACCCAAGCGCGGCGCCGGTGTGCGGCCAGCGTGCGGCGGGTGATGCCGTAGAGCCAGGCTTCAAAGGCCTCCGGCTCCCGCAATTTTTCGAGGCGCGGCAGCATTATCACAAAAACATCGGACGCAACATCTTCGGCGTCCACCGAAGGCCCGCCCATCCGCAAACACCAGCGCATCACGGCGGGGAGCCAGCGCCGGCACAGATCTTCCCGTGCACGGGGGTTGCCGTCGCGGGCGGCCAGGAACACAGCGGTGGTCTGCGGGTCGGGCATCTGTGCTTAGGGTGCTCCGGGGGACAAAAAGGGATCACCCCAACCGTGCAGGCGCAGCTGAATCGCAAGACCGGCGGTGAATTCTACAGGAAAAATCTCTACGAACTGCTCGGTACCTTGTGCAAAATCGCCCGGTGCCAGATCCAGGTGTGCCGCCGCCTGCGGCAACAGCACCACCCCGGAGCGCAGCGGCAGGGCCAACCCCAGCCCCGCCCCGGCGACACCCACCGGGAAAAGCCCTAAAGAAAGCCCACTATCACTGAACCACCGTTCAGCGATGCCCGCGGTGAGTCCCAGACGCAGGGGTCCCGGCACCCACCACAGTCCCAATTCCTGGCTCAGCGCGCCCATTCTTGCCGTTGGCCGCGCGCGCAGCGTGGCACTGCCCTGCCAGCGTAGCTGGGCCGAGAGCACCGCGGCCGGCCCGAGCTGGGTGCTGCCCTCCAACCCCACCGCCAAGGCTGGTTCAAAGCCAGGCCGCAACACCACACGTTGATCGAGCGAAATCCCTGGACGTTCCTCCCAGATCAGCCGCAATGTTGGCCATGTCTGGGTTATCGAGGTCGTGCTGCCCACCGGCGGCATCCACAGCGGGATCTCCGAACTTTCCCAGCTTTGCTGGGGCAGGTTCAGCACCAGATCCTCCTCCACGGGAACGGGCGTCGGCGCCTTCACCACCCAGGGGTCCCGGGGCGTCAGCGGCCGCAGCAGCGAGGACGCCAACAAAATAACATCCTCTCTTCCACGCATATCTACCGGCGCGGGCACCGTTGCACTACGGACACCGCCCCGCCCATCATGTATCCGCAGCTCCCACATCTGCGACCCGGCGACCAGCTCTACGGTGGACTCCGGGCCACCTGGCTCAAAATCTCCCAGCTCAAAAGCAGGCAACCACAGCCGGGGATCCTCTCCGGGCGGCAACAGAAAGGGCACCCCTCCCCAGGCCAATGGCAACAGCAGCAACACCAGGACAAAGGTAGCCGAGGGTGCTACAACATGCCCATGCCAGACAGCCACGACCACGAAGAAGAGAAAAAAACCGGCCGCTTCCGTCGCCTCGGGCGGCGTATTTTAGGCGAGCTGGACGAGGGCAAGCCCATCCGCATGGAGGCGCGCGAGGCGCTTGGCGCGATCCTGGACACCAGCGACCGGGCAAAAACCGAGATAGTCCGTGCAGTTGCCCGTGAGGTGCGCAACTACGTCGAGGAGCTGGGGCTCAAAGACGACCTCCACAACCTCGCCACCAACTACTCTGTTGAGTTCCGCGCTTCCATCCACCTGAAGCGGCTTACGGAGGAGGAGAAGGGCTCGGTGACGGAGGCCCCCCGTTCGGAGGCCCGGGCGGAGAGCCCGGCGGAGGTCCCGAGCCATCCCCGCCCGGAGCCCCCGGTCCGGGCCCCTGCGGAGGCCCCGCCGGACCGCTCCCGGGACCGGTCGCGGGACCGGGCAGACCGCCCTGGCGGGCCCGAGGACGGGGGTTGAGCATACGCCAGGTTTCCTGCCGGTAGTCGTAGTGCTCCACAATGGGGATGTCGCTTAGGAGCCGCAGGGGGATCTCGGTGATCATCCCCGGTAGCTGCAGGTAGGGTCGGGCGGAGGCGAAGAGCTTCTGGCCACGATTTTCAAAAATCCAGCGGAGAAAGGGTGTTTCGCTGCTGTAGGTGGTGATCCGCGTCTCTTCCATCCGGTTCCAGGCCGGGGCACCGTTGTAGACGGGAATGTCCTCGGGCGGGACCGCCACCGCGACACCGGGTTGGTAGTCATAGGGCGTAAAAAGGCCGTAGGGACGCCGAGTCCAGCTTAGGTCTCCCACCAGCTTGGCGTTGGCCTCCCGGCTCATGTTGGAGTGAGGCGTCAGGTAGTAGAGGTAGAAAAGCTGGCCTTCCTGGTAGAGATCTTCCAATACGCGGCGACTGCCCCAGTGGGCGTCGGGAAGCCGATGGGTTCCCGGCCATGCGGTGACCTGGAGAAACTCGGTGCTCCGCCGCAGATCGGGCGCTCCGAATTGCATGAGCTCGTAGGCACCCACCAGCTGCACATAGTGGTTGAAGAGCACCAGCGAGGACTTCAGCTCCAGCCGGGCAAGCTGTTGCCGACCATCAAATTCGGTGGCCTGCCGCGCCCGCCAGTCCTGGGTGAAGTTGAAGGCCGAGGCAGGTGCATACCACAGCCAGCTTACAAAAAGGGTGGCGGTGCCTCCCAGACCGAGGAGGCGGCGTGGGGCCGTCGCCTCGCGCAGGGTGCGGTACAGGCCCTCGGCGGCCTCCAGCGCAAGCGCATGCAAAAGTGGTGCCATGGCCAGGAAAATGCGGGAAGCAAGGTCCTCTCTGGCCGAGGGGGAGGCCATCAGCGCCGCACCGTAGATGCCCATGGCATAGAAGAAGCTACGCGGGATCTTGGCGCCGATGTCGCGGTTGTCCCGCCAGCGCCAGGCCAGGGCCGCGCACAAAAATAGACCGAAGCCCAGCGGGAAAAAGCGCGGGGTGTAGTAGATGGCTTCATAGTGGGAGTAGTAGACCACTATCGGCGACGCTAACAATAATCCCGCCAGCGCAAAGGGCGGCACCCAGGCAAGCTGCGGCTGGCGGCTGCGCAGG
>CAITDR010000636.1 GCA_903891165.1 uncultured Pseudomonadota bacterium
CGAGAAGAACAATGATCGGGGCACTGTTGTGGGGGCTCCTGAGCTGCTCAGGCAGCCTTACGCCCATTTCTGGCTCCACCGTCCGCGTGGGCGCTGTGAAGTTGCCGGCAACAGAGCTCGGGATCCATATCTTCAAGGATACTTCCGAGTGCTCTGGACGTGACGACGATGTGGACAAGGAGGAGGTCTGGTTCTGCGATCCCTGGGTGGACCGCGAGAGCGGCCAGGTGCGCTATGCCTTCCAGGCGCGGATCCAGGACGAGACCACCTGGCCGATGACCCTGACCGAGGCGGATCTGGTGGTGACCCACCAGGGAACCCGCCTGGATCAAGCGGACTACAAGGTGGTGGGGCACAATCCGGTCACCCCGAGCCAGATGTTCATTCTCCTGATCGATACGTCAGGCTCGATGTCGCGCACCGATCCACCGTCGCAAACCACGCGTATCGAGCGGGTGCGTAAAGCGCTCTTGCGTAGCGACGTGATCGATGCCTTTTTCCCCGGGGATGCCACCACGGCGGTGGTGCCGCTGGTCTTCTCCAGCGGCACCCCGGTGCCGATGTCTCCCAAGGTGGTCCTACGCACAAAAGCCGAGTACAAAGAGACGATTGCTCAGCTCAATGTGGGCGCGGGCTACACACACCTGTACCGCTCTATCCGCTACGCAGCCACCGACCTGCTGGCACGCCCCGAGGTTTCTCCCCTACTCCAAGGTCAGACGGCGCTGAGTCCCACGATCATCGCGCTGACGGACGGCTTCAACAACGAAGATGACTTGCGACCGCAAGCGGATCGGCGGGCCGGAAAAGTGGATATCTGCGGGGATAATGCGCGCCGCCTCGAAGAGCTGGTGGTCGATCTCGACAAGCTGGCCAAGAGTGGCAGTGTACGCGCGCGTCCGACCGTCTATACGGTGGGGCTGGGCCGGGCTGCCCGCCCACGGGCGACCGTTCCCAGTGCTTCGGACAGCAAAGAGGACCGTCTTCGGGTTTCGCCGCGGGCTCTCTGTGGAAATATGGAGCTTTCCCGCATTGACGGCGGTATCGAGGAGCGCGGGGTGGACAATGTGGCCATGGCCTGGATCGCCGCCGCGGGGCGGGGCCAGACCTACATCCGCAGCGATACCAGGGGTCTGGCCGAGGCTTTTAAGGGAGCGGCGGCCAAGCGCTACCGCTGGTTTGACATCCGCTATCAGGTCGGGCCCTTCTACCTGCGCCGCAGTTTTGACGCGGGCCTGCAATTTGTGTGGGGCGGGAAGGACGACGGCTCCCAGATCAGCCTGTACCCCAGTGCCTGGCTGGACGCGCCCCCTGGGGTGCCCCTGGAGGGCGTGTGGACGCGGGCCGCTCCCTTCAGCCGCACGGCGGTGCTGCTCTTCCCCATTCTCGGCTTCCTGGTCACCATGAACTATCTGCCTTCGGCTTGGTTTAACCTGCTGCGGGTCTTCTTCTCGCGGGTGCGTCGCAAACGTCGTAGCTAGACGATTTTTTTCGGGAAGCTGTAAGGGTGCCCAGGTCGGGTCGTTCTCCTCCCGGGAGCCCCATGTCTGCAGCTTTGGCCCAGAAGTTGCAGGCCCGGCCTGCACACCGTAGATTCTCCGTGGGAGCCTGCTTGCCTCAAAAAATCGGCCGCTACGAAATTCTGTCTGCCCTTGGCGAAGGGCAGTACGGGAATGTGTGGCTGGCCGTAGGTGAGGTTCCCGGCCGCCATGGTCAGCCCGGCAAACGCCGCACGGTGGCGGTCAAAAGGCTGCGGGACGATGCCGATGCCGAGTCGCTGCGGCTCTTGGTTCAGGAATTTGCCCTGTTGGACCAGGTTAAACACCGCAGCATCGTGCGGGTCTACGAGTACCTTCCCACCGAGCGGGCGGTGGTGATGGAGGCGGTGCAGGGTCTGCCCCTGCGCGGGGTGATCGACGCATGCAACCAGGCCCGTGAGCCCATCCCCACCGAAGCTGTCATCGAGATGGTCTGCGAGATTGCCGACGGGCTCTACCAGGCCTACACCTCTCCGGGTGACAACGGCGAGCCGCTGGCCCTGGTACATCGGGATTTGAAGCCCGAAAATATCATGCTCACCCCCACCGGCGAGGTCAAGATCCTGGACTTCGGTCTGGCGCGTGTGGGAAATGCCGAGTTTACCCGTGAAGATCCCCGGTGGATCAAGGGTACGCCCATCTACATGGCGCCCGAGCAGGCCCGTGGAGAAGAGCTGGATCATCGGGCGGATCTCTTTGCTTTGGGGCTGATCCTCTATGAGCTGTTGATGGGCCAGCCCGCCTATCAGGCACCACCGGGTGCAAAAGACCCGGCACAGGCCATGTATCAGGCGATCGAGCAGGGAGATCTGGCCGGTGCCCTGCACGAGCTGGGCAATCGCCTGCCGGCGGTGGGCCGGATCATCACCCAGCTTCTGAACCCGCGCCCGCACCTGCGCTACCAGACCGGCCAGGATCTGCTGGTGGATCTGCGGCAGTTGTATCGGGATCGCTCGTCAAACCTTAAGAATTTTTGTACATATTTTTTTGAGAGTATCCACCGACTGCCCGCGCAGCCGGAGCCGGACCCGGGAGCCCGTATGATGGACGAAAAAAGTCCTCGCAAGAGCATCGAAGAGAGACTGCGGGAAAAAGAGGCGGGGATTGCCGCTCCTCCGCCTCCTCCCCCGGCGCAGCCGCGCTCAGCCGGGATCGCCGTCGTACGCCGTTCGGCCCCCGCTCCCGAACCCAGCCCTCCGCCTGCGCCTCCTCCCGCGCCCCCCCCGGTTGCGGCCGCCGCCCCGAAGTCCACGGCCGTACCTCCCCGTATCGTTCCGCGTACCGCCTCGGCCGCGCGGCCTGCTCCGAGTCCTGAAGAAGACGCACTTCCCTCCGTTCGTGGCGGTAAAAAACCTGCGGCCACCCCCGCCCGCTCGGCGGACGAGCCGGGCATGCTGCAGATGAAGCCGCTGAGTGCCCTGCAGGACGAGGGGGAGCCCACCGTAGATCCCAGTGCCACGGCCTTTTTTGCCATTCCTGCCCCCAAGAGCCAGGCACCCAAGCCCTCCATTCCCGACGATCCTCCGCCGGTGTCGGGTGTTGGCGGCGGTGGCGCCATGGGGGGCCCTTCCACCATGGCCGGCCCTCCTCCCTCCACCATGGATCGCCCCGCCTACAGCCCGCCGGGGGCCATCGGCATGGGCTCAGCCAGCAGCCCGATGATGACGGCCGCCGGGACCCCTTTTGGCGTAAACGGTCCGGCGCCCCAGGGCAATGCCAACCGCGAGCGGGACGTGGAGACCTCGCGGGTGTGGGTGTTGGTGGTGGGCATGTTTGCGATGATGTGCCTGTTGGCGATCACGGCGGTCGCTACCCTGATCCTGTTGCCAAAAACACAGGAAAAACCGACCGAACCGCCGCCAGTCGCGAAAAACGATCCGCCGCCTGAGGAGCCCCCGGAGGAGGAGCCGGTCGCCGTCGTTCAGCCCCAGCCCAGAAAGATCAGCGGAGGAGGGGGGGCGCCCAAACCCCCGGCCGAACCCAAGCCCCCTCCGGCGGCATCGGACAAGCTGACCATCAAGTTCCCTGGCTCCCCGGCTCCTTCTTCTCTGGAGCTGGTCTGTGATGGCGGCTACCGGAACCGGGCGACCGTACAGGGCGGCGCGGCGAATTTTTCGGGTGTACCCGGTGGGGCCTGTACACTCAGCCCCAAAGGGGGGGGGGTAGTCGCCAGCAATGCGCCGGTGAAAGCCGGCCGTACCTATACCTGTGAGATCCGTGGCTCGACGATGAACTGCAACTGAGGCCGGTGCCGGAGCCGGACAGACAGGATAATCTGCCCCTCCATGCGGAGTATGGATGTCCTTTTTGTGGTCGCTGCTGGTTGCCCTTACAGTGTTGCTGTCGCCCGCCCATGCGCAGGTGCCCGCCCCTGGGGCAGCCTGGGGCCCGGGTCCAGAAGTGGCGGCCGCTAAAGGGCCGGACACTTCTGCTGTTACTGAGGGGCGTGACAAAAAAAATGCCGAGCAGGCCGTCGCGGATGAAGAAGAGGAGCGCCGTCGCAAGGAGAAGCTTGCACGGGTGATTGTGCTCAAGTGGATGGGAACCACACCCGACTACCGCGATCAGACGGTGCAGCGGAATGTAAAGTCCCGTATTGTTCGCCCCGATGCCCAGTTTTTCCCCGAAGTAGACCTGTACCAGAACGGCCGTAAAGTGGGTGGCAACGTGGTGCCCGCTCAGCAGCCGGCGACGGTGCCCCCCCAGAACATCCAGCGGGTGCGCAGTGCCATCGACGAAGTTGCAGCCGTACCGTGGAATGCGATCAGTCCGGCAGATTGGGGTTTTAAAGCCCAGGATCTGCGCGCACTGGTAGAGCTGATCTGGTTTGTCGACCGGGTGGATCTGCGCGAGCCGCTCTTTCTGCTCTACGCGCAGATCGGGCGGGCAGCGGAGAACCAGAACCAGAACATCCCTCCCTTTTACGAAGAAGTGGGTCGGATCAACGTCAACTACTACTTCTATATGGCGGCGGTGCTGGCCTACCAGGACCCCGCGCTGATGTCCAACCTCACCGACCAGGAGCTGAACGGCTCGATCTCCGGCTACCTCCAGCAGCTGCAGCAGGCGGCCTATCCCACCTTGAAGGTGGACTTTGAGCTGGAGGGAGAGGACTTCGATCTCGACACCTTCAAGTCCGAGTACAAGATCTACCTGAACGGGATGGAAACCGAGCCCACCGATCAGGGGCAGATTGAGATCTTCCTGGGCCGCACCGACATCTACCTGCGTCGTAACGACAGCGGACACGGGATGTCGGAGCGCCTCGAAGTATCCAAGTTGGTGGACAAGATCTACTTCGTCCGCGAGACTGCGCGCAAGCGTATGGGCTACGACTTTATCGAGCAGTTGTTTCTGCATCCCAACGAGTGTACGCCGGCGCTGGATGGCGATATCCTGAACTATCTGTCGATCTACGCCAAGATTCATGAGAAGGCGGAGATCTACATTGCGGTGCCTCAGAAAGGCAACCCCAACTCGGTGTGGGTGTGGCGTTGGGATCGTCCTTCCGCCTCCCTGCAGCTGGTAGGTGGCGGAAATGATGGCTTCCCGGTGCGTTTTGCGCTGGTGCTGTCAGGCGGGGTCATGTTCAACAGCCTGAACATCGGCTACGATCCCACCCGGATTGTGCAGGGGCCAGACGGCGAGATCACCTTTGGTGATCCGTCCAATTTCGGAGAGTCGGCGAAGAACGCCTTCGACTTCGAGAACGAGCCGGTGACCATCCCGCTCAACATCGAGCTGCGCGGCCACTACAACCGCCTGATGGTGGTCATTGGCGGAGAGTTCGGCTTCAACGCCAAACCTGAAGAGGCACCCTGGGTAGAGCGCTACTATCTGCACGGCCGCAGCAAGGACGAGGCCGATGTGGTGAAGGAGGACTGCGAGACCAGCGCAAATGGCTGTTCCGAGGTCTACAATGTCGTAAAGATCAACCGCGACCTCTACCTGGGTGCGGCGGTGGTGCTGGGCCGCGATGCGGGCATCGGCCTGGGGCCGCGGATCGGCTTCCGGGCGGGCTGGACCAACGTGCCCCATGCCGTGCAGGCGACGGGCCACTTCGGCTGGACCCTGGACGCTCCCGGTGTCGGCAACCTGGGCGAGCGGGTGCGCCCCTTCCTGGATGTGGACGCCCGCATCGGCGGCTCCTTCCCGCTCAAAAACAGCATTGTGCTGGATGGAAGCGACAGCTACCGCGTGGGTTTGATCTATGGCCTGATGGGTGGTATCGGTACCACCTTCTGATCAGCAGGATCTATAGAAAAAACCGATGAAGCCCTCTGAGCCAACGCTCAGGGGGCTTCGTAGCCATTGACGTGGGCTTCGGTGCCGTAGTAGTAGTCCAGAGTGCCCTTGATAAGCTCGTTTTCGAGCAACTCTTCGGTGGCGATGTCGTCCACGATGGTCTTCAGGCGGCTCCAGGAGCCGTTGTACCAGAG
This sequence comes from uncultured Pseudomonadota bacterium, assembly GCA_903891165.1. Lineage (GTDB taxonomy): Bacteria > Myxococcota_A > UBA796 > UBA796 > SXON01 > CAITDR01. The sequence continues at coordinate 5,978 of CAITDR010000636.1, forward strand.
TACACCGTCTTCGTGCGGCTGCCAGATCTCGATGGTGAAGCCACACAGGATGCCGTTGTTCCCATCTTCGCCAAAGCCGGCTTTGGGGACCACACTGCGGGCGATCATCGTCGGCTCGCCATTCACATCGACCCAGCGGTAGTCCTTGAACATGTTGTAGGGGATGATGATGCCGAAGGGGCCGCTCTTTTCGATGGCATTGTCGGTCAGCATGTCGCTGCCGTCCATAAAGCCGTCCTCACCCTCCAAAAAGGTGCGCAGCCAGGTCTTGTAGCTTTTTTCGGCGAAGCTCTGGTCTTCTTCCATCGCGCCGCCTGCGTACATGTCCACGGTGCCGTCCACCACGTCCAGCACCCCGGCCCCACCGGTAATGCCCAGGTCCGAGCAGTGCTCCATGTCCCGTTCCAGACCCTTCACCGTGTCTTCGTCGATGGAGTCAAAGCCCCAGCCCTTGTTTTCCGGGGTGGGGTTGCTGTTGAGCCAGTCCATAAGCGCGGTAATGTGGGTGCCTTCGTCTTCGGCATCGAAGTTTTTCAAGGCGGCCCGCGATAGCTCGTCCAGGTTGGGGGGGACGGCTTCGGGAGCAGGCTTACAGGCGACGAGCAGAAGGAAAGTGACCATCCGGTAAGCATAGCACATCGCCACGGCCAGCGGAGCGGGACCGCAACCCTGTAGTCCAGCTTACTTTTTTCCGAAGAGGCGGGCGAAAAATCCGGGTTTCGCCTCTTCCTTGCCCTCGGCACGGCTCTGCTCCAGTCGCTTCATCTCCCGCACCGCGTCGGGGTTGCTGGGCTTGATCTGCAGGGCCTTGATGAAGGCGCGGCGTGCAGCGGGATCGTCGCCACGGATGCGGTGTATGAGTCCCATGAGGACCCATACATTATCCAGGTTATCACGCTCTTTCAGTACATCCCGCATACTCTCCAGGCCCGCACTTGCGGCCAAATCATCCTTGCCCGCGAACATGCGGTAGCGGGTGTAGCCGAGGTAGGCCTTGAACTCCAGCTCCTCGGGGACCAGCTCCATGGCCTTGGTGAACAGCTCGTTGGCCTGGGCGATACGGCCGCTGTTCAGCTCGGTGACACCGCGCTTGAACAGGCCTTCTCCCTCCAGAATTGCCGCGACCTTCTCGGTGGCCTTTTCGTCCTCGGTCTTCTCGCCCCGGATCACCTTGGCAATGTACGCTTCCCGCTTACTGTCATCTCCTAAAATTTCCCAGGCTGCGCGGGCCTTATCAAAAAGCTCGGTGGCTTGGCTCTGCACTTCGTCGGGGGCGTCCACGAAGCGATCCGGATGGAGATCGCGGGCCAGCGCGAAGTAGGTTTTGCGCATGCTGTCCGGACTGTCATCCCAGCGCACGCCCAGAATTCCAAAGTGGTCGGCTGCAGTGCGGATACGTTCCTGATGGGCTCCGAACCATTTTTTGGGGGGCGCGGGGGGGGCGGCGATGTCCTCGTCGAACAGGTTGCTCAGGTCTCGGTTGGAGGTCTTGGCTTTTGTGGGCTCCGGACGCTTGGGCAGTGCGGTCTCCCAGCCGCCGGGGAAAAAGCCGGTGGGGGAGGGAGCGGCTTCAGGGGAGCCGACAATGCTGCTCAGGGTGGTGGCTTTGCCGGAGTCTACGACCACACCAAGCGCAAAAGCGAGGCGAAAGGCACGATCCAGATCGGCGGGAGGGGCGGGGGCGAAGGAGACCACCTCGTCCAGGTCGCGGGTCCCATCCAATTCCCAGAGGTAGGCGCGGAGCGCTTCGTCGAGGGGAAAGCGCTGCAACAGGGGTGCAGTGACGACGCGGGGATAGCTGCCGGAGGGGGGAGGGGGGAGCAGATCCGCCACCCGATGCAGGAGACCGTAGATGTCCTCCGGTTCCCGACCTGGAGCGGGACCGGGACCAAAACGGGCTTCTCCCTCGCTCTCTCCCAGAAAACCGCGCAGGCGGGTCTCGGCCACCCGCAGCCGCAGCTCGTCGCCGGTGATGCCGCCCAACTTTTCAGACACCCGCTCGGGGGTTTCGCTCTTCAGGTTGGAATAGCAAAAAACAAGCTCTCCCTTTTCGAAGAAAAACATCCGCTTGCGTTTGTCGTTCTGCCAGGAGAGTACTCCTGTAGAAGCCTCTTTGACCGCCCGGATGACCAGATCGATGTCCCGACTCATACCTCTCCTTCAAGTCCCTTGAGAGCCTCACGAGCGGCTTCAAATTCGTGGTTCAAGCGCAGCGCGTGGCGCAGGTGACTACGCGCTTCGGAACGTTTTCCAAGATCCAACAAGAGCTTTCCAAGGTAGTAGAGGGCAAATTCGCTGTTGGGGTCCAGATCCATCGCCCGACGCAGCTCCTGCTCTCCGGCCGCCGGATCTCCCGGACAGGCGCGGTGGCGGGCCCAGCCCAACATGGCCAGGATCTCCGGATCCTCTCCCTCTAGCCGTAAGGCGCGCCGAAAAAGGGCGGCTGCCGTGACATATTCGTTGCGCTTGAAGTGGGCACGCGCGCGATCGGCCTGCAGGGCCGCCGTCTTCTCCACCCCCAGCTCGGTGAGCTGCAGCCTCTTGTCCCCCGTCATCCGCGCGTCGTAGATGCCTCGGCGGTTGGCATCGGAAAGTACACGGCCAGCCTCGCGAATCCGGTCTGAGAGCAGACGTGCACGTTCGCGCCCATCATGCGACAGGCTGCCGGGCAAGGCCTCCGGGCTCAGACGGGCCAGTCCAGCCAGTGCTGCGGCCTGGGCGGCCTCCAAATCGGCACTGGGTTGCAGGCCCAGCACGGTATAGTGGGTGGCGTCCTGGGTAATCCGCAGCCGCTGCGCCAGATCCTGTTCCAGGCTTTCCAGCTCCTCTTCCTTGGGAGCGGGATCGCGCTGCACCGGCGGAGGATGCGGCGTAAGGCGGGCAAGTTTGTAGCGCACCAACAGGGCGATCAACGACCCCGCCTCGGGAGCGACCGTGTGGCAGGTGCGGACGGTGGCTCCGGAGCGCACCATCAGGATCAGGGGTCGGAAGACCTCGTCCGGGTCCAACATCAGCCACAGCCAGGGAGGCAGCGTCTCCAGAGCAACGTGAAGATCCTGGTAGGAGGCGGGGATGTTGCCGGACAGGCCCAGCCTCCACTCGATCACCGCCGGGTGCACCTCAAAACCAGCCAGACCCATGGGATCGGACTCTTGGAGGCTGTATTTTCCGCGACTGATGTCCTGGATGCCGATCACCCGTGCGACAATCTGCTCGCGCATGGCGCGCTCCACCACCCGGAAGTCGATCAGTCCGCGGCGTACCAGCACTTCTCCCACCGGGACCCCGCTCTCCCGGGCCTCCTCGATGGCCGCCTCCAGCACTTCGGCGGAGGTGATGCCCATACTCTGGAGGATACTGGCAAAGCCGGTGCGATGGTCCGAGGATCGCGCCACGATCGGGCAGCCCCGGTCAAAAATCACCCGCACCCGGTAGCCAGCTGTATCCGTGGATACCGCTTCGAGCACTCCGGTGAAGGCACCCTCCCAAAGGGAGCGTAGCAGGCTCACGAGTGTATCCGGGCCGAGCTCCCCCTCCTCCGCCCGTCCGGCATCATCGTCGCCCATCAGCGAGCTGGGTGCCCGGCCCGGCACCATGTCGCGCAGGTCTTTTTCGTGCGTGGCGGTATGGGCGGCGGCGCTCAGCCGCTCCAGTTCGGCGGCAAGCTGGGGAAAAGGGAGAGGTTTCCCCAGGAAAAAGTCGGCACCTGCGGCCAAGGAGGAGTCGCGCAGGCTGGCGCGGGCGGAGAGCAGCCCGATCCACACCCGCTCGCCAAAGGGCTGGAGGCGGATCTGTGAGCACAGGCGCACGCCGTCGATCCCCGGCAACAGCACGTCGGCCAGCACCAGACGCGGCTTCAGCTCTTGAAAGCGGCGGAGTCCTTCGGTGCCGTTCTCCACCCGCTCCACCTGCCAGCCCTGGCCACGCAGCCAATCCTCCAGCACCATGCCAGAAATCCGGTCGTCTTCCACCACCAGGGCGATTCGAGTCTGGGCGTCCTGCATCGACCCTTCCGTAAGCGCAGTACTATATCGGCGGAAGGCCGATCTGGGTATGCGGGATTCCACCATTCCCGACGCGCCGTCTCCCCATTTTTCTGACCGGGGATGTAGCCCGACGGGGAAAATTCCGTTAGGGCGGAACATAGGGTGTCCTATGGCCGACTACAGTCAGTCCACACAGAAGTCGCAGTCTCAGCAGAGCCAGCCGCTCCAAGGTCAGGACACCGCACAGTCGAAGGGAACAAAGCTGGTCAGCAACCAGCAGAATTCTTCGTCGGTGCCGCCCAACGGGGCGGGTGGCAGCCCGATGAACAGGGCCGCCAAAGACCTGACCAGCACCAAAGGGCTGGGCCCGGCTTTTTGTACGGCCGCGGGTACGGCGGTGGATGCGCTAGTTCCCAAGGGCGGGGATTCCGGAAAAATCGACCTCAGTGTTCAGCTTCCCATTCCCGGTACGGCCGGGGCGATGAAGGCGGGACTGATCCTGGGTGCCGAGGTTTCGCGCAAGGCCACCAAGGAAAATCACGCGCTGGTCGCCGGTAATCAGAGCGGGGTCAGCTCAGATGGGTCGGTGAATGGCGCCAAGGGCAAGGTCACCGTCAAGTGTAAGCTGGGTATGGTGGGCACGGTCACGGCGGGGGCGGGCTGGGTTGAGGCTTTTGCACAGGCCAAGGTCTATGGGTTTATGGAAGCCACCGGTGACAACGGCGCCGAGTGTTTCCGCCTGATGATGATGGAAGTGGAGCGCCGGGTGCGGGGGGTGCCCAAGATCGGGGCGGAAGTCGCCGACGCCGTATTTGGTGGCAAATATAACGACCGCGTAAAAGAAACCCAGAAGAACATGGATGCCGACGATAAGATCGCCACCGGTGTCGGCGCTGATTTTTCGATGGGCTTTAAGGTGGATTCGGCCAATAAGGACAGCAGCGATGTCAAGGCGGGTCTGACCTACACCAATACCAACATCACCAAGGGGGATGGAAAGGGTGGAGTCACCAAGGAGAACGAAAACGCAGTGACGATGGGTTTGTCCTTCTCGGTGCCCAAGCTGGGGACCTTTACCGGGGAGGCCCAGATCATCGACAAGGGCGGCGGCAAGCAGGACTTCCAGGCCTCACTCGCCGGGGAGTTCCCTTGGAAGATCGAGGATATTACATTGCTCCTCGGCGCCTCTCAGTATGTGAGCAGCCTGATCTCCCAGTTTGCGGGGGGCCTGACCAAGGCGGGCGGCTTCAACGGCGATGGTGCCCGAAAAGCGGGGACCATGGCGCAGTTTATCGCGTCGCACTCCGCATCGGGCTTCCTGGCCACGGCGGGGGCCGACAAGGCGCTCAAGGGTCTGGCAGGTTCTGCCAAAGGCAAAAAGGCCATCAAAACCGGCGAAGCCGGCGGAGAAGTTGGACTTCGTATCAAGCTGACTGCGGGAATGGAGGGCGGCGCGGGCTTCTTGTCGGGCGAGCTGTCCCGGGCGACCACCTTCAAGTTTGGCGACGACGTGAACTCCTATGCTTCCCTGGCGTTGGAACAATTGGAGCTGATCGGCTCCTTCAAGGCTGGCGGTGAGAAGAAGTGAAGACCGAGCTTGATCTTCCTGCTCCACAGCATCTTTCTGCACGCTCCGGCTCCCTGGCTATCCATGCGGCGGTTATCGAAATTACGATGGAAGAAGGCCAGCTCCAGGAGCTGCGCCTCATCTTCCAGCTCACCCCGGCCGACTGGCAGCGTGTGGATCGGGAGCAGCTTTTTCACCTGAGTCCCGAGGTTCGTGGCCCCATTTTTGGGGGAGAGCTGCAGGAGGGGGTAGAGGTGGAGGTGGAGGCGCGCCTGTCCACAGCGGGGCTTGCGCTGGTGGGTGTACTGGCAGAGAGTTCTGAAGAGGTGGAGCGGATGTTTCTCCAAGCGGGGGCCGCCCACGAGCTACGGCAGACCGAGGCCTGGTACGCGCTGTATGTGAAGCAACCCCTGGGAACGGGCCTGAAGATCGGCTTCGCAACGACCTATAGCGACTGAAGGCTGGGCGGTTTCAGCAGGCGGGCCACCGGGTTATGATCCGGGCATGAGCACCTCCCGCAGTCCTATCCCTGTAAATGAACCCGTAAAAAATTATGCTCCCAACAGTGCGGAGCGTACATCGCTGCAGAAGGAGCTGGCCCTTCAGGCGGCGGAGCGGGTGGAGATCCCCTGCGTGGTTGGCGGGGTAGAGGTGTATACCGGCAACACTGCAGAAGTCAGGATGCCCGCGGAACATGGCCATGTACTCGCCCATGTGCACCTTGCCGGTCCCGCCGAGGTGGAGCGTGCGGTGCAGACCGCCGAGCAGAGCCGGGCGGAGTGGGCGGCTCTTCCCTGGGAGCAACGGGCTTCGATCCTTCTGAAAGCCTCGGAATTGCTGGCTGGCCCTTGGCGGGACCGGGTGAATGCCGCCACCATGCTGGGCCAGGCCAAGACGGTACATCAGGCCGAGATCGATGCGGCCTGTGAGCTGATCGACTTCTGGCGCTTCAATGTGAAATATTACGAGGAGATCCAGGCGGATCAGCCTCCGGTGAGTGCGCTGGGTACCTGGAACCGCACCGATCACCGCCCCCTGGATGGATTTGTATTCGCGGTTACACCCTTCAATTTTACCAGTATCGCCCTGAATCTTCCGACGGCACCGGCGCTGGTGGGCAATACGGTGGTGTGGAAGCCTGCCACCACCTCTGCCCTGGCCTGCTGGCAACTTTTCCGCATGTTGCGCGAGGCCGGCCTGCCCGCCGGGGTGATCAACCTGTTGCATGGGCACGGTGCCGAGGTGGGTACCCCCATCCTGGAGCGGCCCGAGCTGGCAGGTATTCACTTTACGGGATCTACGGGTGTTTTTCAGGGGATGTGGCGGCAGGTGGGCGAGAACATCGCCCGCTACCGTGCCTACCCGCGGATTGTGGGTGAGACCGGTGGCAAGGACTTTATCCTGGCCCATCCCTCGGCGGATCCCATCGCCTTGGCGGTGGCGATCGTCCGCGGTGGATTTGAGTATCAGGGACAAAAATGCTCGGCAGCGAGTCGTATCTATGTGCCCGACAACCTCTGGCCGGAAGTGCGCGAGTCGGCCAAGGCGATGATTGCGGAGATGAAGCAGGGAGATCCTCGCGACTTCAGCAATTTTGTCTCGGCGGTCATCGACGAACGTGCCTTCCGTAAACATGAGGCCTATTTGGGGCTGGCGCAGAAGGAAGAAGTCATTTCCGGCGGCAAAGCCTGGGGCCACACCGGCTGGTTTGTGGAGCCCACCCTGGTGCGGGTGGGGGATCCGCACCACCGCCTGATGGAGGAGGAGATTTTTGGACCCATCGTGAGTGTGTATGTGTACCCGGAGCGCGAGTGGGAGCAGACCATCACCCTGGTGGACGGCACCAGCCCCTATGCCCTGACCGGCGCGGTTTTTGCGCGGGATCGCTACGCGATCGAGCAGGCCATGCGGGGTCTTCGGCATGCGGCCGGGAATTTCTACATCAACGACAAGCCCACCGGGGCGGTGGTGGGCCAGCAGCCCTTCGGCGGCGGTCGGGCCAGTGGCACCAACGACAAGGCGGGGGCACCGCAGAATCTTTTACGTTGGATCTCGCCACGGACCATTAAAGAGACTTTTGTTTCGCCGACGAGCTGGCGCTATCCCTTTTTGGGGTGAAGACCGGCACCGCCGGGTGTTTCCAATTGGAAACACCCGACGCAGGCGAACTCGCTCAGCCCAGAACCGCCTCGATCACCGCCGCATCCGTGTGCGGGGTGGGATCCTCGTCCATCAGCGCCAACAGCGTCGCGCCGAAATTCTGGACGGTCAGGGGCTCGGCGCCGCCAGGCTCTCCACTGACCGGATCCGTCGGCACACCGATCAGCTCGTCGTCGTAGCCGCCCACCATACGGCCGCCGGCCACATGCGGTCCGATGAACATCGCCGAGGTAAAAGTCCAGTGATCTTTGCCGTAGTTCGTGTTCATTTTGGGGGTGCGTGCCATCTCCGAGACGACGAGGACCACCACCTCCTCGGAGAGGGGCAGGCCACTGACACCGGTGCGCTGCTCCAGCATGGGCATCAGGTTGTTGAGATCCTGGAACAAGGTCTCAAAGTGGTTGGACTGGTTCTCGTTGTTGGCATGGGTGTCCCAGCTACGGTCGTCCTGGCCACCGTGCCGGATCAGGGCGCAGCGCGAATAGCCCGCTGCCAAACTCTCTAATGCCGGGCCGATGCGGTCGGTGATCCGTGAATAGGGCTGGGCGACGGCCCCGGCGAGGTCCACCTTGGACTGCAGCTGGTCCAGGCTCTCCACCCGGTCCTGCAGCGAGACCCAGGCGTCGGCGAATTTCTGGGAGTAGCCGCCGCGACCTTCAGCAAATTCAGAAGCCCGCTCCCGCATCATCTGGCGGATGCGCGTCTCGACTTCGGTGGACATGGGCTCCACCCGCTGGTCGGAGCGGCCGGTCAGCGCGTCGCCGGAGAGCAGGTCGGCAAGCTGCCCCCGTTCGCCCAGGCGCACGGCCGTCAGCGGGGATTGGCCCGAAAAAGACGGCCCGGAAAGCACCAGATAGGGAAGAGGGGCGTTGGTATTGTTGGCGATACGGGTGGGCCAGTCGTCGATGCCGTCCTGGGTGCTGCCGGTGAAGAGGAGCCGTCGGCAGCGCAGATGTGTGACACTGGGCACTTCCAGGCCGTTGAGCAGGCAGGTGCGGCTGGCATAGCGCTCAAAAAAACTGCGGACGGAGGGGCGAGCAGCGGAGTCGGTGAAGTCGAGCCCGCCGACGGTGGCGGCGGTGCCATAGGGGTCAATGTCGATGGAGCTGCTGCCGAAAATCGGGGCAAAAACGTAGGTGGTATCCCAGCCCCCGTCCACGTAGACAATCAGGAGCCGTTTTTCGGGGCCGGCGGCTTTGGCCTTGCGCGGGAGCAGGAGCGCCGCCGGAAGCATGGAGAGCAGGGCACGACGTGAAAAAGCCATGTCAGTAGCTCACAAAGTCGGGGTCGCGCATCATCGTGGCCAAGAGTGCCGTCCAGGCGGTGGAAGGATCGGAGATGCCCGCCACATCACCCCACAGACTCTCCAGGCTGTCGAGGCGGGCCTCGTCGGGATGGCGGGCATAGAGTCGCCAGTAGATGCGCGCGATCTCGGCCCGGAATTCCGGGGAATCTGGCTGGGTGGACAGTGTGACTGTATCAAATAGCTTGCGATCCGCTGCCTCCTCCTCCAGATCTTTTTCCACCACCCAACGGGAAGCCGCTTCCGATGCACGCCGCATCATCAGGCTCCAGGTCACCGTCGGCAGCTCCAGGGCTTGGGTGTTGTAGACCCCGTCCACCCCACCACCAAGCACCCGATAGCCGTATTCATCGGATTTGAGCTGCTCAAAACCCTGAAAGGTCCAGTGAAAATCGGTGAGGTCCACCAGCAAGGAGTTGACCAGGGCCGGGTCCATCAGCCGCAGCACCCGCTCGCGCTCCCACTGCGACTCTGGCGCTTTGTCCGTGGGACTTTCGGCACGGTAGACGGCACTGTCGGTGACTGCACGCAGGAGGTTCTTGTAGGAGTGGTCCTTCACAAGGATCTGGCGGAAGGACTCGATGCGGTCGAAGTCGGCGGCGGTGACCGGGCGCTGCCAGTAGGCTTCGGCGGCGCGTTGGGCACTGCAGCGCCAGAAGCGCGGATCTTCGGCGATCACCATGCCCAATTGGGCCAGGCCGCTGGTGGGCTGGCCGAACCATGCGGGGGTGACGCCCAAGGCGTCGGCCCCGTAGTGCTCGCGCTCGGGGTGGTAGTAGGCCATCTCCACCCCACTCTGCTCTACCGAGACCACAAAGCCAAAAAGGTTGGCCGCAAGCGGATCCAGGGTGGTGTGGCAACCCTGGCAGTAGGGGTTTTCCCGTATGGCGTCGGAGAGGTTGCCGGAGTTGATGGCGTCCACGTTCCCTGAGAGGTTGATCGGCCGTGAAAGCATGTCTTCGCAGAGGAGTAGTCGCGAAATGGCTGCCGCACGGCCCCGGTTCAGATTTTGAAGGGTGGTGTAGTAGCGCCACCAGAGGCCATTGGTGGCCAAGACACCGGCGGCGGGGCGGCCATCGGTGTAGTGGGTCTGCCGCCAGCCGGTCGCTCCTTCCTCCCATTCTAAGGGGAAAATCTTGGCCATGGTATCGGTAGCCATGGTCCAGTCGGCAGTGACGATCTGCTCCCAGGGCTGATCTTCGACCACCACCCGCGAGATCAGTCGCAGGGGCTCGTCGCCGATCGAGCGTTCGTAGGCGTATTCGTTCTTTTCATCGCCGTTCAGCTCAGGCCATTCAAAGTAAAATACAATAAATGTCTCCACTTCGGTGTGCCACTGCTTGGCGAGCACATCCACAAGGCGCTCTTCAAAGCGGGGATCTTTTAGGTACTGATCGCGGAAGCCTTCGAGGGAGGAGGGATCGGCCTCCACCGCATCTAGTTCTTCCAAGGTGGGCAGGGTACCGCGGAGATCCAGGCTCATCCGGCGCAAGAGGCGCGGAGCATCCAGGGGCTTCAGCGTGCTGTCGTCCTCTACGGGCACCGCTGGCGGGGACACTGGCGTTTCTGTTGCCGGGGTTGTGCAGGAGAGCAATAAAAATATCATAGCGGTGGCTCCGCAGCAGCCGCCGCAACCTTCTGGGCGTAGGCGCAGAAGGCGGGACCGGGATCGGCGCAGGCTTCTCCCAACGGATCCCCCTCATAAGAAAGCTTGGCGCAGGGCGCAGTGCTCCAGTCCAGAGCATACCAAAAGCCGCGATCATCGCGCACTTCGATGGTGCCGGTGGGTCCAGAACAACGGGTCACGTCCACCTCAAAATTTCGGAAATAAAAGGCTCCATAAGGTCCAGACCATCCGCCGGTCAGGCGCAGGATATTGCCATCCCGCTGGATCTTCACCAGCAGGCTGGCCTGATCCGCCAGCCAGTCCTCCGCCTGCGGCCAGCCCCACTCGCCCTGCAGGTCCTGCTCCCAGTGTTCGGGATCGCGGTCGTAGTAGCGCGCCATCCCCGCCCCAAAAAAGCGTTCGCCCTCCGGGGACATGATCAAAAAATCCGCCCCGAGGTGGGTGTCGCCGTCCCCATCCAGCGGAAACCAGCTGCCCAGGCCGGCATAGAACCAGCCGGTGCTGGCCGTGCAGCCGCTGTGGACCACAAACATGGACCAACCTTCGTAGAGGGTGGGGCAGGTGGGGTCACCATATTGAAGTGCTTCCACAAACTCTTTTTGTGCAGTCAAGGCGTCTGGCAGGTGGGGAAGGGCGACCTCCAGGCGGCGCTGTACCTCGGCGCTGTCCCACTCGGGCGGCAGCGGCGCGGGCAGGACAAAACCACCGGCGGCGCTGTCCTCCTCCGGGGAGCCTTGGCGGGGAAGCTCCTTTTGGGGAGACACATCGCCACAGGCTGCGATCCACAGCAGTCCGGGGAACCATCGATAGAGGGGGGTAGACACCCCTATAGTCTACGCCAGCCAGGGCCCAACGGCGAAAGCTTTTGCTACTTTCCCCACGCGCGGGGAATGCGGCGCTCGCCCTCGCCGGGAGGGATGCTGGGCAGGCGCGGCTGGAGCACCCGCAGCACCATCCGATCCCCTCCGGCCTTCTTGGCGGTGTACATGGCTGAGTCGGCAGCCGCGACGGCGTCGGCGATGGTGATGGTGGTATCGGGTGCCACAGCCATCCCCAGGGAGACGGTGATCCGGAAGGAAGGCGGAGCCCCCTCCATGTGCACCCCCCGGATCTCCTGCAGCACTTTTTCGCCGCGATCCGAGGCATCTCCCTCGAAGACCGCCACAAATTCCTCGCCACCCCAGCGGCCGACCACCGCACCATGCCCCACCGCGCGGGTCAGGGCTTCGGCGACGGCCTGCAGCACCTGATCGCCGGCTTCGTGGCCATAGTGGTCGTTGATCCGCTTGAACTTGTCGATATCCACCAGGGCGATGGTGGCGATGGAGGCATGGTCCCAGATCCAGCGGGCGTTCCGCCACACTTCGCGGCGGTTGGAGACGCCGGTTAGCGGATCGGTGTTGGCCAGACGACGAAGTTCGGCGTTGGTCCGCAGAGAAGAGCGATGACGATCGACGATGCGCCCCAAGAGCGCCTGCTGTTCGCCCAATTCCCGACCGATCAGCAGGTACATGCCCCCCACCCGCACCCGCGAGAAGGCGACACGGTGGAATTCCTGGATGTTGGAGCGGAGATCCACGTGGACCGGGCGCTGCCAGGGCTCGGCCCGGTGCAGGGCGGAGAGCACCTTGGGGACAGAACCTTCGTCCAGAACTTCGGTAAAACGCTGGGTTTCTCCACAGAGCTGCCGCCAGGAGTCGCTGCACTGGTGGATACGGGTCTCCGGGTCGATCAGCACAACAAGGTCCCGGCTCTCGGAGAGCAGGGCACTCAGGATCGTTGGGGAGAGGTCGTTGGGCAAGCGGACTCTTTTGGGGGCTGCGGGCGGGCAATTTTAGCCGAAACTGATGGTGGGTGGGGGCTGGGTTTTTGCCTTTGCGGGGGTGGTACATAGAGTGTAGCACCCTGATCGGGATCAGGGAAGATGTGTCCCCCCGTTCCCGGGCGGAGATTGGTGCCTATGTTTCGTCATGCCTGACTACCATGTAGCTCTTTCTTGGGCGCGTACAACGCCCGATTTTTCCTACGACACCTATAGCCGCTCGCATGAGCTGCGCACCGGAAGTGGGGTGAACATCCCCGCCTCCTCTGCACCTGAATTTCTGGGAGCCACAGACCGAGTGAATCCGGAGGAGGGGCTGATCGGCGCACTTTCCTCCTGCCACATGCTGACCTTCCTGGCGGTGGCCGCCCGGAAGAAATTTGTGGTGGACCGCTACGAGGACGATGCGGTGGGCACCCTCGCCAAAAATGCAGAAGGGCGGCTGGCCATCACCCACATCACCCTGCGTCCGAAAGTGGTCTTCTCCGGCCAGGCTCCGAGTGCCGAGGAGCTCCAGAAAATCCACGAAGCGGCCCATCGCGGCTGCTTTATTGCGGCGAGCATCCGGAGCGAAGTGGCGATCGAGCCCCGCAGTTAGGAGCGGCGCTGGCCGGCCCAGTAGTCACAGTGCTCCCACAGGCGGCGGCGGATGAAAAGATCCACCATCGGGGCCGAGATTCGGCCTTGTCGCGCCTCTTCCTCCAGGATGTGGGTGGCCGAGGTGGTATCCAGACCTTTGCGGTAGGGCCGATCGCCAGCCGTCAGCGCGTCAAAGATGTCGGCTACGGCGATAATCCGCGCCCGAGGCGAGATTTCTGCACCACGCAGGCGGCGGGGATAGCCGGTGCCATCCAGGCGCTCGTGGTGGGCATAGGCCAGATCGGGCACCTCCTTCAGGGCATCGGTCCATGGGATGGTGCGCAAAAATCGCCAGGTATGCTCCACATGGCGCTCGATCTCCACCCGCTCCTCCGGATCCAGGGAGCCGGGCCCCGCCCCCAGGCGCAAGAGCTCGCGGGCCGAGATCACCGGCTCGCTACGATCCGGCAAAGTCCAGCGCCGACGGAGCTGCTGGAGGCGGAGAAGATCGGCAGAGGAAGCCAGCTCTGCGGGTTGGTTCAGGCGCTCCACCAACTGCCAGTCCAGCTCCAGCTCGGATAGGGCGACCGTCGCCTCTGGCCTGCCTGCAGCCAGGTCCTGGCGCAACTGCATGGCGACCATGCGAAAACGCAGGGCGGTATTGGCCAATTCCATCGGGTGCAGGCGGGTGCCCTTTTGGAGCACCTCTTCCCGTACCCCTACCTTGCCAAAATCATGGAGCAAGGCGGCATAGTTCAGCTCGGTGATCTGCTCGGGTGTAAAGCGTAGACCGGCCAGATCGGGGGCCTCGGCGTCGTGGACCTCCAGGGCGAGGCTACGGGACAGCTCGGCGACGCGGAGCGAGTGGCCGCCGGTCGTCGGATCCCGAGACTCAATAGCCTGTACAGAAGCCTGGACAAAGCCGTCAAATAGACGACGAATGCTGTCGTAGAGGTGGTAGGCTTCCAGCGCCACCGAGGCCTGGGAGGCCACCGAGCCCGCCAGCGCCACTTCTGAGCTGCCAAAGGGCAGCACCGCGTGAAAATCGCGAAGGGGGCCGGGGTTGGGCTTCCGATTTACCAGTGCAAGAACACCGAGGATCCGGCCCTGACGCGTGCTGAGGGGCACCAGCAACATCGAGCGGGTGATGTAGCCCGACATCGCGTCGAAGCTCAGGTTGGGACGGTAGGGAGCGGTGGCCGGAATACGGCGGATGTCGGCGATATTCAGGGGCTGCCCGTTCAGGGCCACCCAGCCCGCAAGGCTGGACTCGTCCAGGTTTAATGCGGCAAGGGGACGGAGAAAATTGACAGTATCATTTTGTGCTGCGACAAAAATTAACTGCTGTTGCTGGATCAGGTAGATGCTGCCCCCGTCTGCACGCACGAGGCGCCGCGCGCGGGTGAGCAGCTCGTCCAGGAGGCGGTCGCGGTCGGTCTCGGCGGAGAGGGCCCGGCCGATCTCGTTGAGCACCTCGACCGTGGTGGCGTCGGTGCGCGCCTGTTCCCGTAAAGAGAGCACCTCCAGAAGGTTGGGCAGGAGGCGCGGAAGGCGCTGGTCCAGCTCGTCCAGGGGGACCCAGTCCCAGGTTGCTCCCGCCTCGCCGATGAGGATGGTGTTTTCCGGTGCCACCGCCTTCTCGGTACTTCCCAGGAGCCAGAGCCGTAGAACGGCTGGATCCGGGGAGGCTTCTTCGACCAACCTCCAGGGGTGTTTTACGCCGTTCAGCCAGCGAAGGGTGATCCCCAGGATCCGCTCGCGCTCGGGCACGTCGGGTGGCAGGACCACCTCTATCGGGAGGCTGGGTGACATCTTCATTTTGTATCCTGAAAAGGGAGGGCTGTCCCGTCTCCCTTTTTGAATCTATAGAGACGATATATATCGTTTCTATATATCCTCCTCTTCTGGCGGAAGCGGCTGCCTCTCCTCCAAGCTCTGCGCCATCCCCACCAGCTCTTCCAGAAGTGCATTCAGACGATCCGGCTCAAAAAGGCTGGAGGGAGGCGAGGTCCAGCGACTGACCAGGGTACCATCCTGGACCTGTGGAGGCAGATTTTCGTCGGAAGATGTACGATGTTTGGGAAGGGCGGCGCAGTCCACCCCGACCAGGAGCTGGAGAGGTGGACCGGGGATCAGGGTGAAGGAGAAGCTGCGTCCCCCCTGGCCACCGATCACCTGAAGTTGTGGTCCATCCTCCCGGATCCGCCAGCCTGGGCGGTCCCCCCAGCGGCGGAGGGCAGCCTGTTCGGGGGGCTCCCGGAGGATCAGAGGCAGGCTCCAGCGGAGCGCCAGTCCTGCCAGCATGCCCAACGCCAGAAGGAGTGCCAGATCAGTCCACATGGGCACCACAACAACGTGAAGCCAGTCTGTTTGCCACTCCGGTGGGCTGGGGGCGCAGACTTTGTGTCAGCATCTTATCCTCATAGCTGGTTGGCTACCGATGGGCGAAGTCGGTGTGTGGTGCGGCGTGATACACTCCGGGAATGCACCTCCTCCTGCTGTTGGCCTGTGAGGCCATGGAGTCTTCCGGGCGACCCTTCGACCCGGTTCCCGCCGCCGCCCCTGCTGCAGCGGTGACACCGGCTGCTGCGGTGGCCCCCGAAGCGGGCGCTGCTCCCACCAGCGTCGCAAAGCCGGGCGACCCGGACTGGTCCTTCCCGGTCAGCCCGCCCGAGGTGATCTCCAGCGAGGAGCTGCAAAAAAAGGAAGAGGGCACTGTCGCCACCGACCTTTTTGGGAACCCGATCTCCTCGTCCCCCACTCCCGCTCCCAGCGGCACGCTGATCGAAGCGCCCGTGGCTCCCCTTCTGCCCATCAGCAACCTGCCCGGCGACCCGTGGCCGGTACGGCTGGTGGCCACGCTGCCCATGGCTCAGCCCCCCCGCGCGGTGATCGGTCTGGCCAATGGCGACGAAAAAGTTGTTTCTCCGGGTAGTATTCTCGCGGATCAGGGCATCGTGGTGCTGAGCGTCTCCACCGATCGGGTGCAGCTCGCCAAAATTGAGGCAGCCGGGGACCACGCACGGATCAGCTCTATCGAATTATCGGCCGCCTACCCCACAGGTTCTCGTTGAGCGAGGAGTCTATCGAGACGGAATCCCGTCGGATCCTGGCGGGAGAGCTGGCGTTGGGGCTGGTTCATGAGATGAACCAGCCTATACAATTGTTGGCGGGGCACCTGGAGAGGCTGCGGGAGGGGGCCCCCCCGGAGTGGGGGCGGTCGCTGGCCTCGATGGAGCGGGCGGTGCAGCGCATCAGCCTGTTGGTGTTGCAGTTGCGCGGCTATTCGCACCCGGGGGTGCGGGCGCCCACGCGGGTGCGGCTGGGAGAGCTGGTGGAGGGGGCCCAGGAGCTATGTGGGCTGCGGCTGGGGGTCGGGGCTGGTTTTTGTGTGGAGATTGCTGAGGGGCTGGAGGTGGAGGGGGATGCGGTGGGGCTGGAGCAGGTGGTGGTGAACCTGCTGCTGAATGCCAGCCAGAGTGGCGCTTCGGAGTTGGGAGTTCGCGCCTACCGTTGTGACAAAGAGGTGTTTGTAGAGGTGTGGGATCGGGGGCCGGGGGTGGCGGCCGAGCAACGGGAGCAGATCTTTGATGCCTTCTACACCACCAAACAACGGGGAGAGGGCAGCGGGCTGGGCCTGTGGTTGAGTCGGCGGATTTTGCTGGATCATGGCGGAAATCTCGAAGTAGAGGACAACCCCGGCGGCGGCGCGCTGTTCCGGATGCGTTTACCGGGATAGAAGCCAGAGATGATTCCTGAGCGTCGTCTTCGAGAAGAGCTGATCCGGGTGAGCCACCTGTGCTACCAGCGCAATTTGCTGGTGGCGCTGGACGGGAACCTCTCCGCCCTGCTGCCGGATGGGGTATTGTGTACCCGGGCGGGCTGCCACAAGGGTTTTGTGACCGACGACGACTTGATTGTGGTGGATCGGCAAGGAAAAAAGCTGAGAGGCAGCGGTCAGCCCACCTCCGAAATCCTGATGCACCTCGCCTGCTACGCCGAGCGCCCCGACGTAAAAGCGGTGGTACACGCGCACCCGCCGATCTCCATCGCCTTCACCATAGCGGGCGTCAGTATGGCGCGGTGTGTGCTGCCGGAGGTGGTGCTGACGCTGGGTACGGTGCCCACGGTGGACTACGCCACCACCGGAACGCAGACCCTGGCCGACCGGATCCGCCCCTACATCCGGGATCATGATGCGATCCTGATGGATCGGCATGGGGCAGTGTGTCTGGGCGACAGCCCCTTCGACGCCTTCTGCAAGCTGGAAACCATGGAGCACACCGCGCTGATCACGAAGCTGGCGCGGGACATGGGTTCTGTTAAGGAGCTGCCTTCGGAAGAGGCGATCAAGCTGCGGAAGTTGGGACTACGCCGCTACGGGGGGCCGCCCAGCGCGCTGGAAAAAGTGGAACAGGCGGGGGCCGATCTGCCCGCGGCCTGCCTCTCCTGCTCGGGCTGCGCCAATCCACACCCCACCGGGGTGGGTCCGCAGGTGAACCTGAAGATGGCGCGGGTGACCTCGGGGCCGGTGCAGGCGCTCGGGGACCGGCAGATGGAGGATGCGATTGTGGGGGAGGTTTTGCGGGTTTTGGGGAGGGCTTCTTGACGCGTCAAGTCTGGGCCGCCTATCCGAGGTCCGATGCAGACGCTGGGTGCATCGGTTAGGGGCGTCGGATGGACAATTGGAAGCAGTGGGAGCAGGTCTACACGCGCTTTGATCCCCTTGAACTGCGCGGGGTAAGGTCGGAGTGGCGTGTCGAGCGGCCCAAGAGCCCCGTTCCGGATCTGCTATCCCGGCTGCGCCTGCCTTTTGGGCAGGAGAAGGTGCTTCTGCTGGGATCGGTGGGGGCAGGAAAGAGCAGTGAACTCCGTCGGATGGCGGAGTCTCAGCCGCCTGCACGCTTTGTGGTGGTCCTGGACATCTACGAACATTTTTCCAATATTCTGAACGATACAGGCCTGTTAGACCGCATTGCGCCATGGGAGGTTCTTTTTCTGGTCGGCCTCGGACTCTTTCGTACCGGAAAAGACGAGGGCTGGTTCAACGATTTTGACCGCGAAACACTCGAAAAAGCCGCTCAAGAGCTGCAACCTTCTGGATCGTCGGTGAAGATAGACGTGGTGAAGCTTGCGTCGGCCTTAGGGGTGGGCGTGCTGGCGACGGCCGGGGGGGCGATGCTGGGTAGCGCGGCGGGCCCGGCGGGAACGCTGCTCGGGGCAGCAGGAGGTCTGACCACAGGTGTAACCAAAGCTACAGAAGCCTTCACCTTTTTGAAGGCGGTCGCGGAGGGCTTCGCATGGAATCTCCCGCTGGGCCAACGTGCCGCCCCGATGCCGGATCGGGACAGCCGCACCAACCGGCTGATCCAGGCGATCAACCAGCTCATCCAGCGGGTGCGTGCGCAAGGTTGGGAGACGGTGCTGGTGGTCGATGGCCTGGATCGTATCAAAAACCGGGCGACTGCCGAGCATATTTTTATCGAGTCAGGGCTGTTAGGGCGCTTGGAATGCCGGGTAGTGATGGGTGGACCGCTGCTGCTGGCGCGCGAGGGGCTGGCGGCGCGTGTTCCGGCTTTCACCGTAAAAGTGTTGACCGAGGTGCCGGTGATCCGGCAGGATGTTTGGGGGGTAGAGCCCGTCGGGCAGGCTTTTTTCCGGAAGCTGTACGATGTGCGCACGGCCGATCTCTCCGTACAGCTCCACGATGCGGAGCTGGAGCGGCTGGCGCTCTATTCCGGGGGCCGCGTTCGGGAATTCGTCACCATGATCCGGACCCTCTCTATCCAGTGCTTCCAACGTCAGCTCCCCGTGGCCGACAAGGACGCGGTGGACTTTGTGCTCGATGAGCACCGGCGAAACCTGGAGAGTGGACTCCGGGCGAACCACCTGCGGGTGCTCCAAGCTATCCTGGACGACCCCAAGCACAGCCTCCGTGCCGAGGAAGCCGACGCCGACACGGTGGATCAGCTCCTCCAACGATTCTGGCTTCTTCCCTATCCCAACAAAAGCGAATGGTACCACCCTCACCCCCTGCTCACCCTGGAGAAGCTCCCGCTGGAGAAGCTCCCCCGCCCTGGCTGAAGGAGCTGCTCCTCCACCTGCGGTTGGGCCACTCCGGTCTGCTACTCCAGGTGGAAGCGCCCCGGCCGGTGGGTTGGCGGAGGCTGGTGCTTCAACTCCTTACAATCGACGCGGATCTTCGCGTAGTGCAAGATTTTTCCGAGCTGATGCAGCAGCCGACGGGAGCACTCGTCCTTGTCGAGGTACGCGCCGACGAGGCAGGCCTGTACAATCGCTTTCGACCCCGCTTCGCGCAGATGGGGCTGCGGGTGGTGCTGTGGATGGACCCCGCCACCGCCGAGAGCTTCCGGGCCGAGGCACCGGATTTTGATAGCTGGGTTAGCCGTCACTTTCGTTTGGAAGGAGAAGTTCCAGCTTTTACACTGACTCTTCTGCGACAGCAATCGCGCATACACTGGACAGGTCAAGACCTTGAGATGGCGCTACATACGCTCGGTGCGGTTGTGCAGTCCTCATGGGACCTGAACCAGAAACTTCAGGCGCAGCCAATGGCGGAGTATGCGGCGCTCCCTGGCTGGAAGTGCTGGGAGGGGGCGACGGATCCCTACCGGGTGGAGCGTGTGATCGAGGCGATGGGGCAGGGCATCGATCCGGCGGTCATGGTGGGCGACGGTGTGTCCCCCTGGCCCCCGGTGCATGATCAGCTTGCCCTGCTGGAGAGTGCGGCGCTGCTGGGCTGCCCCCAGCCGACCTTGGCGGTGGCGCTGCTGGATCGGGAGCCCGAGGCGGTGGCGCTGCTGGCCACCCTACTCGGCGATGGTGTGGTTTGGGAGGAAATTACTCCGGTTCTGTTGGATGGGACCGACCCGGACCCGGCGCTGAGTCTGGCGCGGCGCTACCCCGGACGGGCAGTAGGGCCGCTATCGGTGCGCGCCGGGCATTGGAGAGCGGAGGTCTATCAGGAGGAGCTGGGGCAGAAGCTGTCGGAGCGACTGGTAGCCGCCGAGGTCAGGCGGACAGGCGGGGATTTTGTTGGGGCCCGGCAAGACGAGGAAGGGGTTCTGGAGTGGGCACGCGGGCGGCTGGGTGAGGAGCACCCGGTCACCCTGGCGGCCAAGCACGATCTGGCCACCACTCTGGGGGCGCTGGGGGACCTCGCGGGAGCGCGGGTGCTTCAGGAGCAGGTGGTGGATGCACGCCGACGGATATTGGTGGAGGATCATCCGCAAACCCTGAGCGCCATGAACAATTTGGCGGTTACGATGCAGGCGCAGGGGGATTTTCAGGGGGCAGACGAGTTGCTCAGCCGGGTGCTGGATGCCCACCGGCGGATTCGTGGCGAAGAGTCTCCCGAGACGCTGAAAATCCAGCACAACCTTGCGGCACTGCGCCATACGCAGGGAGATCTGCTCGGCGCACACACTCTGTTGAAGTCTGCTTGGGAAACACGCCAACGGGTGCTGGGGCCGGACGATCCTGAAACCCTCCGGAGCCTGGAGGGGCTGGCAGTCGTCGCCGGCGGGCTGGGGGATCTGAGCGCTGCGCGGCAGTGGATGGAGCAGGTCGTTGCTGCTGGGGAAAAAAGCTGGAAAGAGGGGGATAGTCGATCACTGGGTGTTCGCTCCAACCTGGCGGCGATTCTGGTGGAGCTGGGGGAATTGGAGGAGGCAGGGCGGCTGTTGGAGCAGGTGCTGGAGCGGCAGAAGCAGCTACTTCCGGTGGGGCACCCTGATATTCTCCGCACCGGGGAACGGCTTGCAATATTGTGGCAACGTGCCGGTGATCCTGGGCGGGCGGTGCCCCTCCTCAGAGAGGTGGTAGCGGAGGCCCAGCGACGGTGGGGCAGCGACCATCCTGACGGCTTGCGCTTTCAGAGCAACCTCGCTGTGGCCTTGAGCCATGCAGGGAATCATGCGGAAGCGAAGTCCCTTTTGAAGCAGATTTTGAGCGTGGCCCGGGAGAAGTATGGGGACCGGCAACCGCTGGTGCTCTCCGCAGTTTCCAACCTTGCCGCAGTGGCCCTGGCTTCCGGATCTCCGGCAGAGTGCCTGGAAATTCTGGGTACCCACCTGGATGCCATCCAGGAAGTGTTCGGGCCGGAAGCCCCCACAAGCCTGCGCGCAATGTTCCGAATGGTGCAGGCCCACGCCGCCCTCGGACAAGCCCCCCCGGCGGAGCTGCTGGCGCCATTGGAGTCGCTGGCCATTCGCGACCCTGCAATGATCGACGCCTGGCATCTACGCGATCTGCGGTCGCAATTTCTCGCGTGGCGTGCGGGGCAGAAACAGGATTGAGGCTTCATTCGCCCAAAAGGGGTGGTTGAAACTTGGGGTGGCTCCCCGGACACGCTGCCGTGGTCAGTGCCAGATCCATGTTGAGTGCGTCACCTGCAGGGGCCTCGCCGCTGTTGCAGCGCTGCAACACCTTGCCCTCCTGCACAGGGGGATGAAGGCCACCTGCTCGGACGCCAAGATGTTTGTGCAACAACCCGCTGCACAATTGCCCCCCGCCCAAAACGAAGAGCGCCCCCACCGGCGGCAGGAGCGCTCCGTAATCCACACTACACTCTACACCACACCCGCAACCCCCTCAGTTGCAAGAGCTATTGCTCACCCCCGGCGTCCCATACTCCCGACCATTGACAAAGGCGTACCACATCGAGGTATTCGGCGACTTACACCACTGAGCAGAGCTGTTATTGTCCGTCGCGTCGTAGGAGTAGACATCCAGTTGAAGGCTGAAGCCAGGAGCCGAAGCCCAGCTCATGGTGTAGGCCACCGTGTCCACGAGGTTGGCAGAAGAGGCCGTCCCGTTCATGTAGACACTCAGGGAGCCCGAGCGACTTCCCAGGGTGAAGCTGGAGTTCCGGTAGGCAGTGGCGGTGCCGCCGTCGTCCCAGATGTAGTCGCAGACCAGGTAGGAGCCGATGGTGGTGCTGGTCCAGGTGCTGGCGGCGCAGAAGACGAGGTGCTCGCCCGAGGCCATCTGGATGCCCTCGGCGGGGTCGATCTGGAAGCTGGCGCTGCCGTTGCTGATCAGCCAGTTGTCCAGGTACAGGGTCTGGTTTGACGTGTTGTAGAGCTCGAACCATTGGCCATCCAGATCGGTGACCAGACCCCCGAAGACCGGCTGGCGCGCCATTTCTGTAATCACTACGTCGCCCGCCACCACGTAGCCGTCGTCGATGTAGCCGTCACAGTCCTGATCGGCGCCATCCTGAGTCTCCACACCGCCGGGGTAGGCGTTGCTGTTGCCGTCGTCGCAGTCAGTACCCGCCGAGACGTAGCCGGCGGGCTGGTTACAGGCGGCCAGGCTGTAGGTGCTGCTGCCGTAGCCGTCGCGGTCCCCGTCGGCGTACCAGGTGGTTTCGCCGGTAGAACCACTCTCGTCGGTGGAGCTGTCGCAGTCGTCGTCCCGACCGTTGCAGGTCTCCGTGCCGCCGGGGTGGATCGTCGCATCGACGTCGCTGCAGTCGGTGTTGGAGCTGACGTAGCCAACGGGCTGGGTGCAGGCGCGCTGGTAGTTGCTGATCACGCCGTAGCCATCACTGTCGCTGTCGCGGTACCAGGTAGTGGCGTTGGTGGCGGTGGACTCATCGGTGGTGCCATCGCAGTCGTCGTCGATGCTGTTGCACAGCTCGTTGGCCCCGGGGTAGGCCGCGCTGTTGGTGTCGTCGCAGTCGCCCACGGTGGTGGTGTAGCCGGATCCGGGGGAGTAGCAGGCGATCCGGGAGTAGGCCGCGTCGCCGTAGCCGTCGCTGTCGTGATCCATGTAGAAAGTCTGGACATCGACGGCGTCGGTTCCGTCGGTAGAGCCATCACAATTGTCGTCCAGGCCGTTGCAGGATTCCGTCCCCAGCGGGCTTACCTCTGGGTTCTCGTCATCGCAGTCCAGCGCGGTGGAGCTGTAGCCGGCGGGCTGGGTGCAGGAGGACTGGATGCTGGCGATGGAGCCATAGCCATCCATATCGGTGTCCAGATACCAGAGGATGGGGGCGCCGATACTGACAGTACCGTCGTCACAGTCATTGGTGTTGGTGACGTAGCCGCTGGGCTGAGAGCAGGCCATCCGGGTATTCGCAGCGTCTCCCAGGCTGTCGCCGTCGGTATCGGCATACCACTTCAGCGCGTCGATCGCGTCCGAACCATCGGTGGAACCGTCGCAGTTGTCGTCCAGGCCATTGCAGGCTTCGGTGGCGTCGGGGCTTACCTGGGCGTCCCGGTCGTCGCAATCCCCGCTGCGATCGGCGTAGCCGGAGGGGAGATCACAGAGAAGCTCTGCCTCTTCCTCCCCAAAACCGTCCCCGTCGTGGTCAACATAGGCGGGAAGGGCGTCTACCGCCTCTTCGTCCTGGTCGCCGTCGCAGTCGTTGTCGGCGCCGTCACAGTGCTCCGTTGCGCCCGGATTACTGTTGTATTCAAAATCGTCGCAGTCGCCGAAGAGAGGCGCATAGCCCTCGGGCTGCAAACAGGACTGGGTGGTCCGGCTTTCGGCGCCGTAGCCATCGCCGTCCCCATCTTCGTACCAGGTATTGTCGGCGGGCGCGTCGTTGTCTACCACACCGTCGCAGTCTTCGTCGGCACCGTTACAAAGCTCGGGTGCGCCCGGAAAGATGGAGGCATCGGCGTCATTGCAGTCCAGGTCGGCGGTGCTGCCGTCGGCGTCTTCGTCCACCAGGCCTCTGAGATCATTGCCGGGGTTGCAGTCCTGATCCACCCCGTCGTCCGGGGTCTCGGTGGCCGCAGGATTGACGGTGGCATCATTGTCGTCGCAGTCGCCACCGGCGAAGCTGTAGCCGTCTTGATCGGCGTCTACCGCGTCTTTTCCGGCGGGGCCGGAGGGCTCGCCGCCGCAGGCAGCCAGGATGAGGGTGAGAGGGAGAAGGGCGCGGAGGAGGGATTCGGTCTGCATGATGAGCTCCAGGGTTACGCAGAGGTCCTATGCAAGGCCCGTGCCAACGAATAATGGAGCTTTGCCCCTTGGGGTGTCGAAAGGACTGTCGAGATTTCGACACCCTTCGTCGACGGTTTCGTCAGCAGTTGCGACGGTTTTCTCAGGTGGATCCTCCGGCGGTTTTGTCCGGCAGCAGGGGGCTCCGGCGGTTAGGATCCAAAAATGCTCTGGCTCCTGGGTACCGTACATGCAGCCGCTCTGGCAGGAATCTCCTGGGTTCCCGCCGGTGTGGGGGCCTTTTCCTGGTCAGAATCCGATGGCTTTTCGGGCACGCGGGTGGGCGAGTTTGACGGCTGGCTGCGGCCGCCCCTGAATGTGCAGGCAGGCTGGGTGGGCGGGAAAAATGCGATAGTCGGCAACTTTGCCGCCGCTTTTTTCCGGGACGAGCAGTTGGGGGCCAACCTCTCCACCCGTATGGTGGGGGCGCTGCGGCCGGGTCTGGACTACCGCCGCTACCTGCGGACGCGCGAGCCGGGCCGCGTAAATGCCTGGGGAGATCTGGGGATCTATGGGATCATCCCTCTCGCTGCCGACACGTCCGATGCCTATACGGCGGAAGAGCAGGCCGACGCGAACGAGGCCGCCTCCGGCACCCGCCAGCGGATTGGCGGCGGTGGGCTGCAGCTAGGTCTGGGCGTCGAGTACCTTCTGCCCGACAAGCAGGGTGTTCCGGCCATCGCCGTAGGGGCCCGCTATTTCGGAAGGATGTACCTTGGGTCCGAGCTGCAAGAGGAGGATGGCTTCCGCCTCTCCACCATCTGGCTGACCGAGGCCGCCCTCTTCGTCGAGTTTTTTCTATAGTATCGTTTCGGCATATATCGAAACGATATAAATTCAAAAAACTACTTGGGAAGCTGGATTTCCGGGTCTTTCCGGCGGCGCTTGTAGAAGATGCCGACCTTCCCGATCACCTGCACCAGCTCGGCGTGGGTCTGCTCGGCGATCAGCGGGTAGATCTCTTTGGGGGCTTCCAGGCATCCGTCGCCGATCTTCACCTTGATCAGCTCGTGGCTGTCCAGCTCCTGCCGCACCTTGGTGGCGATGGACTCGGTCATGCCCTCTTTCCCGATGCGAACGAGCGGGTTCAGGGGGTGCGCAAGTCCACGCAGGTACTGGCGCTGTTTTCCGGTGAGCCCGGCGGGGGGGGGAGGAGGCGGCGTGAGGTCAGACATGGCGCCCGCTTAGCCTGCTCAGCCCGCTTTGGCCCTTTTTGCGCACAGCTCGCAGCGATCGTCGGCATCTCCAAAGGCCAGATCGATGGCATCGGAGAGTTCGACGCGGTTTTTGAAGGCGGAGACCCGCCGATCTTTGACCTTGATCAGCCGCAGCCCCAGGTCGCGTGCACCTTCGGTGCCCCGGTGCTGGTTGATGTAGATGCCAGGATCTACCTCACATTCGCTGACCGCGCCGGCCTCCAACAACAGCGCCATGGCGGCCTCACGTTGGGCTTCCTGGTGCGCAAGCTGTCCGGATTTGGATGCCATCAAAAACCTCTGGGGACAGGTCCTATACGCGGTTTGGAGGGGCGGGGCCACCCTCGCGGGGATGCGGCTGAGGGCCCCGTTGGCCTGGCACGGTTATTGCTTGGTTCTGGTTGAACCTCGACCCCCGGAGTCGCCGTGCAGCTTTTCCTCCTCCCCCTGTTCGTTGCCTGTTCCGGCACCGGAGATTCGGACTCGCACATAGACTCGCCTGCGGACTCGCCTTTGGATTCTACCGCTGTGGACGCAGATGGAGATGGCGCTGTCGTTGGGGAAGATTGTAATGACAACGATCCTGCGGTTCACCCCGGTGCCGCAGAGCCGCCTTACGACGGACTCGACAATGACTGTGATTCAAGCACTCCCGACGATGATCTGGATGGAGATGGGGCTGCCATCGCAATAGACTGCGACGACACCGATGCGAGCGTCTACCCGCAGGCCACCGAAGTGGCAGGAGACGGGGTCGATCAGAACTGCGATGGTGTGGACGAATTACGATGGTTGGAGGGGGATCTCCTCTATCCAGACTCTGCCGCCGCGTTGAGCTTCTGCCAGAGCTACGATGCTATCCGGGGCTCGCTGATGCTGGATGCGACCTGGGATGCCCCTGATCTTACTGCCTTTTCTTGCCTACAGCAGGTAGAGGGGAACCTGCAATTTGCCTATGTGTGGTTTGGCCAGCAGGGCAGCTACCTGGGTCTGGAGCAGCTGAGCCGGGTGGGCGGCAATCTGGTGGTCCAGGAAACCATGAGTGCCCAAATGCAGGGATTTTCATCCTTAGAAGAGATTGATGGAGATTTCCAACTGATTTGCAATGACTACGGAGGGGCCCCCGCGACGCTGGACGGATTTTTTGTATTGGGTGCTATCGGTGGCACCTTAGAGCTGGCTGGATGTAGAACGGATTTAGCTGGTCTTGGCAGCTTGGAGAGCCTGGGATCGCTCTGGTTGTACAAGGCTGGGAACGGGGCCTATATTTCCAGCTTTGTTGGCTTGGAAGGCATTACTTCTCTCCAGAGTCTGGTGATCGAGGAGTCCATCGTGGAAAGTAGCGCGGGCCTGGAGAATCTCCGCAGCCTGGGTGAGCTGCGTATGACCAAGGCTTCTCCACCGGATCTCCTCGGTTTTTCGGGTCTGGAGGAGGTCACCGGGAGCCTGGAGATCGACACCGCGTACACCCTAACCAGCACCCAAGGCCTTGAAAATCTTCGGTACGCCGGTGCAATTTCCCTGTCCTACCGTGACTACTATTATGACGGGCGGGGGTTTGCCTATCCGTTGACCGGAGTTTTGGTGGATCTCAGCGGATTTTCTGGCCTGGAGGAAGTGGCCGGGGATCTCAGTCTGGGGGGCTACCTGGGAGTGCAGAGTTTTACGGGCTTTGAATCATTGGAAAGAGTGGGAGGTACCCTGAGTTTTGGTCCCAACGACGCACCCATCGAACATTTTGACGCCCTCACTGACGTGGGTGGACTGAGCATCGAATCTTCGGCGGGGCACTATGACTATCTGAGCGATAGCACCAGCTACCGCGATGGGGCGGCAACGATTTCCGGCTTGTCCGCCTTGCAGTCAGTCCGGGGAGATTTGAGTCTCAGTCACAATAGTCTGCTTCAAGATCTATCAGCACTTCACCAAATCACTGTCGTCAGTGGAAATTTTTCGATAACAGACAATAATGGATTCTCCGACTCAGAGGCGGAGTTGCTGCGGGATGCCATTGGTGTCGCCAATATCGGCGGCACCATCCAGATCCAGGGGAACACCGGTCCCTGAGCGGGGCTGTGCGGCACCTGTGCGGCAGGCGCCTGCACAGCCAGAGATGATCCTGATAAACCTGTGCCTACGGCCGCAGACTCTCCAGCTCCCGCAACAGCTCCGAGGCTGTGATCCGGTCCA
>CAITDR010000637.1 GCA_903891165.1 uncultured Pseudomonadota bacterium
CCCGACTGGACCCCCTGGCTGGAGCGGTTGCCAATGGAGCGGGATCTACGCCTGATCTGGAGCAGCAAGGCCGGTACCGAATGTAAGGCCTGGGGGGGGCGCTACCGGATGAACGGGGAGCAGACCACCTGGACCGGCCCTGGCGGGAGAGCGACACTCCATCAGGAAGAAGGTAAGTTTATTGTGGAAGACAAACGTCGCGGCTACACGCTGACGCTGGTGGAGGTGGCGCCATGAGGCTGGACGGTGTGCTGCTCTTCTGGGGGGCGCTGGCGGTGGCGGGCCTGTGGGCGGTGGCGCCGGAGGGGCCCTGGTGGCCGCCGCTCGCAGCGCTGACCACTGCCTTCCTGTTTTTGTTGGCCAACTGGCCGGCGCGGGTGCCCAAACAGGTGGAATGTCGCCCGGCGGTGCTGATCCCCACCCATAACAACCGCGGAGAGGTGGGAAAGGTGGTCGCGGCCTCTTTGCTCCACGGTCTGCCCGTTTATGTTGTGGACGATGGGAGCCGCGATGGGTCGGGGGAGGAGGCCAAGGCCGCCGGAGCCACGGTGGTGATTCACCCTATGAACCATGGGAAGGGGCGGGCGCTGCTCACCGGCATGGAGGCGCTGGCTGCCGCAGGCTACACCCACGCGCTATGTCTGGATGCCGACGGCCAGCATGATCCCCAGGATATTCCTTCCTTTACCGCCCATGTGGCTGCCGAACCCCACGCGATTATCGTGGGGGTGCGTGACATGAGCACCGCCCCCAAATCCAGCCGCTTCGGCCGACGTTTTTCCAACTTCTGGGTTTGGGTGGAGACCGGCTGGGCGCTGCAGGACACCCAGTGTGGCTTTCGCGCCTACCCCATTGCCCCGATCCTGACGCTGGGTCTGGGCGGCCACCGCTACGATTTGGAGGTGGAGGTGCTGACCCGCGCGTTGTGGGCGGGCATTCCCGTGCGCGACATTCCCTGTCGGGTCTACTATCCCCCGCCGGATCAGCGGGTTTCCTCCTTTCGGCCCTATCTGGACAACACGCGCATCACATTTATGAATTTCCGTCTGCTTGCAGAACGATTTTTGTGGCCACTCAACTGGTGGGTGCGGGCGCCGCGTCAGGCGCCGCGCTGATCAGACCGATGATCGCGGCTTCCGGGGCGGGTCCAGCACGGAGAGCCAACAGCAGTGCTTCCGCACGATCTGCGGGCACACCTACCAGGAGACCGCCTGCCGTCTGTGGGTCAAAAATAGCCTGGTACCTGGGATCTTCCGCATCTCCTGGAAAGTAGCGGGAGAGCCGGAAATTCTGGCTGTGGAAGCTGGAGCGCAGCCCCCGGCGCAGGAGCCCTTCCACGCCGGGAAGAAGGGGGATCTGATCCAGAAAAAGCTGGACGGAGGAGGAGGAAGCGCGAAGCAGGCTATGCAGGTGCCCGGCCAGTCCAAAACCGGTGACGTCGGTGGCGGCGCTGGCCCCAAACTCCAAGAGCAGCGCCAGAACCGGGCGGGGATCCTGCACCATCTGCGGCAGCGCCGCCATCAACCATTCCGCCCTGGCCTCCCCCATCATCTCGGCGCGCAGCAGCACCCCACTGCCTAAGGGACGGGTCAGGATCAGCCGGTCCCCCGGCCGCAGGCCCGCCATGGGGAGTAGCCTGTCTTCCACCCGCCCCAACACCGTAAAACCCACCTGGAGCTGGGTGGTACGCATGGTGTGCCCCCCCACGAGGCTCACCCCCCGCGCATCCAACAACACTCTGGCCCCCGCCATCAATTGTTCCAGGGTTCCCCCTGACTCTTCGGGTGGCAGCCCCACCATCGCCATCGCCCAACGTGGCTGCACCCCCTTGGCGTGCAGGTCGGAGAGCGCATTGGCGGCCCCCAACTGGCCCGCCCACCATGGATCGGTAATGGGCGCTACAAAAGCGTCCAGATTCCAGGCCAGCTCGGGCCCCCCCGGACGCAGCAGCGCCACATCTTCAGCCGCCGAAGTGCCCCAGCGCACCGACACATCCGGGGGCGCCGGCGGCAGGGAGGCCAGGGCCTCCTCCAGCTCATCCGCACCCAGCTTGGCCGCGCAGCCCGCACAGGGCACCTCGGCCATCTCCATGGGCATCCGCGGTCGATCCAAGGCATCCAAAGACTGAAACATAGCCATAAAGCGCCGATCGATCCGATCCTTCCAATTCCAGACCCACGCTCCCTCAAAAGCAATGCCCCACTTGCCTCCAATGGCGGTTTTATCGCCCAGATTCAAGAGCGCGAGGAAGTCGGACTGCGGACGATAGGGCAGCAGTGCCTCTCCCCGAGCCGCCCGCCGCAGGTTTTCGGCCAGCACCGGTCCCTGGCGTACCGCGTAGACGCCCGCCTTCGGAAGAGCGGGCGTAAAACCAGCACAGTCTCCCACCGCAAAGTGCCCGGGAAGCCCCCGAAGCTGCAAGCTGGCCTCCACCGCCAAAAAACCCTGAGGGTCCCTCGGCAATGCCCCTGCAAAAGAGTGCGGCGCGGCCCCGGTGACCCAAACAACGAGGTCCGCCTCCTCCTCCCCTCCCCCCTCCAAAAAAATACGTCCTTCCTTCACTTCTGCCACCCGGACATGGGAGCGAAAGCCGATGCCCCGACGCTCCGCCGCCCGACGCACCCGCGCGACGATTGCATCGGACTGGCTGCGCAACAATCGAGGATGGCTGTCCAGAAGCTGCACATCCACGACCTTTCCCTCCCGACGTAGCCGCGCCTCCAGGCAGAAGGCCAGCTCCACCCCGGCGGCCCCTCCGCCCACCACCCGCAACCGCGGCCCCGGCGCACCAAGCAGTGCCGCATCCAGACGATCTAACAAGGATACGATAGGACGGGATGCCACCGTTCCCAAGCGTACCCCCGGCTTTTCCAGACCCACCACCGAAGCCCCGATGTCGATGGAGAGCAGATCGTAGGGCAGCGCGGGACGCCCCTCCAACTCCAGCCGCTGCCGCACCGGGTCCAGCCCGGTGGCGCGTGCCAGGATCAGGCGCGCGCCGGCCCGCCGCGCCAGCGCCCACACGTCGATCTCCAGCTCCGAACGCCGGTAGTCTCCCGCCACCCAGCCGGGAACCATACCCGAGTAGACCGCCACCGGCCGGTCCACCACCACCGTCAGCCGCAGTCCCGGCTCGGGACGCTCCATAAACTGGCGGAGTACCTGCACATGGCTATGCCCACCGCCCACCAGAACCAGCTCTCGGGTCGCGACGGTCTTCAACCGGGTCCTCCCGGTGGTCTGCGGCTGCCCATCCCACCCCCACCTTCCCCTATCCCGACGGCGGGCAGGCTGCCGGTTTTGTGCCGGTCAGAATCTGACCACTGCGGACGGATTCTGTCCAGACCTTTGAAAAAAGGCGTGGCGGAACCGGCCTAAGGGAGCTACCGTAGCGGCCGTGAGGAAGCCCATGTCCAGGTACCTGATGGTCGGTCTGTTGTTGAGCTTGGCGGCATGTAAGCAGGGTGGGGAGGCCAAGCCGGACGAGGGGGGACCGATCGATACCGCGGGCCCTGGTGGATCGGGGGACGACGACGCCGACGGCTACTATACCTCCGATGGCGACTGCAATGACCAGGATCCCAGCATCCATCCTGGTGCAACGGAGATCTGCAACGGGCTGGACGACAACTGCGACGACACTGTGGACGAAGGTGTCGAGCAGACCTGGTATCAGGACGCCGATGGCGACAGCTATGGCGACGCGGACACCGCAACTTCTGGATGTGAAGCGCCTGAAGGCTACATCATGGATGCTACCGATTGCGACGATCTGGACGCCGCCACCTACCCCGGCGCACCGGAGAGCTGTACCGACCTCACCGACCGCAATTGTGACGGTTTCCCTGGCGCTACCGACGCGGACGGGGATGGTGTGGCCGCCTGCGAAGACTGCAACGACGGCGATCCGCGCATCTCCCCTTTGGCGGCCGAAATCTGCGACGCCAACCGGAGCGACGAGGACTGCGACGGCCTCGCCGATGACGCGGATCCGAATGTCGATCCCTCCGGTTTTGTCCAGGCATACACCGACAGCGATGCCGACGGCTATGGCGACGACAGCGGCGGCCAGCTCTCCTGTCACCCGGTCGGGGCGCCGCAAGGGGGCGACTGCAACGACCAGGATCCCGCCTTCAACCCCGGGGCTTTGGAAGCCTGCGATGATGCGGTGGACTACAATTGTGACGGATCGGTAGGCTACAGCGACGCCGATGCCGACGGTTTTGCCGCCTGCGAAGAGTGCGACGATAGCAACGCGGCCGTCAATCCTTCTGCCTTGGAAGCCTGTAACGGCTACGATGACGACTGCAATGGCCTGATCGACGAGTCCGGTGGCAGCAGCACCTGGTATGCCGACACCGACGGCGATGGCTACGGAGACACCGGCACTACTCAGATCGCCTTCGCCGCCCCGGCCGGCTTCGTCGCGCAGGCTGGCGACTGCAACGACAGCGACTCGGCGATTTTTCCCAGCGCTGCCGAATTCTGCAATGGAGCCGACGACAATTGTGATGGCACCGTCGATGAGGCGGGTGCCCTTGGCGAACAGAGCTGGTATGCCGATGCCGATGGGGATGGCTTTGGGGACAACTCCGTCGTGACCAGCGCCTGTACGGCTCCCCCAGGAGCGGTTGCGGTGGGCGGTGACTGTGACGACGGAGATGCGACGATCCTGCCTGCCGCTGTTGAGGCATGTAACAATATTGATGACAACTGCGATGGCACAGTAGACGAGGCAGGGGCGACCGGCGAGCAGAGCTGGTATACCGACGCGGATGGCGACGGCTTTGGCGACGATGCCAGCCTCTCCTCCTCCTGCAGCGTACCGACGGGTGCGGTGAGCCAGGGTGGAGACTGCGACGACAGCCTGGCCGCGGTCTCCCCATCGGCCCTGGAGCGCTGCAATGGCATTGATGACAACTGCAACGGCCAGGTGGATGAGAGCGCGGTGGACGCGACGACCTGGTATGCCGATTTTGACGGGGATCTCTATGGCGATTCGGCGTTGTCACATCAGGCCTGCACCGCTCCTACCGGCTACGTGGAGCTTGCCGGAGACTGCGACGACGGCCAGGCAAACATCTCGCCCGCTGCCGACGAAGTCTGCAATGGCATCGACGACAACTGCGACGGCCTGACCGACGATGGCTCTTCTATTGACGCGTCAATAGCTTTCGCGGATCAAGACGGAGATAACTTTGGAGATGCGGGGCAGCCGCTCTATGCCTGCACCCTGCCGACGGGCTACGTCTCTACCGCCGATGACTGCGACGATGCCGACGCTTCTGTGCACCCCGGAGCCAATGAAGTCTGCAACAGCTACGACGACAATTGCGATGGTCGCGTCGACGAGGCCGGGGCCACCGGCGAAACCACCTGGTATGCCGATACCGATGGGGACGGCTATGGCGACGTTTCCGTCGGGATGCAGGCATGTACCCAGCCAGCAGGCCATGTGGCCAACAACACCGACTGCGACGATAGCCTCGTTCAGGTCAACCCCGGTGCAACCGAGACATGCAACGGTACCGACGATGACTGCGATGGCCAGGTGGACGAGGCCGGAGCCACCGGCCAGAGCACCTGGTACCGGGACGCCGACACCGACAGCTATGGCAACGCCGCCGTCTCCACGCAGGCCTGTACGCAGCCGAGCGGATATGTGAGCAACGCGCTGGATTGTGACGATAGCAGCAGCAGTATCGGCACTGGTGCCGACACCGATTTGGACGGTCTCTACGACTGCTTCGACACCGATGACGACAACGACGGCCTCTCCGACAGCAACGAGGTGGCCGGGCTCCCCTCTGGTTTCGAGACCGATCCCCTGGACGCCGACACCGATGGCGATGGCTATGACGACGCGGTGGACGCCGCCCCCGTCACCGCCGCCTGCCACACGACCCTATTGGCCTACGACGACTTCACCACCAACCCCACCAGCAACGGCTGGACGGTGACGTCGGGCACCTGGAGCTGGGATGGCGTGGACGACTGGTCCAACAGCTCCACCACCACCGGCGCCAACACCTGGACCGGTCTGCAGACCTGGACCGACTATGTGGTAGAAGCCCGCATGAAGCTGAGTACCAATTCCGGAGATGCCGGCTTGATGGCGCGCACCCGTGCGGTCAGCGCCGTAAACGACAGGGGCCAACACTACTACCTGGGCCTCTATCCCTCCACCACTCGGGTCACCCTGGGCTACATGAACGGGAGCTGGAACGCGATCACCTCGGGAACGGTGACCATCGACCCCAACATCTGGTACACGGTGCAGCTGCGTATGGCCGGCACCTCTTTCCAGGCCTACATCGACGGCACCCAGGTGATCAACACCACCACCAGCACCTACAGCAGCGGGGGCATTGGCTTCCGGACCTACAGCTCCCCAACAGCCTACGACTACATCCTCGCCTGCCAGTAGGCGGCCTTCCTACTTGCTAAAGCTCCGCCGGTACAGCTCGGTGCCGGTGTAGTCATAGAAGATGCCGGTGAAGGTGTTTCCGTTGACCTCTACCCACATAAACCCAGGGGTCGCATCGTCAAAGTAGGTGGGGTTGGTTCCGACTACGGGGTAGGTAGAACCTGCTGATCCCGACACAATCAGCTCCATATCACAACCGGCCGCCGGCTCCAGCCACTCCAGCACATGGTCGTGGCCACAGAAGTAGACGTCGATCTGACCGCAGAGGTTCTGGTCAAAAAAGTCTTTGACATCCTGCCCTTCTCCCGGCTGCCCGTCGTAGTCTCCGGCGTTGCCATGGGGACCGTTGGACAGGTAGGGGTGGTGGCCATAGGCCATCCGCCAGGTGGTGGTGGCCGCGCTGACCTCTCCGGGGATCCAGGCGGTCTGGTCGGCGGTATAGCCCACCAGCAATGCCTGCGTGTCCAGGGCGAAAAAGGTAATATCTCCCTGGACCGAGGTGTAGTAGGTGTCCGGCAGGTACCAACGACTGGAATAGGGGGTGTAGTCCACCTGATACTGCACCCGCTGGGGATCCCACCAGCCACCGTAGTCGTGGTTGCCAACGACCACCAGAAAAGGGAAGTTCAAGGGGGCATAAGGGGACTCAAACTTCGTCTGGAACTGCGCGTCGGTGACCGAAGTGACGCCCGAAGGATAGATGTTGTCGCCCAGATAGAGCGCAAAATCGCAGCCATCCCGCTGGCAGATGGTGTTGATGGCGGTGCCCACATTGTACTGAGTGCGCCCCCCGGTACCGGCGTCTCCCAGAGCAACAAAGCGGGTAATTCCGGTACCGCTCCCGCCGCTATGCGTCCCGCTGTCGCCGCTGTGGCCTCCTCCGGAGTGGCCGCCGCCCGAGTCACTGCCGGAGTGACCACCGGAGTGACCGCCGCCGGAATGCCCACCACTGTCGGTACCGCCGCTGTGTTTGCCGCTGTCGGCGGCACTGTCGGCGGCTGAGTGGCCGCCCCCCGAGTGCCCGCCGCTGTGCCCACAGCCGCTGTCCGCACTGTCGCAAGGACAGGGGCAATTGCTGTCCCCGCTATCGCAGGGAGGACAGCTATCCTGTGGGGAAGTATCGGGAGGGGTTGACGTGTCAATAGGGGGAGAAGTGTCTACCGGAGGGGAGGTGTCCACCGGGGGAGAGGTGTCCACGGGCGGAGAGGTGTCTACCGGAGGAGAGGTGTCCACGGGCGGAGAGGTGTCTACCGGTGGGGAGGTGTCTACCGGTGGGGAGGTGTCTACCGGGGGAGAGGTGTCCACGGGGGGGGAGGTGTCTACCGGCGGGGAGGTGTCCTCCGGGGGCGACGTGTCGATCGGCGGCCCACTGTGGACCGGGCTGTCCGGGGAGCCGCTGTCCGCAGGGCTGTCGACCGCGCTGTGGGCGCTGCTGTCGGCGCGGCTGTCCGGGCCACTATGCCCGCCGCCGGTGTGGTGGGCGTCGCTGTCACCGGCGGGCACACTCTCGGGGCCGGTGTCGTCTCCGGGAGAGCTGTCCAGGCTGGTGTCGGGGCGGCTGTCCGGACTGGTGTCATCCACCGGAACACTGTCGGGAGCGCTATCGTCCGGGGGGGAGCTATGCGTGCCGGTGTCATCCACCGGAGAACTTTCGGGGGCCGTGTCGTCTGGAGTAGAGGTATCGGGAGCGCTCTCCCTTCGTGAATCGTCGGCAGGCACAGATGATTCCCGAGGCCGACTGTCCTTCGACTCTGGCGCCGTACAGCCAGTCAGCAGCAAGCCCAGCCACCATGCCGAAGAACTCATCCACCCTCCGCTCTCACCCATACGATGATGCGGCGGCAACTGCAACAGGAAGGTGACAGCCTACTGGAGGAAGCTCACCCCGACTTCATCTTCGGCAGTCGCACCGGTTCCGAGCTCATAGCCCACCACTTTGACGCGGTGCTCCCCATCGGACCACGCCGTCGTATCCAGGTTGAAGGCCCAATCTGGGTCATCATCCCGCTCCACCAGACTGTCATCCACATAGAGCTCCGCGTAGTCCGGCCCTCCTCCCCCGCCGATGGCCGCCTTGACCCCTACCGTCCCGGTGAGCACTTCGGCCTCCATCGGTGCGGTCACGATCACCGAAAAAGCGTCGGCACCCACCAGAACACGGATGCCAGAGGAACACTCCTCGCCATCCACAGCCACTGCCAGGATCTTCAAGGTTGCCTGCCCGCTGAAGCTGCTGCTATCCCACTCAAAAGTATAGGGACGCTCGGTGTCGGTGCCGATCTCGGTCTGGTCCACGGTGAGGGTGACCGAGGCCACCTCCCCTCCGGGGGAGCGCGCTTCCACCTTCACCGGCACCACGCCGGAGACCGCCTCCTGGTTGCGGGGGGAGGAGATCTCACAGGTCAGGCCATAGTGTACCGCCACCGCGTCGGTGCCCACATTCCCCGAGAGATCGGTGGCTTCTGCAGTCAGCGTGTGGTTGCCGCCGTCCAGCTCGGCCAGCTCCACACTCCAGGGGCCAACGGTGGCCAGCTCTTGCAGCAGGGTGTCGCCGTCCAGCAGGCGCACCGACGCCAGGGCGTCCTCTTCCTCCACCGAAAAAGCGACGGTCAGAGGCAAACTTTCCACCTCATCGCCATCGTCAGGGCTGGTGATGGAGACCACCGGTGCGGTCAGGTCCCCCGCTTCAACCTCCACCTCCTGCTGCACCTGGAATTCTTCGCTGCCCACCCATCCCGAGCCACGCAGGACATGGGTTCCCGGCACCACCATCCTGGTATCCCACACTACCGAAAGGCTGGGCCCCTTCCCACCCCCGATACTCTGGCCATCCGCAAAGATGCCCAGCTCGTCGGCTGCCCCGGAAAGGGTGACCGGCACTTCCCCGGAGAGAGGGCCATCGGGAACCGCCAGCACCAGCGACGGGTCGGGAGTGCACGCCAAGAACAACATAAAAAACATCTCAGTCCCGGAGACGCTCAGCGCGTCTCATTATTGTCCAAGCCCGAGGTACACTGCAGGTCGGAGACATCCCGTTTGCCGTCCCCGTCGTTGTCGCGAGAGTCGTTGCACTCGGTCGTGCCCCCATAGCCGTCGTCTTCATCCAGGTTTCCGTAGACCGCACAGACGGGATCTTTGGCGTCTACCCAGCCATCTCCGTCGTTGTCCAGACCATCCGAGCAGCTTCCCGTGGGATCCGTTTCGTCGGTGTCCCGCGCGTCGCTACAACCAACATCCGCGGCATCGCTGTGCGCGTCGGCATCGTTGTCGGCGTCGTCATTGCATGCACCGCCCGCATAGCCATCCTGTTCGGACAGGCCCGAAGCACTTGCACAGGCGGCATCCTGGGTATCAAACCAGCCATCACCATCGTTGTCCAGACCGTCCTGACACTCAGGAATGTTGGTTTCGTCGGAATCCAGGGCCGAAGCGCAGCCGGGATCATCGGCATCATCCCGACCATCGCCGTCGTCATCCAGACCATTGTTGCACACCCACACCTCTGGGCCCGCCTCGGTTCCCAGCCAGGCACAGTCCGGATCGTCGGCATCGATCCAACCATCAGCATCCTGATCCAGTCCATCAGAGCAGAGGATTCCTGAAGAGGAGGAGGTGGCCTCGCGGCTGTCCAAGGCGCTCAGACAGTCGAGATCCGTCGCATCCACCTGGCCATCGCCGTCGTCATCGAGTCCATTGTTGCAGGCAGCGACACCGTTCCCCGCCTCGGCCGTCGCCGAGATGCAGTCGGGATCACTCTGATCGGGCCAACCGTCCTGATCGTTGTCCAGACCATCGGCGCAGACCACAGCGGGATCCTGCTCAGCATCGTCGCTACCGTCGTCACAGCCCGGATCTTCGGCATCCGCAAAACCGTCGCCATCGTCGTCCAGCCCGTTGTTACAGGCCCCGCGTGATTGACCCTGGGCATCACAATCGGGATCTTCCGCGTCGATCCATCCATCCAGGTCTTCGTCGGTGCCATCGCTACAGGAAGTGATCAGCGTCGCCTCCTGGCTGTCCCAGGCAGAGAGGCAGTCGGAGTCGGTGGCGTCCACCCAACCGTCGCCGTCGTCATCCAGGCCGTTGTTGCAGGCGATGTGGCCCAGGCCCAGGCCCTCGGGCGCACCGGCGTAGCAGTCAGGATCCTGGGTGTCGGACCAGCCATCCCCGTCGTCGTCCAGGCCGTTGCGGCAGGTAGAGGAAACGGAGGTTTCGTCCTCGGCACCCCCGTAGCCGCAGTCGGGATCCGCAGCGTCGGCAAAACCGTCGCCGTCATCATCGGTACCATTGTTGCACACGGAGTGGGTATAGCCGCGTTCATCCCCCAGGGTAGCACAGTCAGGATCGTAGTCGTCCGTCCAGCCATCGCCGTCATCGTCGGCCGAGTTGTTGCAGTCGTCTGGGTTGGCGGCCTCGTCGTCGTCCCAGGCTGCGGTGCAGTCGGGATCGTCGGCATCTTCCAGGCCATCGTTATCGTCATCTTGGGCGTTGTTACACGCCCTTGTTCCGGTCGATAGCTCATCGCCGACGGTGCCGCAGTCCTCGTCCAAACTATCACGCCAGCCGTCGCCATCGTCGTCTTCGCCGTTTGCACAGTCGTCGGCGGACGCGTCCTCCGAGCTGTCCTGGGGGTCCACACAGGCGGGGTCCAAGGCATCCACCAGGCCATCGTGGTCGTTGTCCAGGCCATCGTTACAGATGTCTGGGCCAAAACCCAGCTCCACAGAGCCGGTCAAACAGTCGAGGTCCAGGCTATCTTCCCAGCCATCGGCGTCGGTATCGATGCCGTCTTCGCAGCTGCTGGTGGCCTCTGAGCCGTCGGTACCGCCATCACACTCGGTATCGTCGGCATCGACCAGACCGTCGCCATCGTTGTCGGTACCGTCACTACACTCGGAGCTGCCAAGACCCTGCTCGGCCGCCCCATAGACACAGTCGGCGTCTTGATCATCCCGCCAGCCATCGCCGTCGTTGTCGGCACCATCGGCGCAGCTATCCGAGGTGGTGGCTTCCACATCATCCAGGGCGTCCGCGCAGCCCGGATCCACCCGATCCCGTAGGTTGTCCCGGTCGTTGTCCGCCTTGTCGTTGCACTCGGTGCCCAGGGTGCTGCTTTCGGTGCTGCCGGAGAAGCAGTCCGGATCGGCATCGTCTGTCCAGGAGTCACCGTCGTTGTCGATGCCGTCGTTACAACCCGTCGAAGCGTCGGTTTCGTCGGTATCCGCACCATCGACGCAGCCTGGGTCGTCGGCGTCGATCAGGCCATCACCATCGCTGTCCAGACCGTCGTTACAGGCGACACTGCCCAAGCCACCCTCGTTGGTGCCCTGTGCCGATCCGCAGCCGGGATCGTCCAGATCCGCCCAGCCGTCGCCGTCGTTGTCGAGCAGGTCGGAGCAGGCGTAGGGCTCCTCGAATTCGTCGTCGGCCGAGGCACAGTCCGGATCCAAGGCGTCAGAAAGACCATCCTGATCGTCATCGGCACCGTTGTTGCAAACGGTCGTGCCAAAGCCCAGCGTCTCATCCCCCCACACACAGTCAGGATCCGCCTCGTCAAACCAGCCATCCCCGTCGTCATCCGTGCCATTTTCACAGGTGGGCGCTTCCGACGCCACCGTCGCATCGGTGCAGGTGGGATCGAGGGCATCCACCTGGAAGTCGTGGTCGTTGTCCAGGCCATCGTTGCAGGCCACCGTGCCGTAGCCCACTTCTGTAGTGCCCGTTACACAGTCTGGATCTTCCGCATCAAACCAGCCATCTCCGTCACCATCCACGCCGTCGTCACAGTCATTGCGCTCCAGACCGACACCGGTCAGGCAGTCCAGGTCCTGGTCGTCCGTGTCGCCGTCGCCATCGTTGTCCACACGGTCGTTGCACTCGGCGGTGCCAAAACCCAGCTCTGCCCCGCCAGAACTACAGTCGGGATCATTCAGATCGTACCATCCGTCGCCGTCGTTGTCCCAGCCATCCAGACAGTCCGAGTCCTCGCTGCTGTCGTCAGGATCCACACAGTCAGGATCCAGGCCGTCAAAAAGGCCATCGCCGTCGTCATCCAGGCCGTTAGAGCAGGCCGCGGTGCCATCCGCTCCATAGCCCTCTCCCTCGTCGTGAAGGCCGGTACAACCTGCATCATCCAGATCCGCCCAGCCGTCGCCGTCGTTGTCCAGACCATCTTCACAGGCATCCAGCTCGGTCAGGTCGAAGGCATCGGCGCAGGAGGGGTCCAGGGCGTCGCGAAGGCCATCCTCGTCGTTGTCAGCGCCATCGTTACAAGCGGTGCTTCCAAGCCCAAACTCGCCGTCTCCCACCAAGCAATCGGGATCCTCTTCATCGGTCCAGCCGTCGGAGTCGTTGTCCTGGCGGTCTTCACAGCCCAGCTTTTCTTCGTGGGTGTCCAGGGCGGAGTCACACTCGTCGTCGTCGGCATCGACAAAGGAGTCGCTGTCGTTGTCCGACCCATCGTTGCAGGGCAGATCGGCGCGGGTGCCGACCTCTTCAACACCCTCCGCGCAGTCAGGATCTTCCGCGTCCAACCAGCCATCTTCGTCGTTGTCTTCCAGATCTTCGCAGGCCGCGGCCTCTACACCATCCGCAGAGGTACAAAAATCATCGTCGGCATCGGTGAGGCCATCTTCGTCGTTGTCCAGACCGTCGTTGCAGCGGAGATCGTCGCGAAGGCCGATCTCTTCCAGGCCGTCCGCACAATCCGGATCTTCCGCGTCGCGCCAGCCATCCCCGTCGTTGTCCAACAGGTCCGAGCAGGCGGTTACCGGCTGCTCCAACAGCACCGGCGTGAGGACAAAAATCTGGACCTCATCCGGGATAAACTCGATAGGACCGTACGCTGGACTACCAAAGGTTTGGATTCCGTCCTTCCATCCCTGGAGGCTGACCTGAAAGGGCTGGTCGTTCTGCCCCGGCTGCAGCTCAAGCGTCGCGAGGTGCCCGTCGAGGATGCCCACCGGAATCACCATCTCCAAGGCGGCATCATCGAGAATACGATCCTGAAGGCGGCGCTCCACCTCGACCGTAAGCTCGCTGCCATCGGCATCGAGGTAGGGACTCTGGGGATCCACCACCAGCTCCCAGTCACTGGCCTCCGCAACCACCGCGTCGGCTTCAAAACGGAGGATCACAGCGGTACGTTTCTCGACGGGGGCACAGCCCACCAGGAGGCTCAGGAGAAGGAGGGCTCTCATGGAAGCACCACCACCGCATCGCCGGGCGGAATGGGCTCAGGTGCGAGGAGCACCGCTGTGGTGATGGCTGCGGCGCCTCCAGCGGCCAACCCGCCGCCAATCGCCGCCCAGAAGCCCCAGCGCTGCACCAGCGGACGCTGCTCCACCAGCTCCTCCCCCTGAACTTTCAGGGAGAGACCACCACTCTCCGGGATGGTAAGGGTCTGCTCAATCACCTGCTCGCCACGTTCCAATCGTACCTTTACCCTCCCTTTTTCGTAGGGCCCCGCCTGAATTTTAGCGCCCGTACCCACGGGGAAGCCGTTGAGGTACAGCTTTGCGTCCGAGGAACCCGTGGTAACCGTCAGGCTTCCTCCCTTTTCAGGGAGGGTGACACGAACCTCCCCACGGCGACCATCGCTGGTGTCGGTGGAGCGAAAAACCGCGGCATAGCCATCTAAAGCCAGGCTGACCATGTGCAAGCCCGGGGTGACATCCTCCAGGCGAAGGGGGGTCACCCCACGCTCCTGGCCATCCAGAATCACCGTCGCCCCCGGAGGGGTACTTTCCACGACAAAAATCCCCCGCGAAGGCCGCATCTGGACCTGGACGAAGTAGTTTTTGCCCTTGACCGTGCTAAGCTCACCCTCCAGAGGCTCAAAAAGAGGGGCTTCCACACGGTACTTGTGGGTACCCGGTGGCAGATCGCGAAGACGAACAGGAAGAGCCCCTTTGGCCTGATCGTCCACAAAGATCTGCGCTCCGGCAGGTCCAGCAAACTCCGCAGTGCCTACGCCCGGAAGAAGGTTGGCCTGCACCTCGGTGGTGCGGTCGGCAACCACATCCACCTTCCGGACGTAGGGATCGTAATTGTCCGCCACCACCCTTAGCTGGTGGGAACC
Source organism: uncultured Pseudomonadota bacterium (assembly GCA_903891165.1). GTDB lineage: Bacteria > Myxococcota_A > UBA796 > UBA796 > SXON01 > CAITDR01. The sequence continues at coordinate 14,508 of CAITDR010000637.1, forward strand.
CACCGTCACCAGGGAGGTGAGCGGGGTGCTCCCCACCAGGCTGCCATCCAGGTAGACCTCTGCACCGGTGACACTGGCTTTGATCTTCAGCAGACCAGAAGCAGGGTCTTCGGCATGTGCAACAAACAGGAGGAGGAAGCTGAGTGCCATCGGCACGTAGCGTACACCCAAAGGAGCGCAGGGGGAAGGAGATTCTCCGGTTCCACCTGAAAACCAGCCTTCTCCCTCCCCTCTATGCCAGTCTTTCGCCGCCGCGAAAGGCTAGGGATTCGCGCAGCAGCGGAAGCCGGTGCGCGGGCTGGCGTAGCCCGCACCGAAGGTGTCGTTGCGGCGATAGCAGGTGGCATGGTCCTCGGAGGTGTCCCATGCACCACCCAGGAGGACGGCCTTTTCCGGGCTTTCTCCAACCCATTCCTCGACATTACCGGTGAGATCGTAGATGCCAGTGGCGGTGGCACAGCCCGGCATTTCACCGGTGTAGACCGGGCGGTATTGCTCTCGATCTTTTCCGTCCCAACAGCGGGTTGGGTTGTGAAAGTCGGCATAGGGATAGGCAGTTCCTTCGATCAGATCGTCGGCAAACTCGCCATTCTTGTTGTCATCCACCGCTACCGCGCCCTGGCAGGCACTCACCCACTCCCGCTCCGTGCACAGCCGTTTTCCGGCTTTCTCGCAGGCTTCTTTGGCAGCATACCAACTGGTGCGAAGACCGGGGATCTGGTGTTTGCCCGACGTCGCCTTTCCATCGGTGATAGCGGCCTCAAAGGTGTCGATACGGAAGGAGAGATCTCCAAGCTGGACGCTGCGCATTTCGGGCACGTCCGCCGGAATGGCCGCCGTCACCACCGTCTGATCCTTCAGGGAGGCGGCCGCTTTTGCGGCATCCGCCGCATTGGTCCCCAGCTCCAGCTCAATCGCGCGGGCCATGGCCTCCGCCGAGGTGCCCGAGCGGTAGAGCTTGCCCTGGATGAAGATGCGGGGGGTTCCGCCGATGTCCAGCCCGGCGCCCACCGAGGCGTCTTTGCGGACTTCGCCCAGTGCACTGGGATCCTTCACACAGCTACTCCAAGCTGCCATATCCGGCACACCGGCCTGCTCCGCATAGGTACGAAGATACTCGTCGCCAAGCTGGTGCTGGTTTTTGAAAGCGAGATCGTGGAAGGGCCAGAAGTAGCCCTGGCGTCGGGAACAGACCGCCGCGGCCGCCGCGCGGCAGGCATCCCGGTGCTTGTTGTTTTTAACACCCTCATTACAGGAGGGATTCATGGGATAGTGTTTAAAGACGAAAAGGACCCGGTCACCGTAGTGTTCGTAGAGGCGGCTCAACTCCGAGGCGGTGCGCTTGCAATAGCCACATTCCAGGTCGGCAAATTCCACCACGGTCACCGCCGCGTTCAGGTTCCCCTTCCAAGCGTCGTCCTCTTCCAGCGAAAAGCTGACCTCGTTGCCCTTCTCGGTGGTGACGGTGATGCTTCGAAGAGGTAGCTTGCCCTTGGGATCTTTTTTGATGCCCGCACCACCTCCGCCTCCTCCTCCCACAAGCTCCCCTCCTCCGAGGGAACCCCGGTAGACCCGCTCGCCCCCAGCCGCCAACACCAGCAGCGCGAGAAAGGCGCCAGCACCGGTCCCGAAGGTGCGCCCATCGGGAAAATCATGTTTGCCCGCCAGAAGTGCCAGAACAAATACCGACACATTTACGCCATAGAGACGCAGACACCAGGCACAGACGTAGTGCAGCTCGGTGGTGGAGATGTAGTAGAGCAGGCCGGAGAGAGCGACCGAAAAGATACCTCCGACCAGCAACATGGCCTGGGTAGGCCTGCCGCGAAGGGCCATAAAGGCCAGGATCGAGAGGCTCAGGTAGAAGGGGATGGCCAGGGTCCCCAGGGGCACCCCTCCCAGCTCCGACCACTCCGAGGTATTGACGATATCGCAGTTCACCTCGGCACTTTCCGTACAGCCGATCAGCTCTCCCTGCGTCTCCGCCGTGCCGTAGAGCTGGGTGTCGTGGTGCCAGGTCATCAGCCCGCCAACGCCGGCGCCAAAAACCCCGAGTACCAGAATAAGAACCAGTGCGATCCGCTTCATGGTGCCTTCTCCACCGCGGCCAACAGCTCGGTAAAACCCTTCTCCTGGGAGTAGCCGATCTTGCGATAGTGGACGTTGCCCTTCCGATCAATGACAAACATGGTCGGCATGGACATGACCAGGAACTGCCCCATGGACAGCGACTCCGGATCAAAGGCCACCGGCAGGTCCATCTGCACCGCACGCAGGAATTTCTCGGCGTCGGCCTGGGTACGATCCACGTTGATCGTTACAAAAACGATGTCTTTCCGCTCTTTGGCCAATTGCGAAAGTGCAGGAAGTTCCTGGCGGCAGGGGCTACACCAGGAGGCCCAGAAGGAGATCACCACCACCTTGCCGCGGTGGTCGGCAAGGTTGAAGGTGCCTCCGTCCCGGAGCTGGAGCTGGATCGCGGGCACCGCGTGGCCCACAATATCCATCGCATCTTCCGGGATCATCTCCGGCCGGGGAGGTGCAGGCTCCGGGCTCTGCGCCCGGAGCAGCTCAGCAAAAAGCAGCCACATCGGATTACAACCCAACACGGCGGTGAGCCTAACCCGATATGCTCCCCTGCGCAGTCAAATCTTGTAGTCGGCTACTGGAAGCAGGTGGGGTTGGTCACTTCGACAAGGTTCAGACCGCTTACCACGTCCCCTTCCAGCTTGGAAGCCACCAAGCCGATACAGTAGTCCTGTCCATCGTTCGGGCATGCGGTGCATGCCGCCCCAAAGGCGCCCAGAAGCTGGCAGATCGTGCCCGCATCGTAGCCCACCGAGTCGGCGACTTCGCGCGCATCCACCGAGCCGGCCAGGGTACCGTCCTGGATCGACGAGCCGTCGGCCGCGAAGGTGCCGGTCAGCTCCATCGCATAGAGCGTAACGGTAACGCCGGATACCGAAATCGTGGTGTCCTGGGGACCCACCTCAAAGTCGGGCTGAGCGGAGAAGTCGGCCGTCGGGAAGGGGATGGTCTCCATACAGACATCCTGTTCCGGAGTATTGCTGTTCGGATCGGCCATCGCGCCCATAAAGGTGATGGATGCACCATCCGCCTGCATCACCTGCATCAGGATGTACTCGGGCAGCTGGTCGCCCAGCAGGCCACCCACACCGGGAGGCTGATCGATGGAGGCCTTCTGGAGTTCCAGGGCGTAGGCCTTGTTTTCCACCTTGTCCGCAAAACCTTCCAGGGTCGTAAAGGAGAGGCTCTGGGTGCCACCACACCAGGCAAAGTCCACGGAGTAGTTCTTCTGGCTGTCCAAGGCGCCGTCGAGCTGCCACACCACGGTCACGCCGTCGTCCAGGACCGTCTGGGTGCCGGGGATGTCGGTGGTGATTTTTGCAGTACTGTCGGCCTCAGACAGGGTGAAGGCGATCTCGGGAACCAGGGGCACATTCGTGGCGCCATCCTCGGGACTGAAGGAGACCAACGTCGCCTTGCATTCCTCCACGGCGCTATCGTCGGTCTTGCCGGTGTCGTCGGTCTTGCCGGTGTCGTCTTCCGAGACAACCCCGCTGTCGTCGCCCAGCTTCACCGACCCGCCGCCGTCACAACCTACCAGAAACAACAAAACGCCCAGGGAACGGTACATGAAATTCTCCTCTCCCTACCATTGTAGCGCAATCTGCAGCATTTCGCTGGTCCGGCCGAAAAAGGAGCAGCGACTACCGGCGCGCCTCCAGAGCCTCCCAGCGGGCATAAAGCTCGGGAAGTTGAACTTCTACGCCTGCAAGTGTGGCCTGCAGCTCTTTGAGCTGGGCGGGCTGTTTATAGATAGCCGGATCAGCAAGACGCTCTTCCAAGGTTGATTTTTTTGCCTCCGCAGCCTCGATGCGGGCCGGCAGCTCCTCAAGCTCGCGCTGCTCCTTGTAGGAGAGCTTTTTGGCGGCGTTAGGCTGCTGTTGACGCTGCAACTTCTGCGCCGCGGCCGCTTCGGCCGCTTTGGCCCGATCCACCGCCAGCGCCTGGGCTTCCCGCTGCTCCATGGCTCGGCGATGTTGGGCGAAGTCGGCATACCGGACTACCTTCCCCTCCCCTTCAAAAGCCAGGACGGCCGTCGCTACCCGATCCAGAAACCAACGATCATGGGTTACGACGATGCAGGCGCCGCCAAAGCCCGTCAGCGCCTCCTCCAGCACGCGGAGGGTCACCAGGTCCAAATCGTTGGTGGGCTCGTCGAGGATGAGCACGTTGGCCCCCTGCCGTACCAGGCGGGCCAACAGCACCCGCGCCTTTTCCCCCCCTGACAGGGTGGCCAGACGAAGATCCCAGCTTTCCCGTGGAAAAAGGAAGCGCTCCAAGAAAGAAGGCAGTGTCATCGGTGTGCCGCCCAGCTCCACCACCTCAGAGACCGTGGCGCCGGGGCGATCAGCACCGCCAACCGCTTCCTTGACGGTCAGGCGGGGATCCAGGTCCGAACGCTCCTGCGCAAAAACCGACATCTTGGTGCGTTTTGCCCAGACCACCGTCCCCGAATCCGGCGTCAGCTCGGCGATCAGTGCTTTCAAAAGGGTCGTCTTGCCCGCTCCGTTTGGCCCGATGACCCCGAGGCGCTCGCCGCGGCCCAAAGAGAGCTCCAACTTCTGGATCAACGTCCGGTTGCCACGACGCACGGTAAGGTCATGCACCTCTAAAACGGTCCCGGGCAGACTATCGGCAGCCACAAACTTGAACTCCGCAGGGTCTTGACGGAGCAAGGGACGCGCCGCCCGCAGCGCGTCCAGGCGGGCAAGGCGCGCGCGGTCATGTTTCCGCTGAGCGCTGGGCTTCCGCGCTGCCCACTCCGCCTCGGTGGTGATCATCCGCATCCGCCGATCTTCGACCTTTCGAAGCAGGATCATCCGCTCCGCACGCGAGAGAAGGTAGTCACTGTAGCCCCCTTCATAGGCCACGGTCTCGCCGTCCTCGACCTCCACAATCCGCTGGGCCACCTCGTCCAGAAAGTAGCGATCATGGGTGACCAGGAGCAAGGCCCCTGGGAAATTCCGCAGGGTGCCCTGGAGCCAGTCCACGGTGTCCGCGTCCAGGTGGTTGGTGGGCTCATCCAGGATCAGCAATTCGGGCGCCATCAACAGCACCCGGGCCAGGGCCACCCGACGACGCTCCCCACCAGAAAGATTGGCCAGAAGTGCACTTCTGGGCGGTGCAGCCACACGCTCCAGGATGCTGTCCACCCGATGACCCAGCTCCCAGCCGCCGCCACGCTCGATACGCGCATGCAGATCCGCGAGGCGCGTCTCCAGGGCATCCGAGGAGGAATGAGAGAGCTTCTCCGCCACTTCCCGATGTTCTGCCAACAGGCTATACTGGCGACTCAGCGCGTCCTCCGCCGCTTCGCCAACGGTGCGGCCGGGGAGGATGGGATCCTGGTCCAGCATGGCCACGTCGGGAGTACGATAGACCTCGCCCCCGTCCGCATCCAGCCTTCCCGCGGCAATTTTCAAGAGTGTGGACTTCCCAGAGCCGTTCACCCCCACCACGCCCACCCGCTGGCCGGGCTCCACAATCAGCTCGGCCTCGCGCAGCACCTGCTTCGCCCCAAAACTCTTCTGAATCCCGCGTAGAAGCAGCACAGCCATCGTTTTTTCCTGTCGCGCGGCGTCTAACCCATTGACCGCGACTCCGCACCCGGTCTCATTGACCCCGTGGGTGGAAGTCCGCGTGGATCCTCTTCAAACGCTCACGGGCGACATGGGTATAGATCTGAGTGGTGGAGATATCAGCGTGGCCGAGCATGGCCTGCACGGCACGCAGATCGGCACCATGCTGCAGCAGATGTGTCGCGAAGCTATGGCGTAGCTGGTGAGGATGGACCCCACCGGTGATGCCCGCCATTTTTGAATAGTGCAGAATCCGTTCCCAAAAATTCTGTCGGGTCATGGCGGTGCCCAGGCGCGACAAAAACAACGCATCCACCCGGCGTTCGGCGCCCCCCCGTTCGGCGAGGTAGAGCCCCACCAGCTCCAGCGCGCGCTGCCCCACCGGCACCAGGCGCTCCTTGTTGCCCTTGCCACGCACCCGCAAAAAGCCACCTTCGAGGTGGACAGCATTCAAGGGTAGGGTCACCAGCTCGGTGACGCGGAGGCCCGCCGAGTACATCAGCTCCATCATCGCCGCATCCCGCAGACCCAGCGGCGTCGTAAGGTCGGGAGCGGCCAAGAGCGCCTCGACGCCGGCCACGGAGATGGGCTCGGGAAGGCGCCGGGCCGGTCGGGGGGCCTGGATCAGCAGCGTCGGGTCCACCAGAATCAGATTTTCACGGCGAAGGAAGCGGAAGAGCTGCCGGAAGGAGGAGCGGTGCCGGGCCATACTCCGCAGATCCAAGCCATCGTGATGCAGCTGTGCCATATAGGCGGAAAGGTCTTGCTGCGTCAAGTCTGCGGGCGCCGTTTTCCCCTGGAGAGTTGCCCAGCTTGCAAGACGAACCGTGTCCGACCGGTAGGCGGAGAGGCTGTTGCGGGACAGGCCCTTTTCCACCCGGGCTGAGGCCAGAAAGGCCTCGATGGCGGCATCCCAGGCGGCGGGCAAGGCATCCATCGGTTTTTTCTATGCCTCGGGCCGAATCATGCGGTGAAGCCGATAGATCGCCTCCAGGGCTTCGCGGGGGGAGAGCTGATCGGGATCGATGGCTTCCAGGGCGCTGCGCAGCGGATCATCCAGCTGCGGTGGGGGAATTTCGGCAGGGGGCGCTACGGCTTCTTGGGGGACACCGAAGAGGGAGAGCTGGGTCGGCTCCGGACGCGGACGCCGGGCTTCCAGGGTACGCAGCACCGCCTTGGCGCGGCGCACCACATTCAGCGGCAGACCAGCCAGACGTGCGCACTGAATTCCGTAGGAGGAGGAGGCAGCCCCCTCGCGGAGTCGGCGGAGGAAGGTGATCTTTTCGCCCTGCTCACTCACCGCCACATGCAGGTTACGCACCCGCCCACAGGTCTCCGACAGCGCCGCCAGCTCGTGGTAGTGGGTGGCGAAGATCACCCGACAGCGGATGCGGTCGTGAAGATCTTCGGCCACCGCCCAGGCGATCGACAGGCCGTCGTAGGTGGAGGTGCCCCGCCCAATCTCGTCTAACAGCACCAGGCTGCGCCGCGTGGCAGAGGCGAGTATCTGAGCGGTCTCGCTCATCTCCACCATAAAAGTGCTCTGGCCCCGCGCGAGGTCGTCGGAGGCGCCGACCCGTACCGCCACGCGATCGCAGAGACCCAGGGTGGTCGCGGAGGCAGGCACAAAGGAGCCGGACTGCGCGAGTACCACGGTGAGCGCCACCTGGCGCATCAGCGTACTCTTGCCGGCCATGTTGGGACCGGTCAGGATCACCATCGGGGCGCGCGTATCGAGACGGATATCGTTCGGAACAAAGCGCTCCTCTTTGAGCATGGCTTCCACCACCGGGTGGCGTCCCCCGCGGATGTCCAGCTCCTCCCCCTCCACCAGCTCCGGACGCACCCAACGCTGTTTGACGGCCACTTCTCCCAGGGACAACAGGGCATCCAGCTCGGCCACCCCCCGCGCAACGGCCATCAGACGGGGCACCTCGGCGGCTACCCGGTCGCGCAGGGCGCAGAAGTGCAGGTACTCCGCCTGGATCGCCTTGGCATCGGCGCCGGTGACCTGCTCCTCGTACTCCTTCAGCTCCAGGGTGAAGTAGCGCTCGCCGGTGGAGATCGTCTGCTTGCGGATCCACTCTTTGGGCACCCGATCCAGGTTGGCACGGGTGATGTCGATAACATAGCCCATGTTGCTGACGTGGCGGATCTTCAGGCTGGAGATACCGGTGGCCTCCCGCATCGCCGCTTCCATGCGGGCAATCGCCCCTTTTCCGTCGCGGGCAAGCTCCCGAAGGCGGTCCAGCGTGGGATCCACCCCATCGGGCACCAGCCCCCCCTCGGAGGGGGAGATCGGTGGCTCGGGCAGCAGCCAGCGGGCGATGTCAGCGGCCACATCCGGTGCCAGATCTACGGGAAGACGGCCGATCAGCGCCGGTTTTTTCAGCTCTGCGGCCACGCGGGGCAGCTGCTCCAACGAGCACTGCAGGGCCGCGAGGTTTCGCGGCGTGGCGGTGCCCTGGGACACCCGCGCCGCAATCCGCTCGATGTCCGAAACCTGTCCCAACAACTCACTCAGACGACGGCGCAGCTCGCCATCTGACACAAATACAGCGACCGCATCGTGGCGACGGCGGATGGCCTCGATGTCCAACAGCGGCGAGCCCAGCCACTCGCGCAGCAGCCGCCCCCCCATGGGGCTGCGTGCCTGGTCCACCAGATCGATCAGCGTCCCCTTCCGGCCGGCCCCCCGGAGACTTTTAAAAATCTCCAGGTTGCGACGGGTGGCTTCGTCCATGATCAGGGCAGAGCTTAGGCTGTAGCGCTGCAAGCTGACGATGTTGGAGAGAGTGGAGCGCAGGTTGTTCCGGGCATAGCGCAGCAGCACGGCCACCGATTCCAGGCCCGCCTCCAGGCCATCGAGCACCGTCCGGCCAAAGTGGGAGCGCAGCTCGTCCAGATCAACGCTACGATCCTGGAGGACGGTGGTGCAGAGGTCCCCCAACGCCTTGCGCAGCTCCGGCAGATCGGTGCGGTCCGTCAGCAGCGCCTCCTTGGGGCCATGGCGGAGGGCCTCGGCCACGGCGAGCTGCAGATCCTGTAGCTCGGTGACGCGCATGTCACCTGTTGACGCGTCAAGAAAACCTACAGAATAGCCCTGGCTATCGCCGGTGATTGCCACCAGCCATGCCGCTTCATGGGCGGGCGCCGTCGTATCGCCAGACAGTCCGGGGGTGACCACCCGCACCACCTCGCGCCGCATCAGTGCCTTCTTCCCCTCGATGATCCCCACCTGCTCGGCGATGGCGACCTTCCTGCCCAATTCCACCAACCGAGCGATGTAGCCTTCTGCCGCGTGGTGGGGCACGCCACACATGGGGATGGGATCGGGGTCGTCGCGGTTGCGTGCGGTCAGCACCAGATCCAACGCGCCCGCGGTCCAGATGGCGTCTTCAAAAAAAAGCTCGTAGAAGTCTCCCATTCGAAAGAAGAGCAGCGCATCGGGTTGCTGGGCCTTCAGCTCGCGGTACTGGATGAAGACCGGCGTATCCGCACTCACGCGGGCCTCCGCATCCTGCAGCCCCAGAAGACATCCTGGCCATCCAGCGCCGGGGCGTTGGAGTAGCGCGCCTCCTCCTCCCAACCCAGGCTGGCCGCCACTTTTTCACCCTCCTCCGGCTCTGGCGAACAGACTGCATAGACGATGGTGCCTCCTGGTGCCACACAGAGGGAAGCATGGTGCAGGATCCGATGCTGGCGCTCGGAAAGAGCGTAGATATCCTCCTCTTTCCGGTGCCAGCGGATGTCAGGATGGCGGCGGAGCAGTCCCAGACCGGTGCAGGGGGCGTCCACCAACACTGCCGAAAATTGTTGGGGGCTGCCCAGTGCGTCCATAAGTGGTCCGGCCGTCCAGTCGTGCACCTGCGCCTGCACCGGCAGCCCCAGGCGCGCCGCCGAGCTGCGCAGCCGCTCCAGACGATCTTCGGTGAGATCCGTCGCCACCACTTTTCGATCGCCCAGCCGAGAGGCAAGGCGGAAACTCTTTCCACCGGGAGCCGCGCAGGTGTCGAGGACAGTCGATTCCCCGGCCGGCACCAGATCGGCGATGGCCACCGCCGCCGGGTCCATCACCCACCAGCGCCCCTCTTCAAAACCGGGAAGCTGCTCCAGCGCCCCAGTGCCAGGGGGAAGGCGGAAAATCCCCTCCCCCCCCGGTATCAGCGTCAGACCCCGGTGCTGGAAGTCACGGGCCACCCCCGCCGGATCCTCCTTGGCTACGATATGCACCGGTGCAGGCTGGTTGTTGGCCCGCATCCACAGCTCGGCACCGTCGCCATAGCGGGCACGCCAGCGTGCAGCCAGCCACTCCGGATGACCCAGCAGGTCGGGCACGGCAAAACCCTCTTGACGCCGCAAGACTGCATTCACAAAAGTGGCAGCGTGGCCCACACTCAGACGACGGCTGGCCTCCACCGCCTGATCCACCGCCGCATGGGGCGGCACCCGGCTGTAGCGCAGCTCAAAAATGCCCACCCGAAGCAGGTTTCGCACCGCTGCTTCCAGAGTCCAGAGCGGACGACGTGCCACGGAAACGATCACCGCGTCCAGCTCTGGACGCGCCCGCAACACCCCCAACACCAGGTTCCAGGTCATCGCCCGATCGGCAGGATCCCGGGGCGCCCCCGTCGCAAGTGCCTCATCTGCATGGGCACCCTCTTCTACGGCAAGAAGAACGCGAACTGCCGCAAGACGTGCGGGACTTACTTTGGTAGCAGGCCCCCCCCTGCCCCGTCGATCAGCCGCCATCCGCCAGCTCCGCGTCGATGATGCGGGCGAAGGCTTCGGGAGGTTGCGCACCCTTCACCTTGTAGCCATTAACAAAAAAGGTGGGGGTGGAGGTGATGCCCAGCTTGCCCACCTTCTGAGTGTCCTGCTGCACCGCCTTGTCCACCGGGAGCGAGTTGCGGTCCTCCTCCCAGCGGCCCAGGTTCAGGCCCAGGCTGGAAGCAATTTTTTTGTATTCGTCGTCATCCAGCTTGGGCGCAGCAAAAAGAGCGTCGTGGAACTCCCAGAACTTGCCCTGGAGATGTGCCGCCGTGGATGCCTTGGCGGCGGGAATAGCCGCCTTGTGCATGGCCAGGGGCAGGTGCAGGTAGTACCAGCGGATCTTGTCGCCGTATTGCTCCCGCAGCGCTTGTACGGTGCTCTGGGACTTTTTGCAGTAGGGACACTGAAAGTCGGAGATCTCGATGATCCGCACCTTTGCCGACTCCGGGCCCTTGGCCGGGGCAGCCCCGGGATCCAAGGGCACCCACACCCCCAGATCCACCACCGCCCGGATGTCATCGGCCGAAGCTCCCTTCTCAGAGAGGCGCACCACCCGCTGGGTCAGCTTGGGGATGTTCGCACAGACCTTCTGGTCCAGGAGCTTGCTCATGTCCAGGTAGCACTGGCCCAGGCTGCGGCCGGTGTCCGCACAGGGCTGGCAGGCGCCCGCGATATTGTTAAAAATATACAGTGCCTTCTCAAGCGAGTCGCCGTCCAGACCACTCAAGCCCTGCACTGACGCCAACTGCTCCGCGGTCAACTCTGATGGAGCAAAGGGAGTCTTTTCCTTTTTGCTCCCCCCTTCTCCTCCCCCGCCACCGCCACCTTTGGCGGCCGCGGCCTTGGCCTCCTGCACTTCCTTGTCCTTCTGAGCCAACGCCGTCTGCGCCTCCAGGCTCGCGGTCTGGTAGCCCAAACGGTAGCCGCCATAGCCCCCGCCCGCGGCAACCACCAGGACAAAGCAGGCAAAAAACATGATCAAAAGTGTATTATTCTGCACCTTATCTCCATCCGTCTTTGCGGGAATCCGAGCCCATCGCCACATCCTGGCGCAGCTTCCGAAGCTCCGCACGCACAACGGCCAAGCGCCACCAGGCCCAGAGCGACACGGGCAGGCTACCGGCCACAAAACAAAGCAGCATCAGCAGGGGCACCGGCATAGGCTGTTGCAGTCGCCATGCGGCAACGCCCAGATCCATCGAAAGCTGTGTGACCCGCAGACTGTTCTGGGCATAAAAGGCATAGGCCAAAAGCCCCAGAAGGACCAGCCCGACAATCTGCACCCAGGTGGTACGGCTCATCTTTGCCCCTACGCCCCGGCGCTATAACCTGCTTGGCTCGCAGGAGAGATCCGGAAAGAGAAGAGGGAGCCCGAAGGCTCCCTCCCCAGAGGCCGGAAGGCTTCCGGTTATTCGTTGCGCTCGCGCATGCGGCGGGAGATGTCGCCCATGATGTCACCCAGGCGGGTGGTGGAGTCACGCTGACGACGCGCTACTTCCTTCACATCGCCGCCCTTCGCGCGGTCGGTGGCGGAACGCTCGGAGAGGCTGATCTTCCGATCGTGGGTATCCACGTTCAGAATCTCGACCGTCATCTCCTTGCCGTCGGGGTAGGACTCCTGCCAGTTGGCGCCGTTGATGGCCAGCTCGGAGTGGTGTACCAGACCTTCCACGCCGTCTTCCAGCTCCACGAACACGCCGAAGTCCGCCTTGTTGACGATCTTGCCGCCGCAGATCTGGCCCAGGTAGAAGCGACCGGGCACGGAAAGCCAGGGATCTTCCTGGATATCCTTGATGGACAGGGAGAAGCGCTCGCCGTCCACGTCCACGTTGAGCACGCGGGCTTCCACTTCGTCGCCCTTGTTGAAGCGCTCGGAGGGGTGTTTGATCCGCTGGCCCCAGCTCATATCCGAGATATGCACCAAGCCGTCGATCCCGTCCTCGATGCCCACAAACACGCCGAAGTCGGTGATGTTGCGGACACGACCGCGCACCACAGTACCGGGGGGGTACTTCTCCTGGACCATGATCCAGGGGTTAACTTCGAGCTGGCGCATACCCAGGGAGATCCGCTTGTTCTCGGCGTCGATGCCCAGCACCTTCGCTTCGATGACGTCGCCGGAGTTCACCAGCTTCTTCGGATCCTTGATGCGCTTGTTCCAGGTCATCTCGGAGATGTGGACCAGACCCTCGATGCCGTCTTCCAGCTCCACAAAGGCGCCGTAGTCGACAATGTTGACCACCTTGCCGCGGACGATGGCGCCGACAGGGTACTTGTACTCCACGTTGACCCAGGGGTCTTCCTTGAGCTGCTTGTAGCCCAGGCTGACACGACCGGAGTCTTCGTCGTACTTGAGGATCTTGACTTCGATCTGCTGACCGACTTCAAAGATCTCGGAGGGGTGGTTGATGCGGCCGTAGCTCATATCGGTGATATGCAGCAGGCCGTCGATGCCGCCCAGATCCACGAAGGCGCCGTAGTCGGTGATGTTCTTGATGGTACCGATCATCACCGCGGTAGGACGCAGGCTCTTCAGAGTCTCCTGCTTCCGATCTTCGCGCTCGCGCTCCAACAGGACGCGGCGAGAAAGAACGATGTTCCCGCGCTTCTTGTTGAACTTGATGATCTTGAACTCGTGGGTCTCGCCGATGAGCTTGTCCAGGTTCTTGACCGGACGCAGATCCACCTGGGAGCCGGGAAGGAAGGCCTTGACCCCGATGTCCACGGAGAGACCACCCTTCACCCGACCGGTGATGAGCCCCTTCACCGTCTGATCCGCCTCGACCGCCTTGGAGATTTCCTCCCAGGCCTTCATCAAATCGGCTTTCTCCTTGGAGAGCTCCAGCATCCCGTCTTCCTCGCCCATCTGGTCGAGGTACACGTCGATCTGGTCGCCGGTGCTGATGGTCAGGCGACCATCCACCATAAACTCGTTCTTGCGGACGACACCTTCTGCCTTGTAGCCGATGTCTACCGTGACAAATTCATCGCCGATCTCGATGACCGTTCCGCGGACAACACTCTGCTCGCGTACGGAGCGGTTGTTGAGGAAGTCATCAAAGAAATCTTTGAAGTTGTCGCGGGATACAGAGTCGAGCGGGGCATCGAGGTCAATCAGGGGGTTACTCATCCGGTATCTGGTTTTTTGGGTCCGGTTCAGGTTTTTTTGGGGAGGGCAGCGCGGTCACATATTTTCGAGGAAAACTGTTTCGGCAGACCTATTTGAAGCGAAAACAGCGATTGTCGCTGGACTCGTCCGCCTCCATCTCCCCGCCGGGACCAACAGCCGGAAGAAAGAGGCAGGCGGCGGATATCCGATCGTGGGCAGGTTGTCAAGGATTGTTCCGCCTACGCGCCCCGAGATTGCGCAAGCTCCAGCACCCGGAGCACGACCATCTCAATCGTGATGCCCGTGGTATCGAGGCGGACGGCGTCGGCGGCACAGGTCAGCGGGGCGACGGCGCGGCGCATGTCGCGCTCGTCCCGGTCGGCCAGCTCGGCGCGTACCTCCGCCACTTCCTTGCCCAGCTCCAGGGCGCGGCGACGGGCGCGCTCCTCCAGCGCCGCATCCAGGTAGATTTTCAGTTGGGCAGAAGGCAGGACCACCGTGCCGATATCCCGGCCATCCATCACCACGCCGCCCCGTTCGCCCAGGTCACGCTGGGCCTGGAGCAGCGCGAGACGTACCGCGGGAATGGACGCAACCTTGGAGGCTCCTTTCCCTATCTCTTCGCCGCGGATCTCCGTAGAGACATCCTCGCCATTGACGACGGTGTGTACCGCTCCGCCAATCAGCGGAAAAGTGAAGGCAAGGCTGCGGGCCACGGTGGCCACCCCCTCGCTATTCTCCCAGGAGCAATGTGCCCGGCGGGCGAACAGCGCCACCGCGCGGTACATCGCACCGGTATCCACATGGTGATAGTGCAGGATTTCCGCTACTTTCCGCGCAATGGTCCCCTTTCCAGAGGAGGCAGGACCGTCAATGGCGATGGCGATGGGCAAAGAAGCTCCGCTGCGCACCGCTATCCCGAAAAGGCGCGCTCAGGCCAGCCTTCCGCTCAGGTTGATCTCCGCCCCAAGGCGTCGAAGATGGTCGAAGAAGGTAGGATAAGAGGTCGCTACGTTCCCCACATCTTCGATCTGCGCCCCCACAGCGAGGCCCGCCACGGCGAAGGCCATGGCAATCCGATGGTCACCCTCAGAAGGGACGGGGGAGGAGGCGGCGGTCGGCCGTCCCCCTGCGATGATCAGGCCATCCGCCAAGGGCTGGGCTTCTACGCCCAGAAGGTGCAGGCCGCGCAGCGTGGTAGCGATGCGGTCGCTCTCCTTCACCCGCAGCTCGGCGGCATCAGTGATCCGGCTTTCTCCCTCGGCAAAAGCGGCGGCCACGGCCAGGACCGGCACCTCGTCGATCAGCCGGGGAATCTCGGCACCGCCGATATGGGTGCCGTGCAAGTGTGCCGCCCGTACACGCAGGTCTGCACGCGGCTCTGAGCCAGGATAGTCCCGTAGGATCTCGATATCCGCCCCCATGCGCAAGAGCACATCCAGAACACCTGTCCGCGTCGGATTCAGACCCACCCCTTCCAGAATCAGCTCTGAGCCAGGCAGGATGCTCGCGGCCACCATCCAGAAGGCGGCGGAGGAGATGTCACCGGGAACATCGACCCTCACCCCCTGGAGTATACCCGGTTCAAGGTGAAGGATTTGTTCTTGACAGGTCAAGGTTGCGCCCATGGCGCGCAACATCCGCTCGCTGTGATCGCGGGTGGGCAGCGGCTCGTGGTAGCGGGTGGGACCCTCCGCGTGCAGCCCGGCCAGGAGGATCGCCGACTTCACCTGGGCAGAGGCCACTTTTGCGGTCCAGTCGATGCCATGGAGCCGCGCGCGCGCCACCTGCAGCGGCAGACCTGGGCCTCCCTCAAAATGGGCGCCCATCGCCGCCAAGGGCTCGGTCACCCGCCGCATCGGGCGGCGCCGGAGGGAGCTGTCGCCGTCCAGGGTGGCCGAGGCGCGCCCAGCCAGGGCTCCCAACATCAGGCGCGCCGTCGTCCCCGAATTTCCGCAATCCAAAAGCCCCACATCCCGCCATGCCGCCCCGCGGACATGCAGGACCCCCCCCAACTCCTCCACCTCCGCCCCCAGTTGCTGCACCGCAGCAAGGGTCGCCAATACGTCTTCCCCGCGAAGGAGTCCGCGAATTTCCGTTCGGCCCTGCGCCATCGCCCCGAAGAGGACCGCCCGGTGGGAGATGGACTTGTCGCCGGGCACGCTCAAGGATCCGCGCAGCACCGCACCGCCGTCCACGCTCAACTTCATACGGAGATCGCACCCAATTTGCGGAAGCGAGCGTAGCGGTGCTGACGCAATTCGTCGGGGCTCATCGCCTCCAGCTCGGCGAGGTGCTTGGCGACCACCTCCCCCAGGGCCGCCACCGCCGCCTTGGGATCTTTATGTGCGCCACCCATGGGCTCGGGCACCACTTCGTCGGCAATGTTCATCCGCAAGCAGTCGATCGCGGTGAGCTTCAATGCTTCGGCCGCACGCCCGGCTTCCGCCCGATCATGCCAGAGTATCGCCGCACAGCCCTCGGGGGAAATGACCGAATAGACAGAATGCTCCAGCATGAGGATACGGTTGCCCACCCCCAGGGCCAGGGCACCCCCACTTCCGCCCTCACCGATCACACAACAGACCACGGGCACCCGCAGGGTGCTCATCTCCAGAATGTTCCGCGCGATGGCTTCGGCCTGGCCGCGTGCTTCCGCATCGATACCGGGAAAGGCGCCTGGCGTGTCAATCAGCGTGACGATGGGAATGCCAAAACGGTCGGCCAACATCATCAGGCGCAGCGCCTTGCGATAGCCATCGGGCAGCGCCATTCCGAAGTTGCGCGTAACGTTTTCGCGGGTGGTGCGACCCTTCTGGTGACCGATCAGCATCACCCGACGTCCGCCCATCCAGCCCAGCCCGCCGACGATGGCCTGATCGTCGTGACCGGCACGATCACCGGCAAGCTCGGTCCACTGGCTGATCCAACCCGCGACAAAGTCCAAGGTGTAGGGGCGACCCGGATGACGAGAAAGCTGCGTTCTTTGCCAGGGACTCAGTGAATCAAAAATCCTTGCCTGGAGACGATCCGCCTGCGTTTCCAGCTCGCCGATCGAGGCGGACAGGTCCACATGGCGCTCCGCCTGTAGCTGCCGCAGCCCCTCAATCCGGCGACGAAGCTCCACAACCGGCCGCTCGAACTCCAGGATCAGCTCCACCGTTTCCCTCCGTAGAACAAGCGTTTAGCCGATTTGGCGGGGCACGTCAAAGGGGCGCCGACCAACGGCCGCAGCGGTTAGGAGGCGGCATGGACGGACGCTGGATCGACCTTCGGCTGGGCTATGCCTGCAACAACCGCTGCCGCTTTTGCGATCAGGGCGACCTTCGTCGGGAGCGCGGCGATGCTTCGACGGCCGAAGTGGAGGAGAAGCTGCGCGCGTTGGCGGGATCAGCCGAGGGAATCTGGCTGGCCGGCGGCGAGGTGACGCTGCGGCCGGATCTGCCGCAGCTGCTTCGGGTCGCAAGGCAGGTGGGTTTTCGTCGGGTAGGAATCCAGACAAACGGCCGGATTCTGGCCGCACCGCTGGCATCCGCGGGCCTGAAGGCCGCCGGGCTGACCGATGTGCAGGTAATGGTGGCCGCTCACAACGCCGAGCTGCACGATTTTCTGACTCAGGAGGCAGGAAGCTGGAAACAGGCGGTGGTCGGCGTCCGTCGTGCGCTGCAGGCGGGGCTACAGGTGGGCCTCAGCACCGTGCTGAGCCGCTCGCTGCTGCCGAGCCTGC
>CAITDR010000638.1 GCA_903891165.1 uncultured Pseudomonadota bacterium
GCCGGTACGCCGCTGATCAGTGATCCCGGCTTCCGCATCGTCCAGGCCTGCGTTGCTGCAGAACTGCCCATCGAGGTGATCCCTGGCCCCTGTGCGGCCGTGGCGGCGTTGGCGGGTTCGGGACTTCCCACCGATCGCTTCTATTTTGGTGGCTTTCTGCCTCGGGAACCCGGCCCAAGGCGGCGCGCCTTGGAGGAGCTGGCTGCTCTTCGCGCCACGCTGATCTTCTACGAGTCTCCGCTGCGCCTGGCCGAAAGTCTGGCGGCTATCGCCGAGCTTTGGCCACAACGTCGCGTGGTGGCGGCGCGGAACCTGACCGGCCCTTGGGAGCAGTGGCTGCACGGCACCGCCCAGCAGGTGCAGGAGGAGCTGGGGGAGGAGCGCCGGGGAGAGGTGACCCTGCTCATTGAGAGCAGCGCTGAGGTCACGGTGGACGCCGATGATCTCGACCTGCAGATCGATCAGCTCATCGGACAGGGACATCCGTTGAAGGAGGTGCGCGACCTGATCGCCAGCGCCACCGGCTTGCCGAAGCGTGATATCTACCAGCGGATTCTGGCCCGCTCCGGAAAAAAAACGGAGGCCTGAGCCTCCGTTCGCCGGTCTCACGAGCCTACTGCACGCGGAAAGCCAGCTGGGTCGCCCCGATCTTCTCCTTGGCGCCGCTGCCACAGGTCTTGTAGCGATCAAAATAGACCGCGTGGATCCCGGTGGTGAAGGAGCCGGAGGTGCTCCAGGTGGCCTTGCCGCCCTCCACATTGGCGGGCATGTCCGAGCTGGCACGCTTCCAGTCCACGTAGATGTCCGCCATGTAGGCACAATTGGGGTCAGCCTTCACCTTTTCGCCCAGATCCGCCGAGAACTTCAGCGAACCGGCCGGATAGGGACCGGCCACCGGCTTGCCGTCCTCGCCCACCACGATCACGCCCTTTTCGGTGACCGTCTCCCAGAAAAACTCCCCTTCTTCCTTCACAAAGTTCGAGGTTCCGTTCTGGTTTTCGTACTCCTGCACCTGGCCATTGAACATGGTCAGGTACTTGTCCTGCAGGGTCAGCTGGCACTTGCCCGCGTCGATGGCCGCCACGAAGTGGGAGCGGATCTTGTTGTTGGGGGTGTTGTCCACCTCGCGCTGCCGGGTCTTTTCTTCGCCTTTCAAGCCCTTCAGCTCCTTGTTCACCTTCTCGGCATCGGCTTTGAGCTGATCGGCGGTGAGCCCGATCATCGGCCCGAGGACCGCCGGATCGCAGACGCCGTCGTGTACCGACGCATAGGCTTTACACCATGCTTCGTTGTAGGTTTTCTCCTCCAGGCAGTCCAGCATCCCGCTCTTTTCGGTACAGGCATAGGTGTAGACGCTGTTGGGAGAGCCCGCCGTGTAGTTGGCCTTCAACTTCCCACCTTCGTCAAAGAAGCGCACCCGCGAGATGTTCTCCTTCTTGCCGTCCACGTTCTGACGCAAAAAGGTACCGCCGGGAAGGGTGGCGAAGGTCAGCTCGCAGGCTGGCTTCGCAGGCTTCTTCTCGACTGGCTTTGCGGGCTCGGTGCCGCCGCAGGCGACCAGAAGCAGAGGAAGAAGGGAAAGTGTGGCCATGAATGATCCCCAGATGAGGGTGCGATGAAAGCGCAGGCGGGCCCCTTTGTCAACCCTTCCGCCTTTTTTCGTCACGCCAAGGCCCACCGCAGCGTAGAGAATGACGTGGGCACCGGCGCGAGGCGCTCCCGTGCACGCGCGCCAGCGCTCCTGCCGAAATTGCGCCGGAAATTTCTCGGTATAAATTTCTTGATTCTACAAGGTTAGTCCTATACTTTCCCCTCATCTATGCGCTTGCTTCACAATCTCTGGACCAGCCAGATGTGGATCGGGCGCATCCTTTCTGGTACAAATCGGAACGTCCCGCGTGGGAGTTTTCCTCTACGCGGCGTCGACCATTACCTGCGGCGCGTGCGGCGCTACCTAGGAGTCAGACGTGGAGTTTTTTTCTGAAGCGGCTCAGTTCTACCGGGAAGGCAAGTGGGGTATGCACCTCATCTCTCTCTGCCTCATCTCCGCCATCGTCATCATCATTGAGCGCATCAAGGTGCTCTGGCTCGACTGCGCGGAGAACAAGCACTCCCTGCTCTCCGGCCTGAATCAGCACATCATGCGCGGCGACACCCAGGCCGCCGTCCGTTGGCTCTCCAGCCAGCGCCAGGGCCCCATCGCCCGTATCCTGCGCGCCGGTCTGCTCAAGGCCCACCGCCCCGACAAGGAAATCCAGGCCGCGCTGGACCAGGCTTCTCTCGGGGAAGTCCCCAAGATCGAAGCCCGCACCGGCTACCTCGCGGTGCTCTCCAACGCCTCCACCCTGGCGGCGTTGCTCGGTACCATCTCCGGTCTGATCGCCACCTTCAAGTCGGTGTCCGGTGAAGGTATGGACGCGGCTGCAAAGGCCAAGGTGCTCTCCGAGGGTATCTCCGAGGCCATGCACTGCACCGCCTACGGTCTGGGATGCGCCGTGCTCATCCTCCTGATCTACGCGGTGATTCAGGCCAAGACCCAGCACATCATCGAAGCCATCAACGAATCTGTTGTAGCCGAGATCAACTTTGTACTCTCCAACCGGGCGGCCAAGCAGGAAGGCGCCCAGGCTGTGGTGTAGTACCATGGGAGTATCCGTCGATACAGGAGGCAAAGGCCGAGGGAAAGGACAGAACGTGGACCTGAATCTGGTTCCGTTCATCGACTTTCTCTCCTGCCTTCTCGCCTTCCTGATGATGACCGCGGTGTGGGCGGAGATCTCGGCCATTGAGCACGAGCAGCTCGTGTCGGACACTCCCGCTGTACCGGAAGTGGTTGACCCTCCTCCTCCTCCTCCCCTCACCATCCACGTGACCTCTGAGGGCTACCAGATCTTCCGCAAGCCGGAAGATATGGCGACCACGCCCGCCGACCACATTCTTCCCAAGATCGAAGCGACGGACGAAAAGCTGGCGGATGCAAACGGCAAACAGTTCGACTACGAGAAGTTGGACGCGCTGGTGGCCAAGGACCGTGAGACCTATCCGGACGAAAAGATGGTTGTCATCAACACCGATGACGGCGTCTTTTACGAGGAGATGATCAAGGTTCTGGACATCACCCGCATCCACGAGTATCCGCAGTCTGCCCTTGCCGGTGGTCCGCCCTCCGCTAACCCACTTGCGCCGCCCGCACCGGCGCCCACAGGGGGCTGAGATGGCTTCCATCGTAACGCCAGGCCGACGGGCCGCCTATCCTCCGATCGGGCGGCTGCGCACCAGCCCTCTTTCGGGGGGTGGTAAAAAGAACATGTTCGTCTCCCTGAACCTGACGCCGATGGTGGACATGTTCACCATCCTCGTCATCTTCCTCATCCAGCTGTTCAAGGCCACGGGTGCGGTAGAGCTTCGCGGAGAGATCCAGGTTCCCACTTCCAAAACCGGTCCTGCACTGCAGGATCAGGGCGTGGTTGTGGTGGTCTTCCCGGACAAGACCATTCTGGTGGACAACAACCCCATCTCCGCCGAGGAAATGGGCAACGAGCTCCAGACCGAGATTCCCGGCCTGGTCGCTGTGCTCACCAAGAAGAAGGAATTCCAGACCAAGCTGGACGAAATGGCCGGGATTGTTCCTGATCCCACCAAGCCTTTCGACAAGACCTTGCTGGTGCAGGCGGACATCAAGTCCGACTTCAAGGTGGTACGCCGGATCATCGCTTCCGCGAACATCGCGGGTTGGGCGAAGTTCAAGTTTATCACCGTCCCCGTGGCAAAAATGCCAGGCGAAGCCGCTAAGGCCGAGTAGTTGGGGGCAGCAGCGCTCGTAGGAGCCTGGGCAGCGGTTTCGGCCGTCGTCCAGGCTCTTTCATTTATGCCGCCGCAGAACTTGGATACTGCAGTGTGGGCTGAGCTGGACCAGAACGGTCTGGCCAGACGACGGATCGACGGGGATCCTCAAGTAGCGATGGGCATCGATTGTTGGGCGGTCAGCCGCGAAGAAGCCTGGCTTTCCATCACCGACGACAAGCCCTCCGAGCCGGTGAAGGGCGTGACTGAGCTGGTGCTCGCTGGGCGATGGGCCAGTGAGAAGCTGCTCTATCAGTACCTGGACTTGCCCTGGCCTTTGCAGGATCGCCACTGGGCGATCCGTCTGCGTGGCAACGCCGCCCTCGCCGAAAAATCCGGGGTCTGGGAGCGGCATTGGAAGTTGGATGAGGCGGGAATGGCACTTGCGAAGCCAAAAATGGGTGAACGCTACGCTGAGGCGCTGATGACACCCGTGAACGAGGGCGACTGGCTTCTGCTGACGCTCGGACCACGGGACACCCTGGTCATCTACCAGACCCGTGCCAGCCTGGGCGGCGGAGTGCCCGACAGTGCAGTGGAGGGCTGGGCCTGGTCCGGTATTGCGGAGGTGATGGAGAAGATGGAGAAAAATGCTCTGCGCATGCGGACATTTTATAGCGGCACCTGTGATGTGCAGCCGGGCGCCGATGGCCGCCCCATCGCCTGCTTCGCGCCCTAGTTTTTTCCGGCCTATTGGGCAGGAAGAGCGGACGGGGGAGGAGGAAGTGCTTATTTTCCGGTCATGGCCCCTCGGTACACGGTATTTTTTGATGGCCTCTGTGGCTTCTGCGATGTCAGCGTCCAGTGGTTGTTGGACCATGATCGGGAAAAAAAGCTGCTTTTTGCTCCACTTCAGGGGGAAGCCGCCCAGCTGATGAAGGCGCGCCATCCCGAGCTTCCCGCGGATCTGGACTCGCTGATCCTGCTGGAGGAGGACGACGCGGGGGAGCAGCTCTATTGGCACTCCAGCGCCGCCTTTGGCATCGCCGCCCAGCTACCCTTTCCCTGGCGTTGGCTGGCTATTTTGGCCTACCTGCCTCGAAGCTTTACAGACTGGGGCTATCGGACTTTTGCAAAAATCCGGTACCACGTCTGGGGGCGGAAAGAGGCCTGCCGCATCCCCTCCCCCGAAGAGCGGGCGCGCTTTCTCGCGTAGCCTGCACTACAGAATCGGCAGGAGCGCCCCAACCGGATAGAAGGCGCCATGCCACCTTCCACGGATCATCCCCACATCGATGCCCTCCTGCTGGCCATGGAGCGGGAAAAAGCCGCTATCGAGGAGGAGATCGCACAACTTCGCGCTCTTCCGCTTCCCGGTCGGGCCGCCCAGGGCTTCACCTGGTACCCCCTGGATCTGCTCTCGGTGGAGTACCGCAGCAAGGGGCGCGTAAATGTGGTCCTTCGTGGCCAGGATCTTCATGCCGGTATCAGCGCCGGCGATCCCGTCCTGCTGGCCCCGCTGGGCCGACCGGACCAGGGCTGGACCGCCCGCTGTGAGGGTGCGGACGGCAGTACGGTCGAGCTGCGGGTGGATGGCAATCCCGACGGCAAAGGTCCCTGGGCGGTGTCCCGGCGGCTGGACCACAGCCTGATGGACAAGCAGGCCGACGCCCTGCGCCGCTCGGTGAACCTGAAGGGGCCGCTGGCGGCGCTGCTCCTGGGCCGCGAGAGTCCCTACCGGCCCGACCCCTGGGAATCTCCCTGCTTTGCCGCGCTGGATCCCTCCCAGCGTGCCGCCGCGGAGCTGGCGTTGGGGGCCACCGAGGTGGGGCTGCTCCACGGGCCCCCTGGAACGGGAAAAACCAGGGTACTCGTGGCGATCCTGCAGGCGCTCAAAGAGCGTGGGGAGCGCGCCTGGGCACTGGCCGACTCGAACATGGCCGTGGATCATCTGGCGCTGACCGCGTCGCGCGCCGGGCTGGATGTGGTGCGTCTGGGCGTGAGCGCAAGAATCGGCCTAGAAGTTAGTACTCTCGCCCTGGAGCATCGGATCCTTCATGGTGCTCGGGCCACGGTGATCCAGAAGTTGCTGCGGCAGGCCACCCGCGCTACCGGCCTGGAGCAGCAGGAGCTGCGCAGTGCCATCAACGAGGAATGGTCCGCGGCCAAGCGGGAGATTCTGGAAAATGCTGACGTGGTGGCGATGACCCTGGGCACCCTGCATACCCGCGGCGAAGGGCTGACCGCACCGCGCACCGCCGTGGTGGACGAGGCCACACAGATCTGGGAGCCCGCCCTCTGGCTGCTTGCGGCGCGGGTGAAGCGCCTGATCCTGGCGGGAGATCCGCAGCAATTGGGTCCGGTGGTGAAGTCCCGGGACCCGGTACTGGAGCGTAGCCTGCTCCAGCGTTTGGTGGACGAGGGCTTCCCTTTTCCGATGTTGGACACACAATACCGCATGAACGACGCGCTGCTGCGTCTATGTGGCCCGAACTATCCCGGCCGCCTGCACTCCCACCCTTCGGTTGCGGGACGGAGCCTTGCCGATCTGGGGATCGCGGAGGGTCCCTGGACGGCGCCACCGGCCCGTTTTGTAGACACCGCAGGCGTAGGATTGGAGGAAGAACCAGACGGAATGGGCAGCTACGCCAACCCGGGCGAGCTGCGGATCCTGGAGCAGGTGCTGGCCTCGTTGCGGGCCAGGGGCCTCAAAGACGATCAGGTGGGCATCATCACCCCCTACAGTGCCCAACTACGCGCCATCCACAAACGTTTTCCGGGAATCGAGTCCGGCAGTGTGAATGCCTTCCAGGGTCGCGAAAAAGAAGTGATCCTGGCCAGCTTTGTACGCTCCAATGCCGACAAGCAGGTCGGCTTTGTCGCCGATCCCCGGCGTTTGAACGTCTCCGTAAGCCGGGCGCGGCGGCTTTTTGTGGGCGTGGGCGACTCGGAAACCCTGGGGACCCAGCCCATCTACCGAAAATTGCTGGAGGCGGTGGGCGACGGC
>CAITDR010000639.1 GCA_903891165.1 uncultured Pseudomonadota bacterium
CGGAGGATCCTCCGGATCACGGCGGTCGCGCTGCTCTCCCTCGCCAGCTCGATCCAGGCCTGCCGCGGAATCCCGGTGACCAGATCGGAGCTGCAGCGCTCTTCGTCCGCGTCAGGCGCGTGGGCATCATGCCAGATTCCAGCCCGCAGCTCCCGAAGTGCCCGTTCCAGGTCAGAAAAGTGCTGGCGCCGCAGCTCCTCGGAAGTGCCGCCGCCCAGCCAATCCGCGGCGGTACCTCGGGCCTTCCGATACGCCAGCTCCCCATCAAAGGTCAATTCGGTCGGATAGTCCGCAGTCGGGGCCAGGACAAAATCGGCGATCACCTTGGCACAGCCCCCAAAGGCACCCACCAGAAGCACCGGCTTTTGCAGGACCAGAGAGGACATCAACTCCTCCCCCACCCCCGGCAGCCAACCCCACCAGCCGTGGATCTTCCCGCCCAGAAGCACGCGAAAATCCGTCTCCCTGGAGATCCGGCGCCGCATGGCGGCCAGGGACTCCGCCTGAAGCAGGGTCCGCCATGCCTCTCCCAACAGGCGATCCAGCTCGGCAATTCCCTGAACCGCCGCCACCGTCGGGTGTCGGAAGGCGGGGAGCTGATCATAGCGGCCCAGCTCCAGGGGCTCCACCCGGTCGTGGACAACAAAGCCACAAATCCCAAGGTATTTCGCCTGATGTTTCAGGTTCAGCTCCTCACTACATGGCCAGGCCAGGTGGCTCTGTACCGGGGGCCGCTCAATGGCGTCCTCCCCCCGCTCGATCAGGTGCTGTTGCCCCGCTGTTGTTTTGGGCACCACCAGGGGCTGGTCCATCCGCCAGGCCTCCGCGGTGTCCAGGATGGCGTAGGTGAAGCCATCCCGTTCATTCAGCGAGCCCCCATAGGCACAGCGATGGCCCCGCGCCAGGAGCTGCCGAGTGAGGCGGAGGAGGACATCGTCGATGTGCTCGCGCCCAAGGCCCTCGCGCCAAAGTTCCTCCGGGTCTCCGCCAGCCGAAAGTGCTACATTTTTCCCTTCGGCGGGTACCTTTCCAAGGTCCAGGTTCCGCTCCTCCAGCGCCTCCAGGGTACTTTTCTCCCCGAAGAGCTTGTCCACAGCCCGATCCAGCTCCTCCCGCTCGGCCGGCCGCAGACCATGGCCGGGATAGAGGATATGTACGGGACCACTCCCCGCACCAAGCTGTTCACGGATTTCGGCCAGAGACCACGCGTCGGGAATGAAGTCCAGCACGGTGGAGCCGGGATTGGAGGCCGCCACCGAGCGCATCAGCGCCGCCAGCAGCACCTCCAGGAGCAGCCGGTCCACCACATCGGCAATCCGTTCCTGTTGGATCCGGCGTTCCCGAAGAGGATCCCCGGCGTCGGTGGGCCACCCGATCCGGGGCACCTGTGCCAGCGGACCCACGGCGCGGGTCCAGCGGGCTCCCAGCACCTGTACCGCCACCACCGGCTGCGCTTTATACAGGTTTTTAAGGTGTTTTGATTGAACCGGTGTTCGTGCCGCCCGGGCCTCCAGCCTGCACCAGGGTCGGGTGGGGTAGGCATCGGTCAAAACGGCGATCATCCCCCCGGAGCTGGACTCCGCCGCCTTGTGCATCGGCTGCCGCCACATCCCCCCCGCCGCCAGATCATTCACATCAAACCAGCTCTCCATCTGGCTCACCGACGCAAGACCGTCGCGCAAACGTGCCGCGATCTCACTCCCATCCGATTTTGCATGACTTACAAAAACCCGGAGGCGACTGGTCTTGCCACTCAGTCCGTCGATACGCAGCACCCGCGCGAGTGCTTCGGTGACCCCCCGGCGAAGGCGCGCCGAACGAAGGCGGATTCGTCGCTGCTCCACCTCCGTTCGTTGCTTTTTTTCCAGCACGTCCTCCGACGGGGGAGGAAGCACCGGATCGGCCGGGTCATAGATTCGGATCGGGTTGTAGCGTTCGGAGAGAAAGGCCAATTGGTCCAGGCTACGATCCACCATCACCGGGAGAAAAAGTGCCTTCTGAACCGTTGACTCCTGTTGAATCCTCCGCAGAGCAGAGCGCCAGGCGGGATCGGTGGCCATATGGTCGTCCACCAACACCACCACCGCACTTCGATGAGCATCCTCCCAGGCTATCGCAGGATATATTTTCTCTTTTTCCACCACCGCCCGGTAGTAGACCGGCAGCCCCGTGGCCAACCCGTCGCCGGTGTCCACCTTCAGGCGCAGCCACTCAAAAAGAGAGCGGGCCAGCGCCGCCACTTCTGGCCCCTTGGGGTGGAACAGCACATAGACACAAACCGGTGTTTTGCCCATCGATCCTCTCCTCCCCAAGCTATCGCAGGATTCGCCCCTGTGGAGCAGCTTCAGCTCCGTAACCGCTCGAAGTCCAGGCCGAACTTGGTGAGATATTTCCCCAGTCGATCCGCGTCGTTGGGGTTGGCCTTGAGCCGCCGGGAAGCCGCAAAAAGCACCCGGCCCGCCTCGGACTGGCTGCGGCTCCGGCGGCAGACCCGCACCACCTCCTCCAATTGCACGCGATCAAAGTGGTCCAACTCTGATAGCTCTTGCTCTGTCAAGAGTCCCGTTAGAATATCCGCCTTGCCCCCCGACCAGCGCGCACGGAGGCGCTCCAGCTCCTCCTCCACCGTGGGCAGATCCACCCGACCGCCAGGTGCCAAGGTCGCCATACGCAGCACCGATCCCCCCAGATCCCGCAGGTTCCCCCTCCACTCTGCTTCCGGTGCCCGCGCAAATTCCAACCAGCGATCCCGCGCCTGGGTGCTCAGACTCAGCCGCCGCCCGAGCTGCTCGCCGCGCAGCCGCAGCTCCTGATCCAGGAGCCCCTCCAGATCTTCGAGCCGATCCCGCAGTCCGGGAAGAACAAAGCTCCAAACATCCAGGCGCGCCAACAGATCCTCGCGGAAGTGCCCCGACGCCACCGCCTCCCGAAGATCCCGGTTGGTCCCCGCGATCAGCTGAAAATCGGAGCGTTGCTCCCGGTCGCTGCCCAGGGGCACAAAACGGCGCTCCTCAATGGCCCGCAGGAGCATGGCCTGCTCCTCTACCCCCAACTCGCCCACCTCATCCAGAAAAAGCAAACCTTTATCTGCACTCTTCAGCAGTCCCGCACGCTCCTGCAAGGCACCGGTGAAGGCCCCACGGGCATGGCCAAAAAGGGCGGACATCGCCCCATCTCCGCGAAGGGTGGCGCAGTTCACCTCTACAAAGGGGCCCTTCAAGCTGTGGCTGCGGCGTAGTTCATAGATACGACGGGCCATCCAGGTTTTTCCCGCACCGGTGGGTCCCCCCAAGAGGATGGGCGCTGTACTCGCCATCGCCACCTGCTCAATACGCGCGATCAGGGCGGCGTAAGCGGCGGATCGGCTCTCCAGACCTCCGGTCAGGAGCCTCTGCCCGCGCTGGTGTTGGGCCGCAAAACGGGCGGCAATCCGGTCATACCGAGAGAGATCCAGGTGGATCAGGTTGTACTTGCCGGCGGGAGAGCTACCGGGCGAGGTCTGCAGCAGCTCCCGCGGCAAAAGCCCAGCTTCTGCGAGCAGAAACATGCAGATCTGCGTCACATGCGATCCGGTGGAGATGTGCAGCAAGCTGCGCTCGCCTTCGCGCGGCGGGTGGGCTTGGGCCCAGTCGGCCAATCGGTCGTAGACCTCCTCAAAATCCCACGGATCATGCTTGGGGATTTCGTGCAGATGTACGGTCATCGCCGGCGCAACATCCCGAAGATCCGCCTGCACCTGGCGCGCCAGCTCAAAAAAAGGAGCCTGAAAGAGCAGGTCCACGCTGCTGACCGGCAGATCCGGCTGCATGCCCAGCGCAACGGTGGGCCGCCAGCGGTACCAGCGTTTGTTCTGCGCACCCCGGTCCAAGGTGGTGCCCAAAATGCCAACAACGCGGATAGGAAGTACATTCATCTCGGGCTCGAAAAATTTCGAATAGCTTATCTGATTGGATAAGGCCGGCGGAGGGGCCTCTACGTCAAAGGTCCAAAAATATTCAATTTTTTTTCTGGCACGGTCTTTGCTTCCTCTTCCGGCTACAAGGAGTCCAACATGCAGACCGAACGCCAGCACGACATCCACCACACCCCCGGTGTCCCCATCCACGCCTGGACCCGTGGGGTACCCGTCGAAGAAAAAGCCATGGAGCAGCTTCGGAATGTAGCTGGGCTGCCCTTCATTTTCCGGCATGTGGCGGTGATGCCCGATGTCCACGTCGGTGTGGGCGCCACCGTCGGCAGTGTGATCCCCACGGTGGGTGCGATCATCCCGGCGGCCGTGGGGGTGGACCTCGGCTGCGGTATGGTGGCCATCCGCACCAGCCTGCGTGCGGAGCAGCTCCCCGATTCCCTGGCCGGTGTACGGCGTGCCATTGAACGGGCCGTTCCCGTTGGACGGAGTGCAAACGGCGGAAAAGGCGACGAAGGTGCCTGGGATAATCTGCCCCCGACCGTGGTTTCGGCGTGGAAGGAGCTGGATCCCCTCTTCCAGAAAATCTGTGCGCGTCACCCCGCCATCGGAAAACAGGTGAACAGTGCCAACCACCTCGGAACGCTGGGCACCGGGAACCACTTCATCGAGCTTTGCCTCGACGAAGAGGGAAAAGTCTGGTTTATGCTGCACTCCGGGTCGCGTGGGGTCGGGAATCGCATCGGCTCCTACTTCATCGAGAAGGCCCGCCGCGAGATGGAGCGCTGGTTTGTGCACCTGCCCGATCGCGATCTGGCCTATCTGCCCGAGGGATCGGAGTATTTCCAGGACTATGTAGAGGCCGTAGGTTGGGCCCAGAACTTCGCGGCCACCAACCGGTCGCTGATGCTGGATGCCGTGCTTCGGGCGGTTGCTCCTCTACTTCCCGCCTTTACGACGGAGGAGGCGGCTGTGAATTGCCACCACAACTACATCTCCCGGGAGGCCCACTACGGCGAAGAAGTGTGGGTAACCCGTAAAGGGGCGGTGCGTGCCGGTGCCGGAGAGCTGGGGATTATCCCCGGTTCTATGGGAGCACGTTCCTACATCGTGCGTGGAAAGGGGAACCCCCAGTCCTTCTGCTCCTGCTCGCATGGGGCGGGTCGCTCGATGAGCCGCACCGAGGCGCGGAAGCGCTATACCCTGGAGGATCACATCCGTGCCACGGAGGGCATTGAATGCCGGAAAGACGAGAATGTCATCGACGAAACGCCGATGGCCTACAAGTCGATTGAGGCAGTGATGGCGGCGCAGGAGGAGCTGGTGGAGGTGGTGGCCACCCTGCGCCAGGTGGTCTGCGTCAAGGGTTAGGCGCTGCTTCCAAAAAAGGCAGCATCTTCTCCCGTAGATCGTCGGGAATGGGCAGCGGGCGGAAGTAGCTGGGACTGGTGGGATTGGTATCCATCAATACTACCCGGTTCCAGGCCTCCGCCCGAAGCTCGCCTTCGGCGCCCACAACCCGGTACTTCAGCAGCATGGAGCTGCGGCCCAGCTCACCCACCCGCAGCTCCACCGTGACCGTCTCCCCCAGCCTGCAGGGACGGCGGTACTGGCAGTTGGTTTCAATAGTTGGAAAGCCGGTTTCCTTCAAGAACTCCGCATAGGAGATCCCCAGCCCCTCGGAGAACCAGGTCTCCATCGCCTGGTGAAACCAGTCAAAGTAGCGGGGATAGTAGGCGATGCCCACCGGATCGGCGACGCCGAAGCGGATGGGGATGGCAAGGCGGTGGACCCGGGGCGCAGCGTTCATGCCCGTTCTTTAACCCGAAGGCAGGACGGAGGAGGCGGCGGCGCTCAGGCCACGCGGATAGCCCCCAGGCGCAGCGTGGGGCCGATCATGGAGAAGCCGAAGCTGTCCTCCTCCTCTCCCTCTACCTCCACCTGGCGGCCTTCCAGGGCGGCGGGGATGGCCCCCCGCAGGCTGTAGCTGCCCCGTGCAGTCTCCAGCACCCAGACCCCCGCCCCGATATCCCGGCGTACCAGCTTGCCTTGGATGGTCATGCCTGCCTCCGTTTCATCTTCTGCATCCCCGCCACCCCCAGGCCGCCCACCAAGCAAAGCCCCCCGTGGATCAACAGCCAGAGGCGGTCATAGTCCAGCGGCATCCACCAGATTCCCGTGGTCCCCGTAGAGGCTCCCGACAAAAGCCAGGCCCCCGTCCCTGCACAGAGCGCCATGGCCACCGGCCCCAGAAGGCGGCTTCCACCAAAAAGAACCGCCACCCCCAACGGCCAGAAACAGGCCTGCCATAAGGGGAAACCCGCCCAGCTCCCCGGAGGCCAGGCCATCACCGGTCGCGACAGCAGGCTGAGCGTCGTGCTGGGCTCCAGGGGCAGAAAAGGGAGGAAGAACATACCACCCGCAAAGATCCCCCCAAGAAGCACAGTCGCGCCACGTCCAAATCCGCGCAGCCCCCCCAGCACCGCCAGC
>CAITDR010000640.1 GCA_903891165.1 uncultured Pseudomonadota bacterium
CTGCAAAACCACCCACCGTCCTTCACGCCGTCTGTTCCGGCGCTTTCGAATCGTAGCTGTTCTCCCTTTCGGAAGAACATCCTCTCTTGGGGTTGCCAAAGACGCCTCTTCATCGTTTCCTGCTGCGGAGTCCACTCCCGGACGCCGGTTTCCCGGTGTCCATCGGAAGAAAGGCTGCGGACCTTTCTTCTTGTTCCGCCCCTGGGTTTTCTCAACCCTTCGGCGGTTTGCTCCTCCACAGAGCGGTCGGCTTGTTGCATCCGACATCCGATCCTGAGGTTTTTCACGTTTCGATGAGGTGCGAACCTCAAATTCCCGCGAAAATGATCCTGCCCTTCGAAGTATTCCCCCCGAACGAAGCGACGACCGAAAGGGTTACCCCGTTCAACCGTGGGAGCGCGTCAGGGTTTTGGATCTTTCGATCTTCCGCCTTCACCGCGATCCTTGCCTTCCCGTTCTTGTTTGTCCGCCCGATGTTTCCATCGTTCAAACGCGCTGAACCTCAAGGCTTTACTCTGCGTCCGGGTCCGTTGCCGTCTGCACCGTTTCCGATGAAGAGGCCCGCTGCTCCCGTGGGCTTGGCTGGACTGGCTTGTTCTGGGTTCCGGCTTTCACCGGTTCAGAGCTTGCGTCACCAGCAGAACGTCGAGGGGTGGGCTTTCGCTTGTGCCTTTCGGTTCTACCACCCGGAGTGAACCGGGGTGTCGCAGCGGTATGTAGCAAGAAGCGTGCCAACTCAGCGGATACGGGAGGAGGCTGGTTTTCGTCGAATCGGATGGGAAGCCATCTTCCCATTGAAATGGGAAAGAGTGATACTTCGCTTCTCAACATAGGTCCAAGGCCCAGAATCGATGGGAAGCGAAAAGCCCCACCCACCGGAGGGCGCCGGAACCCAAAAAGCACCGCTCAACTTCCCCCCCGGCAGTCCGATGAGAGGCCCATGCCGGCCCTGCGCGCACCCCCCGCACCCTCCCTGACCGTTGGCGACCACATCAAGGCAAACGCCGATGCGGTGCTTGCTTTGGGCGCTTTTGGTGCCATGGCCATCCTGATGGTGCCGCTGCCGCCCTTCATCCTCGACATCTTGTTGGCCTGCAGCATCACCCTGGCGCTCCTGATTTTTTTGGTGGCTCTTTTTGTCAAGCGGTCGGTAGAATTTTCGGTATTTCCGACGGTATTGCTGGTCAGCACCGTGTTCCGGCTGGCCCTGAATGTGGCCAGTACCCGGCTGATCCTCCTCCATGGCTCGGAGGGACCGGCCGCAGCCGGGCATGTGATCCAGGCCTTCGGGAATTTTGTGGTCGGCGGCAACTACGTCGTCGGCTTCATCCTCTTCTGCATCCTGATCGTGATCAACTTTATTGTTATCACGAAGGGCGCTGGGCGTGTGGCCGAGGTGGCGGCGCGCTTCACCCTGGATGCAATGCCCGGCAAGCAGATGGCGATCGATGCCGAGCTGAATGCGGGCTTGATCGACGAAAAGACGGCACGCCGTCGCCGCGCCGAAGTCACCCGGGAAGCCGATTTTTACGGCGCGATGGACGGTGCCTCGAAGTTCATCAAGGGCGATGCGATCGCGGCGATTTTGATCGCCGTCATCAACATCATCGCGGGGGTGGTCATCGGGGTGGTGATGAACGGGGTGAGCCTGACCACGGCCCTCTCCTACTACACCATCCTGACCATCGGCGATGGACTGGCTAGCCAGATCCCGGCGCTGATCGTCTCGGCGGCGGCCGGTATTCTGGTGACCCGTGTGTCGGATGTGGATGGTTCCACGCTGGAAAGCCAGCTGGAAGACCAGATGCTCTCCAACCCCCGTATCATCGCGATGCTCGCGGCGTTGGCGGGGATGTTTGTGCTGGTGCCCGGTCTGCGGGTGGTTTTTGCGATCCTGACGGTGGGCTTGGCGGGGGTGGCCTGGTCGCTACAGCGTCCGAAGCCGAAGCCCATGAGCAAAGCGGAGCTTTCTCCTGCCAATACGCCGCCACCCGAGACGCCCATCGAAGAACTTTTGAAGGTGGAGCCGCTGGTTTTGGAGGTGGGGCTGGACCTGGTCTACCTCGTGGACCAGTCCCGGGCGCAGGGACTGGTGGATCGGATCCAGCGGATCCGCCGCCAGCTCGCGCAGGAGCTGGGAACGGTGCTTCCTTCGGTGCATGTACGCGACAACCTGCGGCTTGGGCCCGGTCAGTACCGGGTGCTTCTGCGGGGGGAGGCCATCGGGACGGGCAAGGTGGTAGCTCGCCAGAATCTTGCGATGGATCCCGGCACCGTAACTGGAAAACTGCCCGGTCCTCCCGGTGTGGATCCGGTCTTCGGGCTGAAGGGTGTGTGGATCTCGGATGCGCAGCGGATCCGGGCGCAGTCGATGGGCTATACGGTGGTGGACGTACCCACCGTCCTCACGACGCACCTGGACGATCTTTTCAGGCGTCACGCCCACGAGTTGTATGGCCGGCAGCAGCTATCCGAGGTGCTGGAGCGGGTATCCAAAGACAGCCCGAAACTGGTAGAGGAGCTGATCCCCGAGCCTCTTTCGCGCGCGGTCGTTCTGAAGATCTTCCGGAATCTGATTCAGGAAGGGGTGGGGGTCCGGGATGTGCAGGGCATTCTGGAGGTGCTCTCCGAGTACGCAGCCCGCACCCGGGATCCCGAGGTTCTGACCGAATTTGTGCGGCAGCGGATGGCGCGGTCGGTGACCTCGCGCTTTGTGGGGGAGGATGGGGTGCTCCGCTATCTGGCGCTGGCGCAGGATGTGGAAGACGTGATTCTTCGCGGGCTTCAGGGCAGCGATGGCGGGGTGATGAACCTGGTCCTCGATCCGGAGTCCACCCGCAAGCTGATCCAGACGGTGCGGACGCAGGTGGAGGCCTGGACGCAGAACACGCCACCCGTGTTGTTGGTGCCGCCGCTGGCACGCGGGCCGATCCGCCGCCTTCTGGATCGTGCGATCCCCCGGATGTATGTGCTCTCTCCCGGCGAAGTGGTGCCGGGGACGCCTATTGACCGGGTGGCCGAGGTGAGCTTTTTGGAGAAGAAGGTGATGCGCGGGGGGCGGTGAGGATTCGTTCCGAGGACGCTTCTTCAGTTCTTGTCGGATAAAGAGTTGCGGGGGCTATAAAGGCGGAGGACTGCCACGATGCCGCTGCTTCACTCCACGCCTGACCCCTCCGTAGAAGTTCAACTACACGATACCGCCTGTGGGGCGGCCTGCATT
The DNA here is from genome assembly GCA_903891165.1 of uncultured Pseudomonadota bacterium. Classification (GTDB taxonomy): domain Bacteria; phylum Myxococcota_A; class UBA796; order UBA796; family SXON01; genus CAITDR01. Next base: position 3,221 of record CAITDR010000640.1, read on the forward strand.
GTGATGTTGGCCGCAGATCGGGGCATTGTTCTTGATCAAAGGCCGATTGCGGACCGGATTCTGCCGAGCGCTCAGCTGCCGGAGGCGCTTCGACGCTTTGGGGGCCTGCAGGCCGATGAGTTCGTACGGCTGTTGGCAAAGGCCACCCGCAGGAAGTGGAAGGGAGGGAACCTCGAAATAGCACCGGATGAAGTTGAAGATGCCGCCCGTGGTATCTCTACGGGCGGTTCCTGGGCGGCTCTGATTGGGCCTCGCAAAAAAGGGCATTGGGTGGTGGTGGACAGGGTCGATGCACAAGACATGATTCACCTTCGGGATCCCTCTGGGCATCGACGGTCGCTGTGGCTTCGGAATTTTTGCAAGATCTGGGCTCCCGGATATATCGAAGTCCTGGAGGTTCCATGAACCTGTCCATTCAGCACCCGACCCCCGAGACGGCTCTTTTTGATGTAGATGGCGTGACCTGTCGAGTCGTACGTGAGGAGGTTCGTCCTGGAATCAAGATGCTGATTATGGAAAGTGCGTTCTATCAGCGCTTTGGCCCCGGCGGAGAAGTGCTGCCGCAGCTCCGCGCATCCTTCCGCGCCCTAGACCAGCGCCTGCAGGAGAGCAGGGCGGCGTAGGGTTTTTTCAGGTGCTTTTGGAAGAGACCTGACTCCGGCGATGCCGCACGAAGCTCCACCGATGCCGGATCGCTGCCTCCTCCTCCTCTACCCTAAAGCTCTTCTGCGGCAGTCCGATAGGGCAACGGGGTAGTCTGAAGTGAACGAGTTCCTCAACCAACTGCGTGCCTTCTACGAGGGTCTGGACCCTACCCGTCGCCGTGTTCTGATCACGGTGATGGTCCTGGCGGCGGCCTTCATCATCGGCGTGGGCGTCTGGGCGGCGCAACCGCAATATGTGACCCTCTCCCGTTTTGCGACCGGTGACGATATGGTCTCGGTAAGCAGTTCTCTGGGTAGAATGGGGATTCCCTACCGTCTGGGTGCCGATGGCTTGAGCATCGAGGTGCCTGCGGTCAACGAGCTGGATGCGCGCAAGGCGATGAGCTCGGAAGGGATTGTTGTCGGCCTGGAAGGCATCGAAAAGCTGGAACCTTGGGCCACTCCTTTTAAGGAGCAGATGTACCGTCAGATGATGATGCAGAACGAGCTGATCCGCTCGATCAATGGCATCGACGGGATCGCGGCTTCAAAAGTCCACTTGAACCTGCCCAATCGCTCCGAGTTTTTGCGCGATCAGGTGCGCGCCACCGCTTCGGTGACCCTGCGTCCCGATGGTGGCTCAACCTTGAGCCAGGATACCGCCCGTTCTGTGGCGCGTCTGGTAGCAAACTCTGTGAATGGCATGACGACGGCCGATGTCACCGTTCTGGATGTTTCCGATGGTCGGACCCTCTGGGGAGGGGAGGCCGAAGATCCGACGGGTTCGGCGGATCTCAACAAGCTGACGGCCCGCCGCGAGATCGAACTTTCCGAGGCGGTACGCACGGTTCTGGGGCGTATGCTGGGCTCTCCTGATGCCTTGACGGTGACGGTTTCGGCCGAGCTGGACACGGCGACGGTGCAGTCCACCGTGCAGGCCATCGACCCGAATACCTCCACGCCGGCCGAAGAAAAAATCACCTCTTCTCAGAACGGGGCGATCAACACCCAGGCGGTGGGCGTTCCGGGCACCGATTCAAACCTTCCCGAGCGCACCGGTGCTTCGGCGACGGCGGGGACTTCGGGCGGTTCCAAGTCGGAAAGCCAGTCTACCACCTACGACTATACCCGCACCACGACCACGACCACGAAGCCGGCGGGGGCGATCAAGCGCCTCTCTGCTTCGGTCATGATCAACACCGAAGTCCTCCAGGCGATGCTTCTGGCGGCGGCGCCCGATGGCAAGGTGGATCCGGCGGCGGAAGCGGCTCTTCGGGCGGATCTGGAAGAGGCGGTTCGGGCAGCTTTGGGCTACGATCCGGTGCGCGGCGATCAGGTGGTGGTGAAGTTCTCCCGCTTTGCCGATGTGCAGCTCTCGGAAGCCGAAGTTCAGCCGACCATGGCGGTCCTGGAGCGTCAGTCTACCAACATCCTCCTCGCCATTGCGCTGATCCTGGCCTTTGTGATGGTGGTGCGGCCGCTGATGCGCTACCTCCTCTCTACACCTCCTTCTCCGGTCAGCGCGGCTCAGCCTGCGGTAGCCGGGGCTCTGGGGGCGGCCAACGCGCCGATGCCGGCTTCGGCAGAGAGCACGGAGGAGCTGAACCGTCGCCTTCGCTTGGCGGTGGAGAATTTTGAGTCCCTCTCTGCTCAGGACCTGAGCGAGCTGGTCAGTCGCGAGTCTGAACATTCTGCCGCGGTACTTCGCCGCTGGATCCGGGGTTGAGCCATGCCTCCCGCTACCGCTAAAAGCGAGAAAAAGAACGTCCAGCTCTCCAGCCTGGAGAAGGCCGCAATCCTGGTGATGTACCTGGATCGCGAGGCGGCTCGCTCGGTGCTCCGTCACCTCTCCGATGACGACGTCCAAAAACTGGGCGTGACCATCTCCTCGGTGCGGGAGGTGGACGATGGTCTGGTGGAGCAGGTGGTCCGTGACTTTTTGATCGATCTTCGGCAGGCGTCGGTTTTGTCCTCTTCCGGCAAGGAATTTGCGCGCACGGTGCTGCCGAACCTGGTGGATGAGGACCGTCGTACCCGTGTGGCCGGGGCGATCCGCCGTCGTGTGGACGACGACTTTGCGGCCTTCATCAAGAGCCGTCCGGCGGCGGCGATTGCGGCGGTGATGGCGGAGGAACATCCTCAGGTGCAGGCGGTGGCTTTGTTGCGGATGGGTCCAGAGAATGCAGCGCGGGTGCTCGCCCTTTTTGAAGAGGGTGTGCAGATGGACCTGACGATGCGTATGGCGCGTGCGGAAAAAATCTCCGGTGAGCTGGCCGACGATGTGGAGGCGGCGATGCGCCGGGCTCTGGCGGATCTGGACGATCCTCTGCCGGTGGGCGGTGTGGAGGGGGCGGCCCGCGTTCTGGGTCGTATGCCCCGCGATCGCAATACCTCGGTGCTCAACTCGATCCGCGAGAAAGAGAACGATCTGGCCGACAAGCTGCAGCGCCTTATGGTGGTCTTCGACGATCTGGTCACCCTGGAAGATCGTGGGATCCAGGCACTTTTGCGCGTGGTGGACCGTGCGGATCTGGTGCTGGCGCTCAAGGGTGCTTCCAACGATATGCGCGAGCGCTTCCTGAAGAACCTCTCGAGCCGTGCGGCGCAGGATCTGATGGAGGAGCTGGAGATCGCGACTTCGGTGCGCAAGGCGCAGATGCGCGAGGCGCAGGAGAAGATCGTGATGGCGGCTCAAAAGCTGGCCGACGAAGGGGTGATCATGCTCGGGCCGGAGACCGAGGAGGGGGCGTAGTCCCCCATGGCCAACTATCCCTTTGTTCCGCTTCCCAAGCCGCATAATACCTGGGAGCCGCTGGTCCGTCCGCCGGCACCCGCCGAGCCGCGCTCTGCGGGCGCTTCTGCCCTTGCCAGCCGGGCCCGTTCTGTAGACACGCCGCCGCCGTCTCCTCCCCCAGCCCCTTCTGCCGAATCCAAGGCGTTGGTGGCCTTGAAGGCGGAGTGGGAGGCCAAGGAGGCGGCCCGCGCCAAAGAACATGCGGCGGCCCAGGCACGCCTGGCGCAGGTGGAGGCGGAGGCGCAAGCCCGTTTGGGTCGTCTGACAGAGCTTTGTACGTCAGTAGAGCAGTCCCGCCAGCAGCTTTTGAAGCAGTTGCGGACGGGGACGGGGACGCTGATTTTGGAAGTTTCGCGCCGGATTGCGGGGGATGCGCTGCGCGCCCAGCCAGAGCTTCTGGATCGTCTGGTGGCGGATGCGGCCGATGCTTTGGGCAAGCCGGGCTTGACACTCTATGTGGCCCAAGCGGATGCAGAACATTTGCGGAAGGCACTTAAGGAAACTGGGATCCGTGTCGATATAGACACTACGATGTCCGGCGGTCTACGGGCGGAAAGCCCCTCTGGACGCCTCGATGCTTCCCTGGAAACGGCGCTTGCAGCGCTCTCAGTGGTCATCGAGCAGTGGCAACAGGCTCAAGACTGAACCCGGGTTCACGCGCTCGCTGTGAATGCCGGGTTTTTCTTGTTTTCTCAGGTTGCCGGAAGACAGAAAATCTCCTACGTTTTCGTAGAGGGTTCCCATGTCTGGCAATCAGGTGCAGGTTTCTGCGTACATTTCCGAGGGTACACGCCGACTTCTGGAAGAGATGACGGATGCGCGTGGTCTGAAGAAGGGCTACGTCATCGAGGAGGCGCTGATCCACTATCTGCACGCAATGCAGGAGATGCCTGCGGATCTGCTGATTCCCGGCCGGATTGTGCTCACCGAAGCCTCCTATCGGATGGTGGAGGAGATGCTGGAGCAGGGGGGAGAGCCAACCCCCGCGATGCATCAATTAATGGCGGGAGAAGCGGTAGATGGGGATCCGTTTTAGGAGGGTGGGGCGTCCAGCGGGATTCGCTTGAGGTTCAGAAACATGGCCACCGGTTGCGGGCGGTCGCCGAGTTGTCCACGGGTCAGCTCCATCGTCCTGAAGCCCAGTTTCAGATAAAAATCTCGTGATTCGGGCTTGGCATCCACCATCACCCCCATACATCCAACGTCGGTAGCCAGCCGATGGGCCAGACCGAACACGGCGGCCATCAACCGCCGCCCGATGCCCTGCCCTTGGGTTTGCTGCGCTACCGCCAGTCGGGCGAGGCGCAGCACCGGTAGGCCATAGGCCGGAATACTTTTGGTGTCCTCCGCAGGCAGGTTCTGTCGCTCCAGTTGTCCGATGCTGACCGTCGCAAAACCCAGGATGTTATTCCCTTGTATGGCTACATAGTTGCTGTTGATGTGGTGCCGGAACTGGTTCTGCCCGGCGTAGAGCTGGAAGTAGCGGTCCAATTCGATGTTCCCCGAACGGAAGGTGGACCGATCATCGGTGGGCTCCAGACGGCGGATCAGGATGTCGGGGGAGTGGGCGTGCATCGGGGGAGGGCCTCTTGCAGTGATGGATGGGGTGGGGGCCCCGGACGTGGAATACACTGTAGCACGACATCATCATGATGAGAATTAGATGATTCAAAAAATCTGGATATACCTGTAGCATGTACCACGCAACACGTAACAAATCAACAAGTATACGTTCATGTACTCAGCAGGCGGCCGTCTCCAAGCTGGAACACCGCACCGATACCACGGTGAGCACGCTGCGCCAGACCATTGAAGCGATGGGCGGAAAGTTGGAGCTTTTTGCTCACTTTCCCGACAATACCGTGGTGCAGATCACGCAATTCGGCTGAAGCACTTCCGAGCTGAGTGAACCCGGGTTCACTCAGCCCGCAGGGCCTGAGGGTAGGGGTGGCCCGGGGCCAGGTCGGACGATAGTTTTGGACCTGCGATGAGGGTGGATGGAGCTGGAAATCCCGGGCGTGACGCCCCAGATGGCGCAGGTGATCCGGCTGCTGGCTTCGGGCAGCGACCCCTATGAAGTCGGGGTGGCCGCCGATTGGGGGAGCGGGCCGGTGCGGGTCCAGCTTTCGTATAATCCCCGGCGGCACCTGCCTTCTACACGACCGGCGTTGGTGGCGGCGTTGGGCGCAAGTGGCTTTGATGTGCGGACAGTACATGTGCTGATGCAGTTGCTGCCGAAGGCGTCGGTGGTTGTGGGGGTGGAGGACGAGGGACGCGCGGCAACCCTGTATCTGGAAGAGCTGCAACGCCTCGAAAAGCAATGGCCGCAGGCGGTGGAGGCCTGTACACGGCTGATGGGGGGGCGGCTGCCGGAGGTGGCGGGGAGCCCCTACATCCTGGCGATAGATCTGAAGCTGGGGCGGGCCCGGCCGGTGGCGTGGAAGTTCTATTGGAGCTTTTTGGCGGAGGAGGAAGCGGTGCTTTTTGAGACGGCAGCCCGGCTGTGGGGGGCGCCTCTGCCTGCGGCGCTGCAGGGGCTGCGGAGGGGCTGTGCAGCGGAGGCCTGGATGCTGCAATTGCGCTTTGGATCTCCAGGAAAAACCTTAAAAATCTACAAGACCTGGGCCTACCACCCCCATGCCACCCCCGGTGCGGCAGAGGAGCTGGTGGCGCTGGGTGCCCCGCAGCAGCTCGCGCCCGGAAAGGCGCCGACATCGGTGGGGATCCGGGTCCAAGCAGATGGGAGTCTGAACTACACGGCCTATTGGTGTCTGGCACGGAGGGAGGATGCCGGCCATCGTCTATAATCCGGTGTTGGATCGCAGCGAGGGGCGCGCACTGCACCTAGGTTTTTGGAGGGGGGAGGGGCTGTCGTTGGTGGAGGCGCAGCGGGCGCTGGACCGGGAGGTTTTGGAGGCGGCGGGGCTGGTGCCGGGGGCGGTGGTGGTGGATGTGGGCTGTGGGCTGGGCAGTACGCTGTGGGAGGCGGCGCAGCGGGTCGCAGACCTGGAGTTGATAGGGATCAACCTGGATGAAGACCAGCTTCGCCGCGCAAAAGAGCTGCCCTTTCCGCAGGCGGTGCGGTGGATCTGTGCCGATGCCTGTGTACTGCCGCTCCCCGATGCGTCCTGCACAACGATGCTGTGTGTGGAGGCGGCTTTTCACTTCTCTTCGCGGCGGAAATTTTTGGAGGAGGTGGTGCGGGTGCTGCGACCGGGGGGGCGGCTGGTGATGACCGATCTGGTGCCGAATCCGGCCTTGCGGGCGCTGAAAGGGACACCGGTGGGGAGGGAGATCGAGCGGCGGGTGCAGGCCGGTGCGGGGCCCTGGCCGGATTTTTGGGGGGAGGAGGCGGCAGAAATTCTGGAATTGGAGATGCTCCAAGAAGACGACCTGTCGGCGGCTACCCTGCCCAGTTGGCAGCACTTTTTGGGGCGGAAGCCCGATGCCGATGTCCAGCTTCCGGGGGATCCCATCGCAGATGCCTGCCACCAACTAGGAGCGTTACAGGCGGTGGGTTTTTTGAAGGTGATCCTCCGGGTATGGAAGCGGCGCTGATCAGGCCCAGGCCCACCAGCCTGGTTGCCCACGTCGGGCGGCCACAAAGCCGCCCAGGGTCCAGCGCGAGCGGCTGCCAGCCACCGTCTGGACGGCATGTACATTCCGCCCCCCATCAAAAATCAGCAGATCGCCAGCTTCGGGAGCTATTTTTGTACAGCTACGCCCAGGTAGCAGCGTGGAGAGATCCGTGTGATCCCGATGAAACTGTGCTTCCCCCAGCTCGGCGTAGCGCAGCGACCAGATGGCCAGTTCGCCTCCCGATTCCGCTTCTTGCAAAGTAACAAACCAGGAGAGCAGGGTCTGGGGATCGATCTGCTCCCGAAAGTGGGCGTAGGGAGGGCGACGGAGCTGCTCCAGTTCAGCATGGGGGGGCAGACAGCCGCCTACCGGCAGCTCCCGGATGGTAAACGGCAGATAGGGGCGACCGTTTTCGTTGGGAACCTCCAACGGCAGCCCTCCCGCCCGGGCTCGGAGCTGCTGCAGCATCCAGGGCAGCGGGGACCAGATCCCGCCCAGCACCTTCTCCACCTGCTTCAAAAAAGGATGCACTCCCTCAAAAAAGCCGGCATGATCCTGGCCCGCCCGATCCAGGCCACGACCATAGGACCAGGCTTCAAATTGCTGCCCGAAGCGCAGGCGGGGCAGGGAGGCCCGCTCCAGGCACTGCACCACTTCCGCAGCCTGCGGTAAAGCTTTTTGGAGAAGAACCGCCTCCTTCTCCCCCCTCCAGAGGGCGTCCAGATGGGGTGCTGAGTCCGTCGCCGGGGCCACCTCCAGGCGCATCAGCCTCTCCTTCCTTCCGGCGAGCGCAGCTTGGAGATCTCCCAGAGCGGCGCTTCGGGGACCCGGCCAAGGATACCCACTTCCTGACGTTCAAAAACGGGAAGGGGCCACTGTGCGGTGACCAGACCGCCGCTGGCCCGGGCTTCGTCATCCAGCCAACGTTTGACCGCCTCCAGATCCGCAGTGGACCAGCCTTTGCAGGAAGTCACCTGGAGGCTCAGCGGGTCGTAGCGCAGCTCCATCTGGGGGGTGGCGCGGGTCATCAGCCCATCGGGAAGGGCCAGACAATAAAAAATGCGGATGTTGCAGGGCAGAGGTCGGAGACGTTCGATAGTGCGCCGGAAATTCTCGGGGTTGTCCTCGGGCAGTCCGGCGATGATCTCAACCACCACCCGCCCGAAAGAGGCGAGGCGTTCAATCAGCGACTCAAAGCGCTCCTCCTTAAAATACCGAAAGTTCTTTTTAAGGACGGCGGTGTCATAGGACTGGAGACCCACCGCGATCTCGGGGCGGGTGTGCCGCAAAAACTCTTCCATCTGCTCGGTGACCAGGGAGGGGTACAGCTCGGTATTGAAGTCCAAATCACGCAGGGCGCCGGTTTCGGCTTCGGCCTCGTACAGCGCAGTGAATGCTTTGGGATGCAGGTTCAAGGCAGCATCAACACTCAGGACCGACTGCACGCCGTGGCGTTGGAAGGCGCGCAGTTCCTCCACCAGCCATTCCTTGGAGTGGTGGGGGGAAACACCCGAATCGGTACCCCAGGCACAGAAGCTGCAGCTCATCGGGCAGCCGGTAAAGGTCTGCAGGTGCGCGGAGACATTTGGTGGGGCCACATCGGTCATAAAGGGAGAGCGGATGCTGTCAAAAGGTGCATCGTGCCGATGGGCGGTCGGCGCCCAGCCCTCGCCCATCGGCAGGAGAATTCCGGGGATGTCGGCAAGGTTCTTGCCGGTAGCACGTGCCAAATCCACAATCGGCCCCTCTCCGGCGCCGGTCACCAGCACATCCACCACCCCGCGCAGCGGTGTACAGGGGGGCTGGGCCAACATCGCCGGGCGAGCCGAGGGGCCACCCATCACGATCAATCGGCGGGGATCCTTCTCTTTGAGTGCTTTCAGCAGGGGCACAAACAGCGGAAGAGACCACACATAGGCAGAGGCCCCGATCACCGTGGGCGCAAACTCTTCGATCTGGGCCTGCCACTCATCCAGGGAAAGCCCTCTTCCATCAAAAACTTTTGCCTCTATCTCTTGACCTGTCAATACCGAGAGCAGGCGATAGGCCGCATAGGAAAAAGGCTGGAGCGGTCCGGGGCTGTTCCAGGGGTTGACGGCCAACAAGGCGACACGCGGCGAAGGCATGGCCCTACTATAGCGGCATGACCGCAGAAAGGCCCGCAGCGGCTACTCTTCGGGGAGCGGACCGAAGAGCTGCAGGTAGGTGGCACGGCTGTGCCGGGCCAAGAGCCGGTGGGTGCGTCGTACATCCCGCAGGACATGTTCTGGATAGAACGCACGATCAAACATCAACTGGAAGGCGTTCCGGGGCAGCGCGGGCAGCTCCGAAAAATCCCCGATCTGGTCGATGTGGCCCAGGGTCAGCGCCTTTTCGGTGCGGATGTCGGGCTCATCCCCAAAAATGCGGCCGTCGGGGCCGATCACCCAGAAGCGGGCATCCGGCTGTACCTGTCCGTCGCCCGCGCAGTAGCGCGCCCGCGCGATCTCGGAAAGCAGGCTTCGCCGGAGGTCTTCGGCCTTTCTCGGGTGCCGCTGCAGCCAATGCTGCCAGAGCAGGGTCATCTCGCGGAGCTGCCGGTCCAGGCTCAAGAGCGCCGCCTCCTCCCAGGGCTGGCCCACCACCGGAGAGATCACCAGGTGCACCAGGCCCTGCTTGAGCAGGAAAACGGCGTTCTCCAATAATTTTTCTACAGTAGCTGGAGTGACCACCATGTTTGCGGCGGTGGACACACCCGCCTGGACCACCGCCTGCAGCCCGGCCAGGGTCTGGTCGTAGTACTGCTGGGCGTTGTCTTCGGCGGCGTGGGGACGTCGGAAGCGGGTGTGGCTTTCCCGGGCGCCGTCGATGCTCACCCGTACATTGAATTTATGTCCTGCAAGGAAAGCGGCACGTTCTGGATTCAGGCCGGTGCCATTGGTGCACAGGTTCAGGGAGAGGCGACGCTCGGTCTGCTGTGGAAGGACGAGGTGAACCAGCTCTTCCACCCGCTCCCAGGCCAGGGTGGGCTCGCCGCCATGAAAATTCAGGTCCAGGGGGGCTGGGGCCGTTCGACGAAGCAGTTCAGACAGTTTTTCCAGCGTTTTGGATTGGATCCAGACCGGACGTTTGGCCGTGGTGCAGTAGCTGCAGCGCATATTGCAGGCATCGGTGAAGATCACGGAGAGCTGGATGCGCATCGTCAGCTCCAGATCCACAACTGGCCGTCGTGATCCTGTCCCGCAAAACCGCCCAGGGTCCACCGCTCGCTGGAGGAGGGGCGGACCCGGTGGTTGAAGCGGCCGCCATCAAAAATCAGCAGCTCTCCGGGCTGTGGGCTCCAGCGGCTTTGGCCGTGCACCTCCAGGCGTTGTCGAGCCTGCTCTGCGGAAAGTCCTCCCAGATCCATCCCTTGGGAGGGGCGATGATACAACTCCAGCTCTCCACCGTCGGCCAGCGGGTTCATGGGGAGGTAGAAGGAGAGATGCCAGCGGGGCTGGAGCTGCTGCCGATGCCAGCCCATGGAGGGCCACTCCCAGCGCTCGGAGTGGACCGCTACCTCCTGGCCCGCCGGGAGTCGCCGAACGGTCACCTCCGCATAGGATTGTCCTTCTTCATCAGGGGTTTTTACTGGATGTCCGGTCAGATCAGAGAGGGCGGCACGGAGGCGCTGCAAGAGGCCGTGCTCCTCCAGCAGGCAACGAAGGGCCCGGGCATCCTGAAAATAGCGCTGTCGATCGTCGGTGACGATCAGGACACTTCCAAAGGTGGTTCCTGGAAAAGGCTGAGCATGACGCTCCGGGATCCGGGCCTTCAAAAGCTGCTGCAGCTCGGCCAGCTCGGTCACCGTAAACAGGCCCGGTCGGTTCAATCCATGGCAGCGCCCGCCCCAGAGTTTTTCCAGGGCGCCGGGGGCCGCCGGCTGGAGCAGGGGGATTTCCGGCTCTTGCATTGTCAAGACTTTTCCGATTTGATCAGGGTAGGCTGAAGAAGAGTGCGCTCATCCCCATAGCGGGCCACATAGCCGGCGTGCAGACCGTCGCAGCCCCGCCCGAAGTGGGTACACTCCTTGGAAAAGGTGCAGCCAAAGCGGAAGCCATCGGAGAGGCGGTCCTGGAACTCATCCCGGATCAGCAATTGGGGCTGGTGGTTGTCCAGTGTGTCGCCATGACGGCCGAGCAGGCAGCGGGGAAACCACTTGCTGGTGACCCGGAGGCCCTGGCCGCGCAGGCGGTCGATAGCCGCCAGGAGGGGAGGAAGGCTGTCGTTCAGCGCGATCAGGGAGTCTTCCTGTCCGGCTTCACCGATATGCAGAAAAGACCAGAAGTGCGCTTCCGAAAAGCCAAGGTCAATCAACAACTGTGCCAGCTCGGGTAGGACGGCCGCATTCTGCTGACAGACGACGGTATTGGAGCAGGTCCATGCACCCAGAGCACGCAATTGTGACATTCCTTCGTACATTTCTGCAAAAGAGCGACTGCTGCCGGTGATCGCGGCATCCAAGGCAGCCTCGGGCGCGTGGACAGACACAAAATATTCGCGGATTCCCGCCTCAAAAAGCCGACGGGCCAGGGCAGGATCGCTGAGGCGTCGCCCGTTGGTCTGGATGCGCACCACCTCAAAGCCGCCGGGACCGGTGGCCCGGGCAGCGATGTCGGCCAGATCTTCGCGCAGGGTGACCTCAGCACCGGAAAGAATCAGACGTTTAAAACGTCTATTTTTGCCATTCTCCCGAAAAATCGGCTCCAGGATGGCGGCATCCGGGTCGCCGTACTGGTTCAGCTCTTTTTCTAAAATGCAGAAGCGACAGCGGCTGTTGCACCGGTAGGTGAGTGCTACAATCAGGCTGTCTTCCTCCTCTTTCAGCTCCCTCTGCACCATTTCGGAGGCGTGGCTGTAGTCAGACCAACCGGTGGGGTTTTTCTTAGACGACACCGTAGAGTCCCACTTTTTGGATGGTGGACGCCTCCAGGCTGTCGGGGCCGCAGCCCAGGTCCACCCCCAGATCCCAGCAGAGGTGGTCGAGTTGTCTACCGTATTTTTCGAGGATCTCCGCCTGCTCTGGCCACAATTTTAGCAGCGGTCCCACCAGCGATGCCGTCGGTACACGACTGTAGTAGAGGGCATCGGTGGCGACCTTCATCGCAAAGCAGATGCAGTGGCAGTCCATCAGCTCTGCCTGGATCCAGTTTTTTCTCTGGGTACTTCCTCCAAGACGCCATGCGCTGCGGATACGCTGGAGCAGCAGCTCTCTCTGGGCGGGCTGTGGGTAGAACCAGTAGCTATTTTCGTAGCTCATTCGCCCGGAATCCAGGCGCATGGCGATGCCGTCGTAGCCCTCGGTGGCACGCTGCCCGGCGAGGTAGAGGCGAAAGGGGGGCGCTTGCCGGGTGGCCAGCACCTCGGCATCCACCTCCAGGCTGCACATGAGGTAAGGCAGGCGCTCGTCCAGCTCGACCGGAATCTTCATAAATGGAGCAAACAGCTCCGCAATTTGATGGACGGACTTCGGGTTTCCTGTCGTATTGCGGTTGTGATTGTACCAATAGAATTCTACGCTGGGTGGACCAAGAAGGCGCTTTTTGATGCCCCAAACGGTCTCTTCCTGCCCCAACTTTGTCCGAATCCGCTCCACCATCGGCCAGATCTCTTCCAGCCAATTCTGTTGACGCAAAAAATGCTTTAAGAGAGATGCAGCGTGGAGGCGACCTTCCAGCGGCGCCCGGGGCGCGTAGTCCTCCAGCACATAGTCCCGGAGCCGGGCCGGCGTGGGCTGGGGGAGCAGGTCGTCGGCGTGCATTTCTCCGCCTATCACCCCGTCTCCGGAAAGGCGCCCCGCCATCGGGCGTGCAGGGCAGCGAGGCCAGGTTCTTCCTCGCTGGGCCATAGCGTTGCGGGGCCGCCGCACAGGGCCACATAGTCTTCCACTTCGGTCAGGTGTTCGGTCTTCAGCTCCTCCCACTGCAGTCGGCCTTCCAGCAGGGCCTCTCCCAGCTCGGCGATCTGGCTGGGGGCAAAGGGGCGGGCCAGGGGAGCTGCGGGCGCCTCTGCGGCAGGCAGCGAGGCCACGGTGAAGCTGACGCAGTGCACGGCATCCTGCGGTACCCGCCACACGATGTGCTTCCGCCAGCCCAGCTCGGGAGAGACCGGCGTAAAAAATTCCAGTCGGTTGGGCATGACAAACCGGATTTTTGGCAGCTCTTTGCCTCCGGCACTCAGATGCAGAACAAAACCTGAATCCTCCTCCTCGACCTTGGACTCCCATCCCTCTGAAAGCAGGGTGGCGAGGCCGGAGCGTCGGTGGGCGTGGGCGACATGGCGGATGTCCAGGCTGTTTTGGATGCGGCTATAGAAAGAGCAGGGCCAGCTTTCTGGGGCAAGCACCCGCACAGGGCCTTGCAGCTCGGGGATCGGCGGGAGCGCTGCGGCCTCCTCCTCCCCCAGCCAAGCAAAGATCAGGCCCCCCTGCTCTTGAAGGGGGGGAGATCGCATCGAAAAAGTCTCGTTAGACCATCCAAATGTATCGAAACAGATGCCGTGGTGGTGGCACTCCAGCCGCTCACCCTTCACCCGCCCCAGCGACAACCTTGTACCCCGATGGGGGCAAAAGGCTTCGGCAAGGACCGGAATCCCGGCTTCGCTGCGCCACAGGGTCCAGTCCTGGCTCAACATCCGCAGGGCCAGAATGCCGGCCTTCGGCAGGTCGATGCTGCGTGCCACGGGCTGCCAGGCGGCGCGTAGCAGGCGACCGGCCGGGCTTTTTGCGTGGACCTCCAGCGGGGACATGGGGAAGCATAACCGCTGCGGGGAGCCTCGGGGTAGACTCTCCGGATGCGACGTCTTCGAGCATTGGGTATGGGAACAGCAGTTGCGCTGTCTTTTCTGGCCTTGGCGGAGCTTTTTTTGGGTGGGGTGGTGGGGCGTCCTTCCCTGGACCGCTACACCCTCTCCCGTCTTCACGGTGCCGATGGCTACACGATGATCGCCTCGATGCGGGATCCGGTTCTTTTATTGGAAGAAGCTTCTTCTTTGTTGATGCCCGATACCTCCCTTCTCTGGCGTCTGCGTCCGAACCTGGACATGCAGGCCGATGTGCTCTCCCTGGGTACACCTCGCGCATGGCGTGTTCGCACGGATGCAGCAGCTTTTCGCCTCCCTTCGGCCCCGGATGCGGCGATTTTTGCGCTGGGCGATTCCTGTACTTTTGGGTGGGGGGTGGAAGATGAGGAAGCATGGCCTGCACGTCTGGCCGCAATTCTGGGGCGGCCGGTCCAGAATCTTGGTATTCCAGGATACAGTATTTTGCAGGGGGAGCGGCTGTGGGCGGGACGTCCAGGGACGCTGCTTCTGGCTTTTGGGGCCAACGACGGGCACAAGGTGCCCCGCTCGGATGTGGCCTGGCTGAGCGAGGGTGCGTCGGGATTTTTCCGCCGCCGTATAGCAGAGCTGCACCTGGTGCAGTGGGGGCAGCACTTTCTCTATCCACTCTATGCCCGGGTTACGGCCATGGCAGCAGCCTCGCTGCAAGACCGGGTGGCGCCGCTGGACTATGGGAAGGCAGTGGAGCGCTTTTTGGCGGGGGGACAGCGGGTGCTCCTGATCTCAGTCTGCAGCCGCGATGCCTATCGGCAGCAGCTGGAGCAGCTTGCCGCCACCCACTCGCTGCCCCTGGTCCACTATGAGGCGTTGGGGGCGGCGACCTTGGATGGCTGTCACCCGACCCCGGCAGGGCATCAACGTCTGGCAGAGGTGTTGGCAGAGCGGTGGTAGCCCCTGAGTGAACCCGGGTTCACTCAGCTCGCCCGGCGTCTCCGTTTTTTATAGACCACTGCCAAGACTTCGGCGACCGGGGCGTAGAATTCGGCGGGAATCGCGGCGTCTACCTTGGCGTGGGCATAGAGTGCGCGGGCCAGGGGGCGGTTTTCGACGATCATGATGTCGTGGCGAGATGCTTCCTGGCGGATCTGGAGGGCGAGGTGGTCCAGGCCGCGGGCGACCACCACCGGGGCCGCGTTTTCGTTGCGACGATAGCGCAGTGCCACCGCATAGTGGGTGGGGTTGGTAACGATGACGTCGGCGGTGGCGACTTTGGCCAGGGACTGGCGGACGGAGAGCTGGCGCTGGCGCTGTTTACGTTTGGCGCGGAGTTGCGGATCTCCTTCGGCCTCCTTGTACTCCTCCTTCATCTCCTGTGTGCTCATCATGAGATCCTGGTCCAGCTTCCAGGTCTGGTACACAAAATCAAGGATGCCGATGGCGATGGCCACCGGGATGGTCCGCTGCAGCACCGCCGCTGTGATGTCCTTGATGAAGGCCAGCTGGCCACTCATCGGACGGCTGGAGAGCACCATGATCATGCTCATCTGGTCTTCGACGGTGGTCCAAATGGCCCACAAGAGCAACAGCGAGATCAGTGAGCCTTTTAAGAGCTGGACCCAGGGCGTAGCCGAAAAAAAGGTCTGCTTGGCATTACTAAAAATGTCCAGTTTGTCCAGCTTGGGGGTCAGGACTTCGGGAGAAAAGTTGAACTGGGTGCTGACCAGGCCTACGGCGATGGCCACCGCATCGGCCGAAGCGAGGATGGCCACCAGCGGCAGCCCCACAGAGCTGACCCCAAACGCCGCCATCCAGAGCAGGTCGCTGGCCACCAGCTCGTTGCTGAGCATCCGGGCACGGGTGTAGGTAAAAAGCTCCCAGATCCCTGCACTCAGCGCGGGGAGGAGGTAGAACAGAGCCAGCATCCCAGCGCCCAGCGCCAAGGCCGCGCTCAGCTCACGGGAAGTAGCAACGCGGCCTTCTTCGCGTGCTTTGCTGATACGCCTCTCTGAGGCCGGTAGATTTTTCTCTTCGTCTGCCACCTATCCCCCCATTCCGACCAGCTGGGCCAGCCGCAACACCAGGGTGTCGAGCTGGGGGAGGAAGGCCAGCAACATGGTGGGAAAAGCCAGCATCAACACGGTCAGTCCACCGGTCATGTTGGCGGAGATCCCCACGGAAAAGAAGAGGTTGAGGTTGGGCGCCATCCGCCCGAGCACGGAGATCGCGAGGTGGATCAGAAAGGAGAAGAGCACGACTGGGCCGGCCAATTCCGCACCGGTGCGCAGCGCAGTTCCTGCGGCGTCTGCCAGCACCGGCGCGGCCACTGAGGGCGCCAGAAAGGTGCCTGGGGGCAGGGATTTAAAGGAGGCGCCCAGTACTTCGATACAGCGCAGGTGGGTGTCGGTTACAATAAACATACCCACGCCAAAAAAGTTGGCCAACGTGCCGATGGTGTTGCCGCTGGAGCGGGTGAGCGGGTCCAATTGCTGGGCCAGGTTCAAGCCGATGTTGGCGGAGATGGCATCACCGGCCACGCTCATGGTGGCCAGGAAGAAGGCAACCAAGGCGCCCATGGCCAGCCCCAGCGCCGTCTCCACCATCATGCCCCAGATCAAGAGCGGCAGATCGGTGGGCAGCGCCAGGCCGGCCACAGACGGGTACATCACCAGCGTCAGCGGCACCGCTGCCATCATCCGCGCAATACGCGGCAGGCCCGCAAAACCGGGCATCACCATCAGCATTCCCGTTAAACGTGCAAAAACCATCGCACCCGCAACCAGGGCTTCGATGGGCAGCGTTGGGAGCACCGACTACTCGGAAATGCTGGGAATGTAGTTGAAGGTGCGGGTGGTGTAGGCCACGGTCAGCTCCAGCATCCACCCTGCAGAGGCGGCCATCACGATGCCAACCAGGATCAGCTTGGGCAGAAAGGTGATGGTCTGCTCATGGACCTGGGTCACCGCCTGGAGCAGCGCCACGATGGTGCCGACCACCAGCGAGGTGACCAGCACCGGTCCCCCCAGCAAAAGCACCATCACCAGGGCTTCCCGACCCAATTTGACCAGTTCAGCGGGATTCATCGCGCGATCCCCTGGACCATGTCACGCACCAGCAGGCCCCATCCGTCGGTCAGCACAAAGATCATCAGCTTGAAGGGCAGGGAGATGGTGGTGGGGGGCAACATCATCATGCCCATGCCCAACAGCACGCTACTGGTGACCAGGTCGATGACCAGGAAGGGGATGAAGATGTAGATGGTGATCACCATCGCCGTCTTCAATTCCGACAGGACAAAGGCGGAGGTTACCACCGCAGTGGACAGCTCAGCGAGGCTATCGGGCCGGTCCTGGTTGGCCACCTGCAGGATGGTGAGCATGTCGGTCTTCCGGGTATTGGCCAACATAAAACCGCGCAGCGGCTCCAGGGTGGCATCCCAGGCGTCGCCCACCTGCATCTGCCCAGCCAGAAAGGGTTCTAAACCCTGGTGATAGGCCACGGTGAGTGTGGGCTCCATCACCATCAGAGACAGAAACAGCGACAGGCCGATCAGCACCTGGTTAGGCGGGGACTGCGCCATGCCCAGCGCTTGCCGCAACATCGAAAAGACGATGATAAAGCGCACAAATGGCGTCATTACCACCAGCATGGCGGGCAGGAAGGACAGCGCGGAGAGCGTGAGCAACAGCCGCACCGCCGTACTCACCGGCGTTTCATTGACCCCGTTGGCCACTGCACCAACCAGCGCGGCGCCGGTCTCCAGCTCCTGCGCAAAGGCGCTGTTGAGCCACAGAAAGGCCAACATCACTCATCTCCGATGCGGGCGAGCACCCGCGAAAAATCGCGGTTCGGGGTGCTGCGCTCGGCGAGGATCTCGTCCGCAATATTTTTGTTGCGACGAGGAGGCAGGATCTCCTCTTCCTCCTCTTCCTCTTCAAAGGTCCGCCGAGTCCGTGGGACTTCCGGGGTCGCTTTGGGGAGGGACGGGAGAGGAGAACGGAGGCTGCTTTCCGCCTTGAGCTCCGGCTTGACCGGGGCACGTTCTTCCACAAAATGGGGAACGTTCGCCGGGATCTCGGCGGCGGGCTCCATCATCCCGGCCAAGCCCAGATCGGCCAGAAGTACGGGTGCGGCACTTCCGGAACCGACCAGCAAACGCCGTGTCTCTCCAGAAGGCTCGATCACCTCAACCAATACGATGGAATTGCGGTCCCCCAGCGACTGCCGCTGGACGATTCGCAGCGCGGGACTGGCCACGGCAGGCTTTCCTAACTTCCGACGCTGCCACAAGAGCCAGCCCAGGCAGCCGCTCATCAGCAGCACCGGGACCACCCAGCCAGGCACCGTAGGGCCGGGCTCGTCGGCAGGCACCGGTGCGGCCGCAACGGCTTCGGTCTCGGCAAAAAGCCGGTCGTAGGTGCCTGCCTCCGTCACCGGAGGGGCGGCCAGTGCCACACTGAGGAGCAGCGCGAGCATGGTCAGGAACCCCGCTCGTTGTCTTCCATCATCTCAATGATGCGCAGGGCGAGTCGGTCGCCTTGCATCACCACCTCGCCGCGCGCAAAAAGCTTGCCGCCAACGACGATATCCAGTGGTTCGTCGTTGGTACGGTCCAGATCGACAACGTCGTCGCGATCCAGCGCAGCGAGTTGCCGGATCGTCATCCGTGTACGACCCAGCTCGACGATTACTTCAACGGGCAGATCCTGCAGGAAGCGTGCACCCATGGGGGACCCTCAGCTTTCCTATCGGCCTGCTCCTTCGGAACTTGAATTGGGGGCACCGCCCAATCTGCGCACGATTCTGAAAGAGCGCATACTTCCTTTGGTTCCCGGCTCTCCTGCAAATGCAGGGCGCCCGTTGATCAACGCCCGGGCCTCGTTCATGCTGCCCAGCGGGATCTCGTCGCCTACCTGCAGGTTTTCCAGGGTGGAGAGCTGCAGCTCGATACGCGCCACCTCGACCACCACATCCACTTCTACCGGCATCAACCGGTCAAATTTGAGGGTCCGAGGCGGAGGTGCTTTGCCCGCTGGTGGAGCCCGTCGGGCCACCAGATCCCTCAAAATTCCCATCGGAAGGGCGACAATCAGTCGTCCCAGCGAGGCATCTGGCCGCCCGAAGTGCAGCTCACACACGATCATCGACGCCCCGGCCGGGAAGTCGCCTAAGACATGATGAGAGGCACCCGCAGGCTCGGAGACGACGCGGGGCATCGTCCGTACCGGCCAGTATTCTTCGATGGCAGTGTACACGTCCGTACACAGCCGCGTTCCGATGGTGATCTCCACCTCGGTGACCGGCCGGAGCTGGTAGGGCGCCACTTCGTTGCCCCCCTCTCCAAACAACCGCCCGATCAGCCGGGCCAGTAGCTGCCCCTGCACCACCGAAAATCCGCGCAGCTCGCCCCGATCCAGTCGGAAGGGGCACCACATGGCATCGGCCAGCTCGGGGCTGTCGATCAGCGTTCCGGCAGGCTGCGCGTAGATGGCCTGGGCGGTCACCGGCGTGTCGATGCCGGTGCGATTGACCAGCCGACCCCGGATGCGCCGTGCCACCCCCCGAAAACAGGTCTCTACAAAAGGCAGGGCTGCCTGTAGATCCCGATCGGGAGGTACCACCGCTGCACGGCCGGACTCACTGGGCATTGCCAGGCCTCACTGAACCACAAACTGGGTGAAGTAGACCTGATCCACGGTCAGCGGTGCGATGGTGCCGTTGATGCGCGTCAACAGCTCATCCCGCAGCCGGGTTTTCCCATCGGTACCTTCCAGCTCGGCAAAGGTGTAGTCGCTGACGGCGGTCAGAATGGTATCCCGCAGCTTGGGGGTGCCCAGCTCCAGCGCCGGGGCGGCATCTTTCGAGCTCTCCAGCTGCACTTCCATCCGCAGTACCCGTCCGCCGCCGCTGCTCCGCAGGTTGACGACGAAGGTTTTTAGGTTGGTGATCACCTTGCCGTTGTCGTCGCTATGACCTTCGGCTTTGGCTTCCCCATGGCCCCCTTCGGCTTTGGTCTCTCCGTGGCCTTCGGCTTTGGCTTCCCCGTGACCCTCTGCGGGAGCGGCCTCTCCGTGGCCCTCTGCAGGAGCGGCTTCTCCATGGCCTTCGGCCTTGGCCTCCCCTTCCGCTTTGGCCTCTCCTTCGGCGGGGGCCGCCTCCGCCGCCGCTTCCCCTTCGGTCGCCTCTGCGGCTACCGGCTCAGCGGTGGGCTTCAGCACCTGCCCGCCAAAAAATCCACCGGCAGCGCCCGCAGCCAGCAGCACGACACCGCCGCCGATCCGCATCAACAGCTGGCTTCGACCACCCTGGGGCTTGGCATTTTCGGCTTGCTCTTCCATGGCCACTCCTGAATACCCCTTCCAGCTTTTGAACCATCGGACGGTGGGCCGCTTTCTTGAGCCGGGGCGGGGCCACCATAGCCCCGAGGGGGGGCTTTCTCAAGTCCTTCTGGCCTCAGACGAGGTTGACGAGGGTTTGCAGGCTCTCATCTGCCGTGCTGATCACCGAGGCGTTGGCCTGATAGGTGCGCTGGGCGGTGATCATATTGACGAACTGCTCTTCCAGGTTGACGTTGCTCTTTTCGAGCGCGCTCCCGGTGATCGCTCCACGACTTCCGGTGCCAGCCACCCCGATGGCGGGGTCGCCTGCATCCACCGTGGCGGCAAACAGGTTGTTTCCTGCACGATCCAGCGCCCACTCGGCTTGGAAGGTGGCGGTGGCCACCTGCCCGAGCACCCTCTGCTCGCCGTTGGTATAGGTGCCGCTGATCACCCCGGCGCTGGTCACCGCGACCGACAGCAGCTCGCCGACGCCGTTGCCGTCCTGCTGCAGCGAGGTGACCGAGTCGGTGTCGCCGCCCATTTTGAGGTCGGTGTAGTCAAAAACAAGGTTGGTCGCTGCAGCACCGCTGAAGGTCCAGCCTGCCGTGTTCACCTGGGTCGATGCGGTCAGCACGCCCGCCGTGTCGAAGGTGGCGGTGCCCGAAGCCACCTGAAAGGCCTCTCCGGCCGGTCCAAAAGGCAGCCCGGCGCCGTTGGTGGCCTCAGCTGCGTCGGTGACCGCATACCAGTTCCAGTCCGAAGGCCCGGTCTGCTCGAAGACCACGGTGACATCATGTGCGGTGCCCCGGCTGTCGTAGATGCTGATACTGGTGCTGAAGTCCGCGTCGTTGGCCGCCTGGGTGATGGTGATACCACCTGCACCCACACCCCAGAAGTTCGCAGCGTCCGTCGTCAGCGGGTTGTCGTAGGCACCAGCTGCATCCGCCGACTCGGCCATCATCGCCTCCAGCGTGATGGTGGAACTGGCGGTGGCGGGTACGGCCGAGGTGTCCAGCTGGAGATCGGCAAGTACCGGCCCGATCAGTCCGGCGGTGTCGGCATTAAAGCCCTGTACACGCATGCCCTGGGTGTTCACCAGGAAGCCGCTCGGATCAACGTAGAAGGCGCCATCCCGCGTGTAGTAGTTCTGGAAACCGTTGTTGACCATAAAAAAACCGCTGCCGCTGATGGCCATGTCGGTGGCGTTCCCGGTGGCTTCCAGGGTGCCCTGCCCGAACAGCGTGGTCAGCCGGTTGACGGCGGCGCCGGTGCCCAGCGTGCTGGGGCCAGCCAACCCGAACATGGTCTGCGGCATAAAATCTGCAAAGCTGGCGCGCGTCTGCTTAAAACCCGTCGTGTTGACATTGGCGATATTATCGCCAATCACCGACAGGCTGGTGCTGGATACCCCCAGGCCACTGGCACCGACATTCAGCGTGCTGAACAGAGACATGAGTGCTCCTCTGTGGTCTGACCGGGCCACAACGGGATTTTTGTTGTAAAGTCGAAAGAATTCACGGTTTCAGATCGCGCCGCCGGTGGACAGCCGCAAAATGTTGCCAATATCGATCGGGATACCGTTGACTGAAGGCTCGGCGGTCCCGTTGGAGAAGCTCATCTCGTCGATAATGCCCTTGACCAGCGCGGTAACCGCCACATCTTCGCCATTGGCGTCGGTAGCGTAAATTTCAAAGCTGTAGTCGCCCTCGACCACCTGTCCGCTGCTGTTTTTGCCATCCCACGTCGCGGTGCCTTCGCCGGCATCGCGTCCGCTGACCGTAAAGGTGTCCACCACCTTTCCATTTTCGTCCAGCACGGTGACGGTGGCGCTGCTGAAGCTCTGCGATGCATCGAACATCAGCTCCTGCTCTCCTTCGCCGTCGTAGTGGAACTTGTCGGACAACGCGACTACTTCCTGGCCCAGCAGATTGACCATGGATGCATTGTTCATCGAGGCGTTGAGCAGGTTCATGGTCTCCAGCTGCCCATTGACCCCCTGCAGCTGCTCCAACGACGAAAACTGCGCCAGCTGCGCAATAAAGTCCTCGTTGGACATGGGGTTGGTGGGATCCTGGTTCTGCAGTTGTGTGGTCAGCAACCGCAAAAAAGTGTCCTTGCCCAGCTGGGTTGAGCCGGTCTCAGGAGTGGTTGCGGCGCTGCTGTAGCTGCTGATGTTGGAGATGGTGCTCATGGCGCCTCACTACAGGATGCGGTGGATCAGCCCGCGGTGATGGTTTTTGTCAGGGGTTTCTGCTGCGGTTTCGGGCCTTTGCCGGGGGGCCTGCCGCTGGGGTGCATCCTGCTGTGTCTGGCCCTGCTGGCCACCGCGCGGATCTCCCGGCTCCATCCGGTCGTTCTGGGTGCTGCTGCTGGCGCTGATCGGCCGCCACTGCACCGAGCCCAGCGTGTCGCCATGCAGCCCCAGCCGCTGTTCCAGCTCCCGGGTCGCACCGTTCAGGATTTTTTTCAACGCGGCGTCGCCGCCCACTTCGATGTGGACCTCGGCACCACTTCGCAGCACGTCCAGCTCCCACCGTCCGCCACTGTCCTGGATCTCCAGCCGCAATTGCTGGGGTACCGGCGCACTCAGCTCGGGGGTGGTCAGGGGCTCGATCTCGGCGAGTTTTTGGTTGGCATCCACACGCTCGCCCGCATCGCCGGTCTCCAGCTTCGCGCTGCTGAGCCATGCCGCCAGATCTTCTCCTTCGGGCAGGTTCTCCTCGTTCAGCTCTGCGGCTCCTTCTACAACGCCGATCATCGCCTGAGTGAACCCGGGTTCACTTGCCTCTGCGGGTGCCGTTTTGGCAGAAGAGGGCGGCGGGTCGAGGCGGAGCTGCGGGGGCGGCAAAACGTCTTCACGGACACGGATGTGGACATCGGCTGGAAGCAGGTGCTCCAGGTTTTTGGGCAGCGTCGGTGGCTCAGCGAGCAGAGGACCGGGCAGAGGTACCGCCGCCGCTACCAGCGGGGGTGCCAGCAGGGCCGGGACCAATGGCAGAGAGGACTGGACACCCATCGGCGCCCAGGGATCCAGATCCTCCGCGGGCGGTGTAGAGGCCTCCTCCACCACCGTTGGTGCCGTGCGGTCAGCCACGTCTACGGGATCCGCCTCGGCCAGCATCCGTGCAAAGGGCTCCGCATCGCGGGGTTGCTCACGCCGTACCGACTCCCGAGGAGGACGGGAGGTGGCTTCGGTGCGGGGCATCAGCAGAGGGCTGTGCATTTTTCAGGGCCGGGCGGGGGCTGCAGGAGCAGCCGCCGCTGGGGTTCCCGGGGTCGCCGCAGCGGCCGGGGTGGTTGGGGTTGCCGGGGCGGCAGCAGGAGTTTCTTCCGGGGTCTTGGCAGGCACCACAGGAGAAACCGGACGAGCCATCTTACCGGCAAGACGTGCAGCTTTGATCGGGTTGAGTGCCGCCAAAAGCTTTCCAGCTTTGTTCGGGTTCATCCGATCCAGAACCTGGACAGCCAACGGCTCATCCAGGGCCTCAAACATCGCTGCGATATTGGAAGGACGGTTGGCCTCGACCATTTTGACGAGGTCATCCACCTTGGTTTTTTCAGACTGATCGGCGGCATCCAGCTGCAGCGCAATCTCTTCGCGCAGCTTTTTGATCTCGGAGAGCCGGGCAATCAAGCGTTTTTCCGTTGCCTTCAACTCCTCGGCACGGACATCGATCAGGCGCTCGCGCTCCTCCAGCGCGGCTGCGCGGGTGCGTAGCGACGTGGCCAGCTCGAGTGCGCCCTGCTCTTCCAGGGAGCACCAGCGGCGAACCCAAGCGGGATCTGGAGCATCCGCACGGCGCAGCGGCGCCACGGACACGGGACGCTCAGCGGCTACCGTGACCGTCTCGGGGCTGGCCGGGGTGGCCTCAGCGGGAGATGCAGACAGAGCCGCGCGGGCCGGCGGCTGACGCGTATCTGCCCCCATCCCCAGGCAGGCAAAGATGGCGAGAACCGGAAGGAGATGGAAGCGGCGCATCAGCGAGGCCTCCGAGAGGCGATCTCGTCCATCCAGCGGGCCTCTACACGGTTCGCCTCTTCCAGCTCTTCCCGATCACGAGCCTGGATCACCGTGTCCAGCGTCAGCTCCTCGCGCACATTTTTGATGTGACGATCCTGCTGGAGTTCTACGTCGCGGGCTCGCTGGGCCAGACGCGCATTTTCACGGCGCAGGTTCAGCTCCTGGCGTAGACGCCAGCTGTGGTACTCGGCCAG
Organism: uncultured Pseudomonadota bacterium; assembly: GCA_903891165.1. GTDB lineage: Bacteria > Myxococcota_A > UBA796 > UBA796 > SXON01 > CAITDR01. The sequence goes on from CAITDR010000640.1 coordinate 27,568, forward strand.
GGCTGCCGCATCGGTGGGCGAGGTAGCCGCATGGCCCTCCACCAGCGCAAGCTCCAGGCTCTGCACCCGCTCCGCCTGGCGCTCGCGCTCCACCTCAGCCTGTTTGAGCTGAAGCGAAGACTGCTGGCGCTGGTAGACCCGCAGGCGACGGAGGGTATCGAGGACCGCCATAGATCTGGATTCGGCGCGGTGGCCCCTAGCTTGAGCACGCCGAAGGCCCCGAATCGGAGTCCGTCGGAAGTGTGGCGGCGCAGATCTACGGGCCTGATAAAAAATCATCCGCCCTCTTCCTGGATCGGCTTCCAGCGGAAGCTCAGCGGATCCTGCGCCTCCCCATCTTTGCGTACCTCAAAATGCAGGTGAGCCCCGGTCGAGTGCCCCGTAGAGCCCACCGCCCCGATCACCTCGTTTTCGCCCACTTCCTGCCCTTCCACCACGCCGATCTGGCTGCAGTGGGCATAGCGGGTGGTCACCCCGTTGCCGTGGTCCAGCACCACCAGGTTGCCAAAGCCCCCATTGGGTCCCGCAAAAATGACTTTCCCAGGTTGAACAGCGTGGATCGGCGTCCCTGACCGCGCCCCGATATCCACCCCCTGGTGAAAGCGGGTTTTTCCGTGGATAGGGTCGGCGCGCATCCCAAAACCGCTGGTGAGAATCCCTTCCGCTCCCAGCTCCGGGTGTGCACCGTCCTGCGGCAGCATTTTTTGTTGGATGGAGGCGGAGCTGTCCAGACCATGCAGCGCCAACGATTGCTCCAGCTGCGCACTGAGCCCTAAAAGACCCGCCTCGCCCACCTGGCGCCCGATCTCCTGATCAAAAAGTTCTGAAAAGGTGGACATTGCACCCGACGAAAAAGGCCCATCTGGCACTGTCGAGCGCAGGTTTTTTGCGAGGAAGGTATAGAGATAGGACTCAAAAGCGGCCCCGGCTTCGCGGGTACTCTTCGCCTTTTGCAGGCTATCCGCCGCGTCAGGCAACACCGACAGATTCGCAACGGTAGCAGTGGGGTCGATCATGGTCCCTCCTACAGACTTTCGATCTCGGCGTGCAGACCACCTGCAGCCCGCATCGCCTGGAGGATGATGATCAGATCGCGCGGGGTCACGCCCATATCGTTGAGCGCATTCACCACATCGCCCACCGTCACCCCCTGCAAAAGGGTCAGCTTGCCATTGGCTTCATCCGCCCTGATCCGGACATTGTCCACCACCGTGGTCTCGCCTGCCCCAAGCATATTGGGCTGGCTCACCTGCGTATCTTCCTGCACCTCGATGGTCAGGCCGCCGTGCGCCACCGCCACCGGGCTGATGGTGATACTCGCGCCCATGACCACGGTCCCCGTGCGCTCATCCACCACGACACGATTGGGCGTATCCATACTGATATCGAGGGCTTCTACCCGAGCGATCAACTCTGCCTGACGACCCAACCAGGCATCCGGCACTGTCACCGTGATCGTACCTCCATCGCGGGCCTGGGCAAAATCCCCGTCCAAGGCACGGTTGATCGAAGTGGCCATCCCCGTCGCATTCGCAAAATCGGGCTGGTGCAGCACCCACTCCAGGCGGGTGGTCTCGGGCACATTCAGCCCGTTGGGCACCTCCACCTCCACCGTCGCCCCGCCCGCCACCCAGCCCACCGTCGGGTGATTTTTTGTTACAGCATCGCGACCGGTCCCGATGGTAAAGCCACCGACCGTAATCGCACCCTGCGCCGTGGCGACCATCAACCCATTCGGAGCATAGAGGGGCGTCAAGAGTAGCACTCCCCCATCCAACGACTTTGCATCACCAACACTGGAGACCTGAATATCCAGGCGGCTCCCCGGACGAGACCCCGAAGGTAGCTTCGCAGTCACCATCACCATCGCGATGTTTTTGGACTTGATGTCCGCATCGGACATGGTCACACCGAGCCCCTGCAGCCGATTGGCCAGGTTGCTCACGGCTGCCACATTCTGCGTACTATCCCCGGTGCGGTTCAGGCCGACCACCAGACCATAGCCCACCAAAGGGTTGCTACGAACCCCATAGAGGCTCGCAACATCCTTGATCCGGGCCGCATCGGCCGGTCCAGACCACAGCAGAAGGGCGGCGATCAACCACATGCTCCGGTCCATCGGTCCCTGGAGGATTTTCTTGAGGAGGAGGAGGCGATCTGGCATCCGTGATGCGACTCCTCAAAATATTTCCACAATGATTGATTAAATAATCAAAGATTATAGGTCATTATTATAGTGAATCCAAAAAACCATCCTTTTTTCTAGTCGTCCGCTCTAAACGACCGCTCCCTGGGACCGATGCCCTGTGAGCAAGGGTCGGCAAGGCCCTGTTTGCAACGACGGCCCCCAGTACCGGGGGAAGCACCGACGGAGTGTTCATGGCCATCACAGTCAAAACAAATGTAGCCGCAAACGGCGCCTTGAACGAGTTGAATCGTACGACCAGGGCTCTCTCTCGGAACTTCGAGCGTATCTCCTCCGGCCTGCGTATTGCGCGGGCTGCGGATGATGCGGCGGGTCTGGGAGTAGCAGAATCCCTTCGTGCAGATGCAGCGTCGGCCAAGGTTGCTGCGCGCAATATCAACGACGGCATCAGCATCATCGCGGTGGCAGAAGGAGCCACCGGTGAGATCGCCAGCATCCTGGTCCGGCTCCGCGAGCTGGCCATCCAGAGCATGTCGGGCACGCTGGCCACCACCGAGCGTGCCTATATCGACGACGAAGCCGACCAGCTCGTCTCCGAAATTGCACGGATCTCGGCGGTGACTGAGTTCAACGGGGTCTCGCTGACCAACGGAGCCGTCACCACGATGGATGTCCAGGTCGGCATCCAGAACACCGCCAACGACATCATCACCATCACGCTGGGGGATCTCACCACCACCACGCTGGGGGTGAACGTCCTGGATCTGAGCACCGCGGCCACCGCCTCGACCGGCCTCACCCTGCTGGACGCCGCGCTGAATACCGTAGCCCAGAACCGCTCTACCTTTGGTGCAGTGGAAAATCGGCTCAACAGCGCGCTGAACAACATCGAGACCTTCACCGAGAGCACGGTTGCTGCGGAAGCCCGCATCCGCGATGCGGACTTCGGTGCAGAGACGGCGCACCTCGCCCAGAACCAGATCCTGCAGCAGGCGGGTGTCTCGGTGCTCTCGCAGGCCAAGAATATCAACCAGGTGGCCCTCACCCTGCTCCAGCAGTAACATCAGGCTTACACGACCCCCGCTCCTCCGTTCGGGCATGATAGGATGGTACTCAAGGGGTCTCTGCTCCGGCCGATGTCGTAGCAGAGCCTCTCAGGATCTTCTGCGCGGAGTTTTGCATGGCCAGTTTCAGCATCGGCGGGATTGTTTCCGGCCTGGATACCAACAGTATCATTGACTCGCTGGTTGCGGCTGCTTCCACCCCTAAAACGGTGATGGCGGCCAAAAAGGCCAAGGTCGAGAAGCTGCAAACGGCCTACGAGGAGCTCTCCTCTCGCCTGACGGACATGCAGACGGCGCTGGAGGCCATCGACACTGCCGAGGAGTTCCGCAGCCTCAGCGGCAAGAGCAGCAACGGGGACGTCGCCGCGGTTACCGTGGATGGCGACGGTGTAGTGGGTACCTACAACCTCACCGTCACCCAGCTCGCGGACTCCGCCATGCTGGTGTCCAACGATGTCTTTGCAGATGCAAATACGACCAACGTCGGCCTGACCGGAAACAGCTTCACGGTCACCTATGCGGGAACTGCGACCGTCATCACCCTCGCCAGCGACCAGACGCTGAACGAGCTCGCGGCCACCATCAACGAAGAAGTAGACGGTGTCTCCGCCTACGTCATGAACACCGGCAGCGGCTACAAGCTGGTCTACAGCGGCGAAGACACGGGTGCGTCCAACACCCTCACCGTGACCGGCGCCACTGGTACCCTCGCCACCTCCTTTGCAGGCGGCACCACCACCGCCGCTGCGGCCCAGGACGCCCTGGTCTCCATCAACGGCGTCAGCCTCAGCTCTGAGAGCAACAGCCTCTCCGATGTAATCCAAGGTGTCACCTTTGACATCGAGGATGTCGGCAGCACCAAGGTGACCGTCGGTGTAGACGAAGATGCCATGACCGAGAAGATCAGCACCTTCGTCGATGCCTATAACAGCGTCATCACCTACGTCGGCTCCCAGTCTATCTACGACAAGGACAGCGACACCAAGGGTATCTTCATCGGCGAAACGGTGGTCTCCCGCCTCATCGCCAACATGAAGTCCAAGCTCTCGACCAATTTTGAGACCAGCAGCTCCGATCCCATCGGCGCTCTGGCCGAGATCGGCTTCAAGACGCTGCAGACCGGCAAGATCGAGTTTGACGAGAGTGCCTTCAAAGATGCCCTGGCCGACAACCTCGACCAGGTCACCGGCCTCTTCATCGACGACTTCGTCCCGGCGATGACCGACTTCATCGACAGCAACATCGACGCCACCGACGGCATCGTCTCTAACCGCCTCGACTCGCTGGGCGACATCATCGACGGCATCACCGACGATATCTCGAACTTCGACGACCGCATGGATGCCTACGAAGCCCGCCTGAAAAAGAACTTTACCGCGATGGAGATTGCCCTCGGCAAACTCCAGACCGCTCAAGACTCCCTCTCTGCCCTCCTGGGCACGACGTCCTCTACCAAGAAGTGACCCATGCACGGCATCGCCGCCTACACCCGCACCACGACTCAAGCCGCCCCCAATGAGCAGATTCTGCTGATGTTGTTGGAGCAGGCCATCCGGAACCAGAACCGGGCGATCGCGGCGATGGAGGAAGGGAACCGCAGTGCCTGGGGCGCAGAGATCCACAACTGCCGCGCCATCTTTCTGGAGCTGGTCGGTGCCATCGACACCGACGTCGCCCCCGAGATCGCCCGCAACCTCCAGCAGACCTACGGCTGGTGCCTCCACCACCTCAACGAGGCCAACAAGAGCGGCTCTCCCGACGGTGTCCGTGGCGTGTTGCGTGTCACCGAGCTGCTCCACTCCACCTGGGTCCAGGCCGTCCAGAAGTGGTACGACGAGAACACCTCTCCCGCTCCGGAGCGCTGATGCCTGCGCCCAGTGACATCCTCTTTGCCCGCTTGGAAGTCCTGACTTGGCGCCTCCTCCAAGGAGAGGACAACGATCCCGCGCGCCTTCTCTCCACGACTGCCCAGCTCATGGATCTGGCGCCTTCCATGCCCACCGACCTCCAGGAGCGCCTCCTCGCCGGCCTTGCCCGTGCCCAGGAAGCCGTC
>CAITDR010000641.1 GCA_903891165.1 uncultured Pseudomonadota bacterium
ACCACCGAGCCGGGGTGCTGCAGCGCGGGCATAACGCCCAGAAAGGCAATCACGCCGTAGATCAGCCATTCTGTCCGCGGCTTGACCGCCATGCCCGCTCTCCAGTAGAATACGCCCGCCGAGGTCACCATGTATCGCTTCTTCCTTCCCCTTGCCCTTGTTGCCTGCACCGGCGAGCCCAAAGACACCCAGACGGAGGGGCCGCCCTTCGGCATGACGCTCAAGGAAGATGGGAAGTTGTACGCGGGGATCACCCGCCTGGACATCACGCCGTCCCTGGATGAGACCTTTCAGGATCTCAACGGCAACGGCAAATTTGATGGCTGTACCAACGAGCCGAGCGGTGCCGCAAGCGGACGTGCAGGCTGTGACGAACCTTTTGTTGATGCCGACGGAGATGGTCACTTTGATGCGATCTGGATTGCCGGATTTGGGGATCAGCGGGGTGCGTTGGGGGTCCATGATCCCATCACTCTGACCGCCTTGGTGATGTCTCTCAACGGCGAGTACGTTGCGATGGTGGGCGTGGATGCGGTGGGAATTCTGGAGAGCCGGATCCGCCCCGGTCGGGAGCTTTTGGGGCAGGCCGGCTTCGACATGGATCGGGTGGTGGTCTCTGCCTCCCACAGCCACCAGAGCCCGGATACCGTCGGCATCTGGGGTGACATCGACGGGCTGGAATCAGGCGTCAATCCTGACTATGCCGATACGATCCCCGTCGCGATTTTTGATGCAGTGTCCACGGCGGCCAGCGAGATGGTGGAGGTCACCCCCACCTACGGCCAGGACAATGTGGGCGCGGTAGACCCGACCACCTCTGGTGAAGTTTTTGGTGGGACCAATCCGGATAGTTGGATGATTGGCACCATCAATGACATCCGCGATCCGTTGGTGGCCGGGGATCAGCTCCTCGCCATTGCCCTGGACGGCACCGACGGTCAGCGCGTGGCCACGCTGGTCAACTTTTCGTCGCATCCTGAAGTGGTTGGGGATGAGAATAACGAGCTTTCTGCAGACTATGTGTACTACTTCCGCGATTGGATCGAGCGCCAGCACGGCGGTACCACCATCTTCATCTCGGGTGCTTTGGGCGGCATGCAGTCTGCCCTCTCCGGTACCCTCCCCAAGATGGACAGCGATGGCAACCGGGTGACGGAGAATGGGGAGCAGGTGTGGATCGAGGGCACCGGCTGGGATATGGCAGAATCACAGGGGATTCTTCTCGGGCAAGCAGCGGATTTGATTGCGACGAACAGCACCCCATGGGATCAGATCCGCGTCCGTACGGCGCCGGTGCCCATCCCGGTCACCAACCAGTACTACCAGCTGGCCTTCCGCCTGGGAATCCTGGATACCAAGGCCGAAGATCTGGTGCAGGACAGCGCCTGTCCGGGCTACGGGGTGGATCCCGATGTCTTCGGCTGTGTGCCCGCAGGGGTCTGGGTGGTGCAGCTGGGGCCGATCACCTTTGGCTCGGTGCCTGGAGAGGTATTTCCTGAATTGTTCTGGGGGGTGCCCGACGAAGAGGCGATGAAGGATGCCACCAAGCGCCCCGCCGATCGGCGTTGGAAGCGCCACGATCCCGACTGCGACACGGTAGACTACGAAGACTGCCGGGTCACCGCGCGGCTGGACGTGGTTGACTGTGATGGCGACGGCGGCGTCTGCGATGGGGTCTGCGAGTGCCTGGAGGTCCACGCGGTGCCCTACCGGATCAGCGACGACCCCACGATGTTGCCCATCCACGACATGCTTCCCGGCACCTACCGCGCGCCCATGGGTATCACCAACGGCTATTGCGGCTACATCGTGCCGGATCCCGACTTCAACACCTATGCCTCCGCCCTGACCGAAGAGGGGGATCATTACGAAGAAACCAACTCCTGCTCCCGTGAATTTACCACTGCGGTGCAGAAGGGTTTTGTCAGCCTGATGGAGTAGCTCTCGATTTCCGAAAACCGGAGGCGGCGAACAAAAAAAGTCAGCTGCGATGGGGCAGGATCCGCAGGGCATCCTGTGGGATGGGCATGCCGGTCAGCCGCGCGATGTTCAGGCGCGTGGCGACGGCGGCCCCGTGTAACAGCGCACGGTTCAGCGTGGCCACCGAGCGCGCTTCCAGCGGCTCCAGCCAGGTGCCGCGCACCCAGTCGTTGAACAGGCCCATGGCCGGGCCACACCAGATCTGGTAGTCGCGTTTGCGGCTGGCTTCTCCGCTGCGTGCCCATCGGCTGGACATGCCCAGGTACCATCGGAAGGCAAGCGCCATTCGGTGGCGAGGATCCAAGGCGGCACGCTCCAATTCTCGGGGATCTCGGCGGCTCCAATAAGATTCTGTATCCGTCCATACATCTGCAAAAGATCGGCCGAGGATGTGCTTTTCGATACGCTCCCGCTCATGCGCCGGGGTCTGCTCCCAGGAGGGCTGCCCCCGGTAGACCTCGTAGAGTTTTCCGGCGCGCTGCGCGTACATGCTGCCCCGGGAGAGCACCTGCACCTCGGCCCCCAGCTCGAACATATCGGGGGCCGGTCCCATACCCACATCGGTATAGTTGGCAGCAGCAAGCAGCTCTTTCACCGCCTGCGAGGTGCCGGCTTCGCGGCTGGCCTGGTTCACCGAGCCGCTGACCACATAGTCGGCCCCGAGCCCAAAAGCCGCTGCGACCGACCAGGGGTCGCCCAGACCTCCGGCAGCGCCGATCCGCGGGGGACGTGCGGTTGCACATTCGGTAGCGATCCGATCGCGAAGGCGTCGGATGGCAGGAATCAATACCGAAAGAGGACGCCGATCGGTGTGCCCACCGGAGTCCGCTTCGATGGTCAGATCGTCACAAACGGTGATGTATTTGGCGAGCTGGGCCTGCCGCTCGGTGATGTGGCCGGCTTCCCGTAGCTCCTCCACCATGGCCGGTGGAGGTGGCCTCAAAAAGGGCTCCGCCACTTCCGGGCGGGAGACCTTGGCGATCAATCGATTGGGCACATAGACCCGCCCCTCCCGTTCCTCGATTCCTGCGAGGCGATAGCGTAGTACGGGTGGGGTCAATTGCATAAATGCGGAGGCCTCCACCACCCGCACCCCCTGCTTCAAAAAAAGATCCACCGTGCGCTCTTCGACCGCAGGCTCCACCGGGTTGTGCAGCAGGTTCACCCCGAAATTGCCTCCCCCCTCCACCAGCCGCGACACCGCCCGCTCCACCTCCCCAAGATCCAGCCCGCCCGCCCCAAAAATCCCGAACATCCCCCCGGCCGCCATGGCCTGGACCAGCTCCACCGAGGCAATGCCGCCTGCCATTGCGCCGGACATGATGTTGCGCTGTACCCGGTAGCAGCGTCGGAAGGCGGCGCTGCCAAGCTGGTCGGGAAGTACGGGTGGGACATAGCCGGTAAAGGAGGCAGAAGGCCGTCCTTCCCACCAGCGCCCCTCTGAGACGTGTAGTGCCAGCTCCGGACGATGAAGGGCGGGAACCAGCTCGTTCACCGGTCGCGCACTGGGCAGGGGCAGGCGGCTGTGCAGGGCTTCCCCGCCTGCCCACTGGCTTTCCACGGCAACCCCATCGGGCTCCAGCTGCAGCCGGATGCTGAGCGTCCCATCGATCAGCTCCACCTGTTGGACACCGGGCTCCAAAAGCGCGAGGAGGGCGTCTTCCCCCTCCCGATCCAGCGCATGTGCGAGCATCCCTCCCGGGTTCTGGCGCTCGCGAACGCCCTGTGCTGTGGTCCAACGGATTCGACGTGCGGTGGTGGCTAAGTCCATCCCCGATGCTTAACCGGGTTCAGCGGCTGAAGGCGACGGGCACCGAGCGCCAGAGCTGCATGGCGACGATGAAGAACAGGATGTATTGACCCGTCCAGAGCGCCCAGCCCCCAACCACTGCGCCCACGACCACCCCTACCCGAGCCGCCCATCGTAACGCGGACTCGCGCGACAGCTTGAAGCTTAGCCCGTGGAAGACCAGAAGTCCGCCGTCCAAGGGGTACATCGGCAAGAGGTTGAATACCACCCACACCGCATTCATCACCCCGCCGTAGAGGCAGAAATTGGCGACGTAGCCGTTGGGAACTGTCCAACTCAGAACGAAAAAACTGACCGACAACAAAAAACTGGCAAAGGGACCCGCGGCAGTCACGGCGAGGCCCTGGCCGGGGCTACGCGCCACGCCATGGCGGGTATAGCCACCCAGGCCATGCAGGGTGATGTCGATGGGAAAAAGCCGATAGCGCCGCGCGATCAGCGCATGGCCCAGCTCGTGGATCAGCACCGAGCCCAGCACCAAGAGCCCTTTGAGCACGGCCAGGGCCAGACCCTGCGGGGTGTTGCTGGAACCGGCGAGTACCAACATGGCCAGGATAAAAATGGCCGACGGATCGAGCTGAGTGGGGAAGCCGAGGATCCGGCCGAGCTGAATCAGGGGGTACCTCCCGGGCGCACCGGCGCCGTCTGGGTTGAGGGGATGACCATAGAAGTAGGATCCTCAGGGTGGAAAGGCAAGAGTCCAAAGGCGGCTGCCCAGCCCAGAAGGGCAATTCCGACAAAAAGGACCACCATCGCGGCGTAGGCCTCGGCCATCCGTCGGCTGTTCAGGCCCAGGCCTTGGAGGGCCTCCACCTGGGTGCGCAGCGCGTCGATCTGCCGTTCCTGTACTTGCAGGCGCTCTTCCACCTCGGCCAGGGCCAACTCGGTGGGGCTGGGCAGCTCGGGCAGGCGCTGGCCACGGCTTAGGAGCCATTGGATCAGCTCCGGGCGTAAGGGGTGGAGGGGAACCTTTCCCAGCGCCAGCTGGAGGCGCTCGGCCTGTTCCTCCAAGAGGGCATCAAAAAGCTCCACCGAACCACGGACATGCCGGTGTCGCTCCAGCGCGGCCAGCAACAGCTCGGTCTCGGCCGCGCGGGGCTCCATCAACCTGCAGGAACGAAGAGCAGCCAGGTGAGGAAGGAAGGAGTCAGGTCTTCCGCCACGAGCATCGCACCGTCCACCTTGGCGGTGCCGACGGGACCCTCCAGGGAGCCGTGGTCGTCCAGGGAGTAGACCGCGTAGTCGGTCACCGACCAGCTGCCCTCGATGGTGACGGAGACCGGGGTGCTGACCTCAAAGGGCAGGGGCGCAAAGCTGACCGCTGCCTCTGGAGGCTGAGGTGTTTCCCAGAAAGGAGGAATATTCTCTGCAGAAATCGAGCCCATGTAGAGTACGTTGGGGTCAAAGCCAAAAGGCTCCCGCAGGCCGGCAGGATCCGCCTGGAAGGTAACATTCCCGAAGACCAGGGGGCCACCGGTATTGGTCTTGGGCCCCATCAGCTGCGGCAGGTACAGCGAGGCAGGCAGCGCCACCTGCTCGCCATCCTCCAGGTCCACATGCATCCGGATCCAGCCGTAGTCGCCCGCCACGGAGGGGCCGATGGCATCGACCTTGTAGGAGCCGGGCTTCAGCTTCTCTTTTGTGAAGCTGCCGCTGCTATCCGTGTTGACCGAGAAGCAGACGGCGTCGCAGATCTGTATCTCGATGTTCGCTAGCATCGTCCCATCATAGCCCAGGACCGAGCCGGAGATCACCGCGGTGGGGTCCGCATCGGCATCGGTGTCCGTATCGGTGTCCGTGTCGGTATCGGTCTCTACCTCCGAGTCTACTACGGCGGTCGAATCGTCACTTTTTTCGGTACCGCTGCAGGCCGCGTACAGAAGGACAAAGCTGAGCATGGGGATCCTCCGCTGCACAGTCTATCCCGGAATTTCAGCCCCGGTGCAGCAGGAAACGTAGGCCCTGCCAACTCTGCGTCAGAAGAAGCTGAGCCTCGGGAAAAAGGGAGCTTTCCTGTACGTCGCGCAGCTCCAGGCAGGCAGCGGCAAAGGCGCAGGGCGGCTGGAAGTCCAGGGCATCCAGCGGCCAGGGGCGCCCGCAGCCACAGACCAGCGCCTTCTCTTGACCTGTCAAGGCCACGGAAAAGGGAGGAACAAGATTATTTTTGCAGTCCGGGCAGCGCACCCGGAAGCCACCCTGGCCCGGGCTGTAGAAGCGCGGAGCCGGATCTTGGAAAACCAGGGCTACCTGGAATGAACCCGGTAACATTGTGCGTTTTCCGGGAGAGTAGCCAGCTCCAATGGGCAGCAGGTAGTCGGCCTCCACCAGCCGCTCCACCACATCGCCCAGCGGATCGTCGATCTGAGGAGGAAGAAGGCGGAGGTTCAGGCGGTGAGAAGCCTTGGGCACTCAAAACCACTCGGGGATGTGGACCCGCACCGGGCCGCGGACGGTGGCCTGGCAGGCGAGGCGGTCGCCATGACGCTGGTGTTCGTCGCCCAGGACGAAGGCTTCCATCGACTCGACGCGGGAGAGGTTTTTACCTCCTTCCAGAATTTCGACACGGCAGGTTCCACAGGAACAATTGCCACCGCAGTAGTAGCGAAGATCCACATCTCCCTGCCGCGCAGCGTCCAACAGCGTGGCCCCGGGCTGTACGCGTACTTCCTTGTCCCCAAATTGTACACAAAGCTCGCCTTTGGACTCCTTTGTGGGGGCCCGAAGTGGGCCGGCCTCCACCTCTGAGCGCAGCACTCGCTCCACAACGGCGGAGCCGGCGCGGCTGGCGGCCTTCAGGCTACGCTGGAGGAGGCGGAAGGGCAGGGCAGGGCGAACGGACATGCTTCAATGTCCTCCGTTCCCGCAAGATTGCCAAGGGGCCTCTGCGCGGCCGGTGAGCCAAGGCACAGCAAGGCCCCTGCCGTGTTCACAAAAGTTGGATCCAGAGTGGGGTGACGGTGGTTAGCTTTCGAAAATGCAGGAGCCCGAAGTCTTCGCGCGCGCCGGTGCATTGCTGCTCTCGGTGGTGGTGCATAGCCTGGCGGGTTGGTACATCGGCTGGATTCCCCAACGGGAAACCGCGCCGGACGCTGCTGCTTTGGTGGAGGAGCGCCTCCCGCCTTCGGACAATCCGGTGGAGCCGGCACGCCCCCTGCCGGTCACCTTGGGAGATCCCGACGCTCTTCGGAAAGCCACCCCCGAGCCTCCGCTGCCGGTAGATGTACCGCCGGAGGAGCCCCCCAAAAAGGACGCGGTGGTCGCGGAGCAGGCAAAACCGGCGCGGCCCGAGGTACGGCCGGAGGAGAAAAAGGCGGAGGAGGAGAAGGCGGAGGAGCTGAAGGAGGAGGGAGGAAGGCGCGGTGACAAGTTGGATGCGGAGAAGGCCAGGATCCTGGACATCCTCCGCACCGATCAGGAGGAGACCACCCTGCCGGTAGATACCGACCGGCTCTCCGACCGCTCGGTTTTTGAGCCGCTGTCCTCCATTGCGCAGGCCAGCATCCGCCGTGCCCTGGGACTCGGGGATGGCGACAGCGACAAGATCCTGACCCGGACCGACTTCTTTTCTAAAAATACGGAGGAAGCACCTGGAATACGAAAAGGTGGCGAGAAGGTGGTTCCGGGGGCACCCTTGACGCGTCCACAGGTGCAAGAGCAGGCCACAGGCAGTCCGGCGGTGATCGAGCTGCCCACCAGTGGCGGGGAGGGGAGCCTGAGCTCCACGGAGCAGCGGGTCACGCTGATCCGGGAAGAGGTCCCTCCGATAAAGCCTCGTCCACGGCCGAAAAAGCGTCTTCCCCCCTCCGTCGTCCCCTCTCCAAGTCCGGAGCCGGTGGTCGAGGCGCCGACGGTGGTCGAGGACCTTCCTCCACCGGACCCAGAGCTGCCGATCACCCTGGACTATTTCCCCACCGAACGGCTGACTCCCTGGGGGGAGGCGGTCCCCGACGTACTCGCCGACCCCAACCCCGAGGCGCAGGCCCCGGAGGCCACGGCTGCCTGGGGCGAGGAGGAGATGGTGGAGTTCGACGGCAACCCGGACGAACGTACACGCCTGAGCACGCGCAAGGATCCACTCGGAATCTGGTTTGTCCCACTCTATGACCAGATTGCTCGACGTTGGAAGTACCCAATAGAGCTACGTGCCTTGGACATTTACGGGCGGGTGGAGCTGCTTGTGCACTATGATCGGCAGGGGCGCTTGGGGCTGATCCAGGTGCGGGAGGCCACCTACCCCCAGCTGGTGGACAGCGCACGGGATGCCATTCCAGAGAAGGTGGATCCCCTGCCGAACGAGCCATCATACAAAAATGGAATGGACCTTCGGTTTGTTTTTGTGTACAACAAGCGATGATCAGGCGCTACGGCGCCCGCGCACAACCCGCTCGACGCCCCCCAGATCTTTGAGGGCTTCTACCTCCAAAAAACCTGCCATTCGCATCAGTTCCCCTACCATCGGCGCCTGCCCGGCGCCCACCTCCAGCAACAGCCCGCGCCGCGCCCGGCGTGCCGCCTCGGGAATCAGGCGGCGGTAGATCTCCAGCCCATCTCCGCCACCATCCAGGGCGAGGCGGGGCTCCTGATCGCGGACTTCGGGCTCCAGGGTCGCCAGCTCGGCAGTGGGAATGTAGGGCGGGTTGGCAAGCACCCAGTCGATGGGCCGACCCGCCGGAATGGGCTGGAGCAGATCCCCGCGAAGGACCGCCACCCGACTGGCAAGTTCATGAAGTTCTACGTTAGCTTTTGCACAGGCCAAGGCTTCCGGAGAAAGGTCGGTCAGGAAGAGTTTCACCTCAGGGCGTGCGAGCGCGATGGACAGGCCGATGCAGCCGGTCCCGGTGCAGACATCGGCCACAAAGCTGGGACTTTCGTCAATCCAAACCAGCGCCGCCTCGACCAGGGTCTCAGTGTCGGGTCTGGGCACCAGTACGCCGGGGCCCACCCGAAAAGAATGCTCGAAAAAGTCCCGTTTTCCGAGGATCCACGCCAGTGGTTCCCGGTTGCCCCGGCGCCGAACCAGACCCCGCAGGCTCTCCAGCTCCAGCTCGGTAAGGGGGCGATCAAACTGCATATAGACCTGGACACGATCCAGGCCCAGTACATGGCCCAACAATAGCTCGGTATCCAGCCGGGGCGAGGCCACCCCGCGCTCCTTCAGGTACCGTGTGGTAGAGGTCAGTACCTCAACCAGGGCTTTCATCCCGTGGGATCCTGGGCCTTCAGCAATTCCGCTTGGTTGTAGGCGATCAGCGGCAACACCACCTCGTCCAGGTAGCCGTCCATGATCTGGTCCAGCTTGTACAGGGTCAGGCCGATGCGGTGATCGGTGAGCCGGTTTTGCGGAAAATTGTAGGTACGAATCCGCTCAGAGCGGTCGCCTGTGCCCACCTGGGAGCGGCGGTCGGCGGCTTCGGTGGCATGTTGCTCGGAGCGCTGCTTTTCCAGAAGCCGCGCTGACAGCACCTTCATCGCCTTGGCCTTGTTCTTGATCTGGGACTTTTCATCCTGGCAGATCACCACAAGGTTGGTAGGCAGATGGGTGATGCGCACCGCTGAGTCGGTGGTATTCACGCTCTGGCCACCCGGACCCCCGGCGCGAAACACGTCAATACGAAGGTCTTTTTCGTGGATCTTCACCTCCACCTCGTCGGCCTCGGGCAGTACGGCCACGGTGGCGGCGGAGGTGTGGATACGTCCTTGGGACTCGGTGACCGGCACCCGCTGGACACGATGAACCCCGCCTTCAAACTTCAGGTGGGCGTAGACATCAGCCCCGGTCACCAGGGCGGTGATTTCTTTCATCCCGGCGGCATCGCCCCCGGTGCCCGACTCGGAGGTGTTCAGCAGCTCGATCCTCCAGCCTTTTTGTAAGGCATAGCGGCTGTACATACGAAACAGGTCGGCCGCAAAAATCGCTGCCTCGTCGCCCCCGGTGCCGGCCCGGATCTCCAACATCAGGTTGCGGCCTTCGTAGGGATCTTTGGGCAGCATTAAGAGGGTGAGCTGTTTTTCCAGCTCAGGGATCCGGGCTTGCAATTCCGCCCGTTCATCCTCCACCATCTCCCGCATGTCGGGATCGGCGGCCATCTCCGAGAGCTGCACCAGCTCCTTTTCTGCCTGCTGGATACGGTGCGCCAGATCCACCATCTTGGTGAGATCCGAGTGCTCACGCGACACGTCGCGCATACGTCCCAGGTTGCTGCTGATGGAGGGGTCCATCAGCAGGCGGTCCAGCTCCTCCAGCCGACGCTGCAGCTCTTCCAGACGGACAAACATAGAACGGCCAGAAGCCGCCAACGGGGCGGCTGCATGAAGGGGAAGGGGGAACGGGTAGGCCGGTTGGCGACCCGCCCGGGCTCAGCTCTGGGCCAGACCGTACTTCTTGTTGAACTTGTCCACGCGGCCTGCGAGCTGGTTGGTGCGCTGCTTGCCGGTGTAGAAGGGGTGCGAAGAAGAGGAAACGTCCAGCGGGATCAGGTAGTACTCTACGCCATCCACCACCCGGGTGTTCCGGGACTTCATGGTGGAGCGGCTGCGGTACTCGGCGCCGGTGGAGCCATCGGTGAAGATGACGTTGTTGAGAACGGGGTGGATATCGGCTTTCATCGGTATTTTTTCCAGAAAGAGAGGAGAATAGCGCCCGGAGAGACGCAATCAGCCCGCCTTTTCACCCGTTTTTGCCCCTTCGTCAAGCAACTCAGCGTTGGTCCTGGTGCGAGAGACCCGTCCGAGCACCCCCATGGCGTTGGGGAAGGTGGTGCGCAGCGCCCGGACCTTGGAAAGCTGAGTGCCACTCCAGAGGTGTTCTTCGTGCTGAGTGCTGCATTTTGGAATGTCCAACGCAGGGAAGATACGACGATCTGCAAGGGCACGATCGAGGGTGATGGTGTGATTTTCCATACCCTGGAGCTCTTCCAAGAGCGCCTCGTCCACCCGCGAGCCCGTGCCTACAAGCACCGTCCCGATCACCGTGAGCGAGCCACCCTCTTTCAGTGCCCGTGCCGCCCCCAGCACGGAGCGCACCTTCTGCACCGCAAGCGGGTCCCAGCCCCCGGTGGTGGTGCGTCCTGAGCCGGGCTGGCTGCCCTGCGCGGCGCGCCCCAGACGGGTCAGCGAGTCCACCAGCACCACCACGTCCTGGCCGGCCTCCACCATCCGCCGAGCCCGTTCAATCCCCAGCTCGGCCACCTGGACATGGCGGCTATCGGACTCCTCCGCCGAGGTGGCCAGTACGATGGGGGCCACCTCGTGCCAGGTCTCCTGCACATCCTCGGGCCGCTCGCCCAACAGGATCGGCACCACGACCACTTCGGGGTGATTTTTGGCAATTCCCTTGGCGATCTGGATGAGAAGGGTGGTGGCACCCGCTCGCGGGGGCGTGACCAGGACCGAGCGACTGCCCTTGCCCAGCGGGCAGAACAGGTCGATCATCCGGGTCCCGGCCTCGTCCGGGCGGTGCTCCAGGCGCAGCCTCTGCCGGGGCCAGATGGGGGTGAGGTTGTCGAAAAGAGGCTTTTCCCGCGCCTGTTCCGGGTCCAGGTCGTTGATCTTCTCCAGCTTGATCAACGCAAAGTAGCGCTCGTTCTCCTTGGGGGCGCGCACCTGGCCGCGCACACGGTCACCATTCCGAAGGTTGAACCTCCGAATTTGGGAGGGGGAGACGTAAACGTCATCCGAGCCCGGCGCAAAACTCCACTCCGCGGCGCGGAGGAAGCCAAAACCGTCGGGAAGCACTTCCAGAATTCCCTCACCCGGAGCCGAGCCAGTTCCGCATTCTTCGCGGAGAATGGCGGCAACCAGATCCTGCTTCTTCAGTGTGGCAGGATTTTCGACGGAGAGGCTTCGGGCGATGGCCACCAGCTCAGAGAGGGGGAGGCGGCGGAGGGCGGATGGATCGTGGGGCATGGGAACCCAGAGGCTGGAGGTGCGGCCCAGAGCGGGCTACGGGAGGGAGCGTCATTGTATCTACGTTCCTCTGAGTTTGCCATCGACACGTCAAGAGAATGGATGTGTAGTACAGGTTGAAGCGCAGAAAATATTTTCCGAGGCCCGCCCGTTCTCTGCTCCGCGCCCCCGATGCGCCCACCGGTTAAACGCGCGCGTCAGGAGCCCGAATGTCCCTTTTTGATGCGGATCGGCAGCGGATGGACTGGTTGGTGGTGGAATTGAACCGTCACTCCACCCTCTACCACCAGAAAAATGCGCCGGAAATCACCGACTATGCCTACGACAAGCTCTACCGCGAGCTGGAAGATCTGGAGGCGCGCCGCCCGGACCTGCGTCGTCCTGAGAGCCCCACCCAGCGCGTGGGAGGGGATGTTGTAGCGGAACTTCCTCCCTTTGTTCATGAAGTGCCGATGCTCTCGCTTTCCAATGCCTTCCGCAAGGAAGCGCCGGAGTGGGGAGGGGTGTGGGAGGAGCTTCTGGAGTGGGAAGCTGGGAAACCGGCACGTCCGGGCGGCCTGCGCAAGCTGTTGGGCGACGACGCACCGCCGGTGATCCGCTATGTGGTGGAGCCCAAGCTGGATGGTCTGGCCATGGAGCTGATCTACGAAGATGGGCTCTTTGTACGCGGCGGAACCCGTGGGGATGGGGTCACCGGCGAGGAGGTATCCCACAACCTGCGCACCATTCGGAACCTACCGTTGAAGCTGGAAAATGCCCCCCCGGGGCGCATGAGTGTACGTGGCGAGGTGCTCTACGATCTGCCTGGTTTTGAGAAGATGAATACCGCGCGGGAGGCCGCAGGCGAAAAGCGCTTCGAGAATCCCCGGAATGCGGCAGCGGGCACCATGCGCCAGCTGGACCCGAAGATCGCCGGGGGTCGGCCGCTGATGTTCTTTGCCCACTCCGCCGGTGTGGTCCCCCCCGGTGTGAAGTCGCACTGGGAGCTGCTGGAGCACTTTGCTGCCTGGGGTTTTTCGGTGAACCCCCTGAACCGGCGTTGCGACGGGATCCAGGAGGTGATTGCCGCCATCTCCGAGCTGGAGCAGCGCCGCAGTAGTCTGGACTACGAGATCGACGGGGCCGTGGTGAAGGTGGACAGCCTGGAGGAGCAGGAGATCCTCGGTTTTGTGACCCGCTCGCCGCGTTGGGCGGTGGCCTTCAAGTATCCGCCCCCGCAGGTGCAGACCGCCCTGCGCTCGGTGCTCTTTTCGGTCGGTCGTACCGGCATTGTGACCCCAGTAGCGCAGCTGGAGCCGGTGCGGGTGGGCGGTGTGACCGTCTCCAATGCCACCCTGCACAACGAGTACCAGATGCGGCATGTCCATGGGCTCCGCGAGGGGGACCGTGTAATCGTGCAACGCGCTGGGGATGTGATCCCCGAGGTGGCGGGGGTGGTGGAGCAGCCCGGCCGAGAAGAGCGGCCGTACATCACCTTTCCGGCGACCTGTCCGGTCTGCGGGGCGGCCCTGGATCGGGAGCAGAGCGACGACAAAAAGCGCAGCGAGCTCTACTTCTACTTCTGCTCCAACCGCCTGGGCTGCCCCGCGCAGCTTTCGGGCGCGATTCTTCATTTTGGAAGCAGACTTTGTATGGAAATCGACGGCCTGGGCGACAAGCTGGTGGATCAGCTGGTGAGCCAGGGGCTGGTGCGACGCCCCTCTGACCTCTACCGGTTGACGCAGGAACAACTTGCCAACCTGGAGCGGATGGGCAAGCAGTCGGCGGTCAATCTGTTGAAGGCCATTGACACGTCAAGAGGGAGGACGCTGGATCGGGTGTTGATGGCACTGGGGGTGCGGCATGTGGGGGAGAGTACGGCGCGGGATCTGGCGCGTCATTTCGGCACCATGGATGTGCTGATGACGGCGGACGTCGTTGCACTTTCGGCGGTGAGTGGCATCGGGCCGGCGGTGTCGGCCTCGGTGGCAGAGTTTTTTGCACACCCCGAAAACCTGGCGGAGATTGCCCACCTTCGGGAAGTGGGGGTGGGCTTTGTGCCGCTTCCGCAGAAGGCGACGGGCGGCGCCCTGACCGGGAAGACGCTGGTGCTCACCGGCACCCTGCCGACGCTCTCCCGCGAGGCAGCCAAGGCGAAGATCGAGGCAGCCGGCGGAAAAGTCTCGGGCAGTGTCTCGAAAAAGACGGACTTTGTGGTGGCTGGGGCGGAGGCGGGCAGCAAGCTGGACAAGGCGCAGGAGCTGGGCGTTGCCATTGTGGACGAAGGCGGGCTTCTTGCGCTATTGGGAGAGGCATGATTTTTCTCCTGCTGGCCTGTGTGGAGCCTGGACCTCTGTCTGCCCTGGGATCGGGCTACGCCGAGCTGGCCTTGGAAGACGCTTCTTTTGGTCTCTACGTCTATATCTCGGCAGCCTCTTTGGGGGCCGAGGCCTGTGCGGCCCGCAAGGCCGGGGACGAGGCACTGGAAAGCCACAGCTATGTGGGCCTGGGAAGCCGGCTTTTGGAGGATATGCAGGTGGACATCACCGCGTCGGGGGAGGGCAGCCTGCAGGTCTCTTATGGAGGGCTTTTGGAGGGAGAACCGGGCCAGTTGGTTATGACCCTGGATACTTCGGGAAACCTCCCTTTTTCGTGGTCCGGTGCCCATGTGGCGGAGGGTTCTTATGCGGTGGGTCGCTGCGAAGTAGAGACCGGGGTGAAGCTGGGGGGAGGGGGCAGCATCGGCCTGGACGGCGAAAAGTCGGACCACGTGGACATTCCTGCCGACACCCCGCTGTTGCTGACGGCCGGTGAGCCCACCAGCGGTCTTTTCCAGTGGAGCAACGCCGACAGCAGCGTGAAGCTCGCCGATGCTTCGGTAGGTCTGGATTCCGAGGGGTGGACGGGCACTGCGGAGGGAGGGGACTGGCTGGGCGAGGTGGTCCTGCCCCTGCCCTAGCTACCAGACAAAGCCCAGCCAGCAGTCGCCGCCGATACGATTTCCCAGCGTAAAACCTGCACCAAAGCTGATCCGACCCTTCTCGGTCCAGGCCGGACCCAGCGGGTTGGAGTAGATCGCCAGCCCGGCCATGGCTGAGATCGGCAAGCGTGGGGCCAGACTCAGAGGTACCGCTCCGTTCAGGGCAGACAGCTCGCTGCTGCTCCACGGGTTGACCACCGGCCCCACCCAGGCCACCAGCCCGTCGTCGGACGAACCCAGTCGCAGAGCGGCGCCCGCATCCAGCTCGGAACGCCGGTGATCCTCCATTTTATTAGGCTCGGCGGTGGTCCAGGCGGTGTAGCCCAGCCAGGCATCCACCCCGATCATCGGCCGGATGGGGACCCCCACCTTCAGGCCCGCGCCGTACAGCAGGCCGTTGCCGCGGTAGGAGGCCGAACGCACCGTTTCGATGCTCCAGCCCAGCTCTCCCCAGACAGAAAGAAAGGAGAGCGGCCGATATTCTACGATACCGCGGCCACCGTTGTCCACCACCAGGGCCAGGCACTGCCCGGTGTCGCAGTCCTTCTGGCGACTGTGGTCGGTACGGGTACTTCCTGCCATCGAAAGGGAAAAACTGCCTGCGGGCTGGCTGTCCACAACCGGGGCAAGGGGCGCGGCCAGGGCAAGGGAGGTGAGCAGGAACATCGGCGGCTTCTATCCCCGGTTGCCGCGCTTCGCTACTATCGGTGACGGCCACACAGGTGCGCCGGTGCCCTTTTCAGGCTACGTCCGCCCGCGCAAAGAGGGTGTGGTGCTGCTGCTGCTTGCCTGTTGGAACAACCAAGTCCAGGGTCCGGCGATCGAGCCCTACACCGGCGCCGGGCAGGCTCCGGATGTGGTGGTGGTAACCCTGGATACCACCCGTGCCGATCATCTGGGTGCCTACGGCTATGCAGCGGCAAAGACCGAGACCATCGACAAGCTGGCGAAGGAAGGTATCCGCTTCGACCAGGCCTATTCGCCCCTGCCCCTGACGATTCCCGCCCATGCCACTATGTTTACGGGCCTGTTTCCCTACCATCACCACATCCGCTCCAACGGCGACAACCTGTTGGCTCCGGAATTTGTCACCCTTGCCGAGCGGATGCGGAAGGGGGGCTGGGCCACCGCCGGCAGCGTGGCCGCCTTTGTCACCAGTCGTGAGTGGGGCTTAAACCAGGGCTTTCAGGCATACTTTGACAGCCTCCCTGAAGACGGCGAGCGCAATTTCTGGCACGCCGAGCGCCCGGGAAACCTTGTGGTGGACGATGCCCTGTCCTGGGTCAAGACGGTTCCGCCCGAAAAACCCCGCTTTCTTTGGGTACATCTCTACGACGCCCACTTCCCCTACAAGGCCGAAGCCGGCTACTCCGGTTTTGCGAAGCCTTACGACGCCGAGCTGGCCTTTGTGGACGATCAAATCCAGCGGTTGGTGGAGGCCTTTGCGGGAAGAAAGGTGGTCTGGGCACTGATTGGCGACCACGGCGAAGCCTTTGGGGAGCATGCGGAGGCCACCCACGGCATGTGGGTCTACAACGCGACGCAGCACGTACCTTTTATCCTGTCGGGAGCGGGGGTAATTCCGGGTGTGGTGAAGGAGCCGGTGAGCACCGCCGACCTGAGCCCCTCGATCCTGCGCATCGTGGGCCAGCCCATTCCCCCCGATCTGGACGGCAAGCCACAGCCGGGCTCGGTCACCGTGCCCTATTCGGAGAGCTATCAGCTTTCGGAGCGCTTTAAGCTGGCGCCGCAGCGTGCGGTGGTCTCCGGCAACCTCAAGCTCGTGGCCAACCCCCGGCCCGAGCTCTACGACGTGATCGCCGACCCCAACGAGCTGACCAACCTCGCCGAGCAGCGGCCCGATGATGTGGCCCGCCTCACTCAGCTTCTGGTCGAAAAAGGGGCCGAACCCCCTGGAAAATCGAACCAGTCGCTGGACCCGGAGACGCTGGCCCGGCTTGCAGCCCTGGGCTACGTGGCCGAGGGCGGCGGCAGTGAAGAGGATCCGCTGAGTTTCCCGGATCCCAAGGACTACCTGGATATTTTTGCTGGTCTCGCGGCCACAGAGACCGCCCCGCCCACCGGCGGCCCCGAGGCGGCCCTTCAGCAGCTCCAGGCCTGGTCGGCGCGGCTGCCCGGCTCCTTTGAGCTGCGTCAGCGGCAGGTTGCCATCCTCGGCGGGTTGGGACGCCGGGAGGAGGCCCGGGGCATGTTGGAGCAGATGGCCGCGGCCTTCCCCAGCCAGCCGCGGGTGTGGGTGTCGCTGGCCGGTCGGTCGCTGGAGGACCGCGAACCTGAGCAAGCCCTTGATTTTGCTCGCAAAGCTCTGGCGGCCGACGGAGCCAACCTGAGCGCCCAGGAGACGGAAGTCCAGGTGCTGTTCCAGTTGGGCAGGTCGGAAGAGGCCGAGATGTTGGGTCTGCGCTATATGGAGGCCAATCCTCGCAACTACGGGGTTGCGGCCCTGCTGGGGCGCCAGTACATGAACCAGCGCAAGCTGAAGGAGGCCGAGCGCTTCCTGCGGGTGGCGGTCTCAGCCACCAACCCCCGCCGGGGGGCGCGGGTGCAGCTGGCCGTCCTGGCGCGGCTGGCCAACGTGCGTCAGGATGCGTACACACTTTTGCAGGATGAAGTCAAGGAGTATCCTGCCAACCGGATGGCGCGGCGGATTCTGGCGTCGATGCTGGGAGAAGACCAACGTTTCCTGGAGCAGGAAGTGCAGTTGGAGTATCTGGCTGGGCAGGACCCGGACAACGTGCCACTCCAGGTTTCCTGGGCACAATCTATGTTCAATGCGCAGGATTTCCGAGGTGCGCGTAAGGTCATCGACAAGCTGCTCCTCCAGGCGCCCGATGAGGCGGACGTGCTGTTCCTGCACGCCAACCTGCTGGCCAAGGAAGGAAAGATGGAGGAGGGCCGCGCAGTATTCCAACGGGCGGACGCGCTCAACACAGAGCGGGTGCGTCGCCAGGAAGCCGAGAAGGGGGCGAAATGATCCGTTCTATCCTGGCATTGGTGTTGATCGGACTGGCCTGGTCGGGTCCGGGAGAGCCGGGGTCCGGGGCACCCAAGGGGCAGGTTCAGGGTCCACGCGGCCAGGGGCCGGGGGGAGGGCAGCGACGGGGGCCGGGGGCCAAGGCCGGCCCGACTATCAAGGGCGTGAGCCCGGCAGGGGGCAAGGGACGATTTCGGGAGCTGCTTCGCGGTGGATCGGCCCGCGCCCAGGTGATCTCCTGGCGGATGGAAGTGAAGGAGAAGCCGGACTCCGCCGACGCCCATGTGGGCCTGGGAAAAGCCCTCGCCGAGCTGGGAGAGTGCGAGGAGGCCCTGGATCAGCTCTGGCCCTATCTGGGCACCGCTCCCTTTGGCCGGGAGGCCGCGTTGAGCGCCTCCTCCTGTTCGGCCCGCTTGGGTCTTCTGGAGGATGCCATCCTTTTTGACCGCTTTGCCCTTGATCTTGCTCCAGATGACATCCGCGCGCAGACGATGCTGGTGATGCACCTGGACATGAAGGGTGATACGGTCGGGGTAGAGGATGTACTCTTCGATCTGGAAACCTCCGGGTCCAAAGGGGGAGATCCTTCGATCTATGCGCGGGCTCTGCTGGCGCTTCGGCATGGGGACGTGGACGAGTTTGATGTCTGTGTGGCCATGTGGGAGCGGGCGGGCTGGGAGAACAAGCAGCTCTGGCGCCTGGACATGCAGCTTTGGTTGGACCTGGATGATCCGCAGCGTGCGATAGAAGGGATCGGGCCGATGCAGCGCCGCCGGGGTGGGGGGCGTCACTATATCGCCGAGGCACAGCGTCGCCTTGGCGAGACTTCGGCGGCCCTGGGGCTCTTGGAGAACAACAGCCTCCGGGTGTCCGAGGGGGCCGCGGTGGATGCGATCCTGGCCCGGATCTATGTGGACATGGGCGAGGAGGACAAAGCACTGGGACTGCTGGATAATTATCCGGAAGACTCAGATGCTGACATTGTTGCCTCCCGATGGTATCTGGCGCTGAAGCGGGGCGAGACGGAGCATGTGGCTGCCTATGCCAAGCTCTGGTCCCGCCTGAACGTAAACCGCCTTCGGCGCTTGGAGATGCTGCTTCCCTTGAGCCAACGCCAATAGTCCGGGGAGGCTGTTCTCCCCGTACGGGGGGGGAAGTCGCGTTCTTGTGCCAAAAACAGAACCACCGCCCCGAGAGGCGGTGGTTTTGGTTTGGACTCCCAGGCAGCGCCCGGGAGCCGGTTGCCCGCCGAAAAGGCGGGCTTCTTCCAGCTATTCCCAGTACGCGTAGTTGGGGTAGCCGGTCTCCTGATCGCGCTGCACGCGGCCGATCTGGAAGTCACCCGCAGCGGAGCCGGTCACGCTGTAGTAGGGGGCGTACTCAAAGGAGAAGGTGAAGAAGCCGTAGCTGGCGTACTCGGCCAGGTACATAAACGCGGTGTTGATGGGGTACTGGTCGCCCGCGGAGGAGTAGTAGTAGGGGGACCAGCCGAAGCCGATCTCCGCACCGATGTCCGCGCCGGAGAGACTCCCGGTGACCGCTTCGATCGTCGCACAGTCAGCGCCCTGGCTGGTGTAGCCTTCCACGCCGACGGTGGAGTAGGTGAAGGCACAGGTGGGGCAGTCCGCCTGGGGAGTGCTGTCCGACTGCTCCATGGTGGTGCGACCGGCGCAGAGCGCGGTGTCGGCCAGATCAAAGAGGTTGGCGTCGTAGTCGTAGGGGAGGATATCGTAGCCGAACTCGCCAGCGGCCAGGACTTCTCCGTTCCCTTCGAAGGAACCGCGCCAAGCGATGACGCCGTAGGTCAGGTCGGCATCCGCGTCGGTATCGGTGTCGGTATCGGTATCGGTATCGGTGTCGGTGTCGGTCTCGCCGCTGGAATCCTTCGCACCGGTGTCACTGCCAGTGCCGCCGGGGCAACCGGTAAGGAGCGCGAGCGCTCCGAGAGTAAGGGTGAGTTTGAGCGTCTCCATCATCATCTCCTGCCTGTGGGGGCTGTGGGGTCGAACGCCTCGCACCTTACCAGAAATCGCCTGGACCTGCAACGATCCGTCGCGGGATCTGAGCTCTTTGTCTGGGAGGGGGTGCATTGCATACTACCCAGGTGAAGCGGGGAGGGCACAGGTTAAGGGCAGGGATGCGCCTTGCCGTTACCAGCGACATCCATACCGACGTCAACGGTCCTGAGCTGCTGGCCGCCCTGGTGGATCGGGCGCGGGAGCTGGCCCCGGATGTACTCCTGATCATCGGGGACATCGCAACGGCCCCTGCACACTATCTGCAGACACTGCTGGCACTTCGCGCCGTTGTCCCTCGTCTTCTGGTTGTTGCAGGGAACCATGACGTGTGGACCACCCCGGAGGCGGTGGCCAAGGGGCTGGACTCCTGGGCGCGCCTGGATCATCTGTTGCCCGCCTTGGCGGCTGAGGCGGGAGCCGAGCTGCTGGACCGCGCGCCGGTGGAGATCGACGGGGTCGCTATCCTGGGGAGCCTGGGCTGGTTTGACTTCAGCACCCGCGAGCACCTGCTGGAATTGCCGATGGAGGTATACCAAAAGGGCAACTGGGGAGGTTTGCGCTGGATGGATCAGGTCCGCGCCATCTGGATGGAGGGGGACCGGCGGATGGAGGCGGAAGAGGTGGCGCTACGTCTGCGCGAGCGACTGGCCGCACAGATGCGGGCATGCACCGCCAAGAAGCTGGTGGTGGCCACCCATATGCTGGCTTTTGCCGGGCAGATCCACCGGCGCGATTTTCCAGAGTGGCGCTTTGTAAATGCCTATATGGGCAGCCTGGGCCTGGGCGAGCTGATCCGCTCCGATCCGCGGGTGGTGCTGCACCTTGCCGGGCATACCCACCTGCACTCGGATTTGAAGCTGGGGAAACTCCGCGCACTGGTGACACCGCTCGGCTACAAGCGCGAGTGGCTGGGCGCCACCCCGCGCGAGGCGGTGCATCGTTCGATGAAGCTCCTGGAGCTGTGAGCCTCAGGCGAGGCGGGCGATAAGGTCGTGCCAGAGGAGCCCAAAGCCTTGCTGTACCTGGGGGAATTTCCAGGCGCCAACACCTACGACAACAGCGCAGGTAAGTAGACTGAGCAGACCGTAGATTTTCAGGTGGGGCCACATCGGTTCAATCTATGTTCGCCCGACGGAAATGTCGCGAAAAAGCCGCTCGGGCCTTTGGCCCGCGCGGCTTGCCTGGTTTGGACAGGGCAGGCTTATCTCCATGCCCCTCCGAAAAAAGACGGTAGGAAGCCTAAATGTCGAAGGTAATCCCCTGGGCCAGCGGCAGGCTGCTGCCCCAATTCAGCGTGCAGGTCTGCCGCCGCATGTAGGCTTTCCAGGAGTCTGACCCGGATTCGCGGCCACCACCGGTCTCTTTTTCGCCACCGAAGGCGCCGCCGATCTCGGCCCCCGACGTGCCGATGTTCACGTTGGCGATGCCACAATCGGAGCCGTTGTGGGACAAAAAGGTCTCGGCCGCCCGGAAAGAATCGGTGAAGATCGCCGAAGAAAGGCCCTGGGGCACGCCGTTCTGGATGGCGATGGCTTCGTCCAAGGTGCCGTAGGGAAGCACATAGAGGATGGGAGCAAAGGTCTCCTCTTTCACGATGTGCATGTCGGGACGCGCCAGGATCAGGGTGGGCTCGACGAAGTTGCCCTCCTTACGATGGCCACCGGCCAGTATGGTCCCGCCGTCCGCCACCGCAGTTGCGATGGCCTGTTCAAAAGAAGCGACTGCGCCAGCGTCGATCAGCGGACCCATCAGGGTTCCGGCCGCAAGGGGATCGCCCACCCGCACCTGGGCATAGGCCTTCTGCAGCCGGGGTAGTAGCTGGGGAACGATGTCTTTGTGGACGATCAACCGGCGCAAGCTGGTACAGCGTTGCCCGGCAGTCCCGACGGCGGCAAAGAGGATCGCCCGCACCGCGAGGTCCAGGTTTGCGTCTTTCTCCACGATCATCGCATTGTTTCCGCCCAGCTCCAACAGGCTCCGGCCCAGTCGCTGCGCCACCACTGCCCCGACATGCCGCCCCATCCGCGTGGACCCGGTGGCGGAGATCAGCGGCAGTCGTGGGTCGCGGATCATCCGGTCTCCCACCGTGTTGTCCCGTCCGATCACCAGCCCGAAGAGTCCGCTCCATCCATGCTTTTTGAGCACATCATCGGCGATTTTGTGGGTGGCAACCGCCACCAGCATCGCCTTCAGCGAGGGCTTCCACACCACGGCGTCCCCGCAGATGGCCGCGATGATCGCGTTCCATGCCCATACGGCATTGGGGAAGTTGAAGGCGGTGATCACGCCGATGGTGCCGAGGGGATGCCACTGTTCGTACATCCGGTGCGACGGCCGCTCGCTGTGCATGGTCAGCCCGTAGAGCTGCCGCGACAGGCCGACGGAAAAGTCGGCGATGTCGATGGTTTCCTGTACTTCTCCCTGGCCTTCGGCGCGGATCTTTCCGGCTTCGAGGCTGACCAGCATGCCCAGCTCTTCTTTTTTGGCGCGGAAGGCGTCGGCGATTTCCCGGATGATCTCGCCTCTTTTGGGCGCGGGCAACATCCGCCACTCCCGCTGCACTTCTTCGGCCTTCCGTACCACCTGCTCGTACTGCTCCTCCGTCGCCATGCTTACCTGTCCGAGGACCTGCCCATTGCTGGGGTTGATGCTGGAAATCAGGTCGTCAGTAGCGGGCAATTCGGAACCGGCCCAGGCACCCGAGCTGATAGGGGACAGGCCGAGACGGTCGAGGATGTCGATCATGGAAGCTCCACAGGGCGCGCCTATTAACCGGTCCAGCCCGGCCGGGTTATGCCCTTGTGCATGTTCTGGATCCTTCCGCTCGCTCTGGCTCAGGATGTGGTGACCCTCTCGGTGGTGAAGACCGGCCAGGTGGGCACTTCTATTCCTTCTCTGAAGATTTCTCTCCATCAGGAGGCGTCAAGTCTGGTCGTAGACTTGACCTGTGGGAGCAAAAAATTCAGCCGCTCGGGGACGGCGGCCCTGGGTGCGGTGATAGAAATCCCTTTGGATGTTCCGGCAGGAACCTGGAGTTGTAAGGGCAGTCTGCTGGGCAGTTTTGCCGATGGCAGCGAGGGGGAGATGCCCCTTTCCTTCACCGTACAGATGCTGAACCCGATGAAGGTGAACCTGGATGGCGGCTCTTTGGATTTGGAGCGTCGTAATCTGCGGGTAGTTCTGGATCGGAAGGCCAGCAAGGTGGAGGTGAATGCCACGACCCTGGGCGGCGACGTGGTGGGGATGGGCGAGGTGCTGAGCACCGCGGGTCCAGGGATGCCGATTTCTGTAAGCTGGGAGAAAATGCGCGAGGGGGAGGTTATCAAGGTGCGCATCCGCGCCTATGACGCCGATGGCTTCTGGTCCGAGCTGGAGCTACTGCCCTGGTCCTACCGGATCCCGCACGAAGATGTGAATTTCCCCACGGCTTCCGCCGAGATTCTCCCGGCAGAGGAGCCCAAGCTGGAGGAGGCCCTGGCGCGGGTGCAGGAGACCCTTCGCAAATATGGCCAGGATCTGCTCACCATTCGCCTCTACGTGGCTGGACATACGGACACGATGGGAGATTCTGCCTACAACCAGAAACTATCCCTGGATCGTGCCCTGTCCATCGCGCGTTGGTTCAAGGCACATGGTTTTCCGGGCGAGGTCTTTTATCAGGGCTTTGGGGAGTCCCAACCCCTCGTTTCTACGGGGGACTCGGTGGACGAGCCCCGGAACCGCCGGGTGGACTATGTGGTCGCCTCCCAGCCGCCGGGCGGCGGCTGGAAGTCGCTTCCCTGATCTGCTTTCCCAGGCCAGCGGATCAGATCGCGCCCTGGTTGGCCAGCACCACGCTACCGTCGCGGATCTCGTAGGCCTCGCCGGCATTTTCGACGCCGAGATCGACGATCATTCCGCCTTCGGTCACGACGCCCTCCACTCCGACGTAGCCCTTCAGGCTGCCCCGACGCCACTGCTGGTAGTGCGAGGAGCAGAAGCCCTTGGCGCGCACCGGCTTTCCACAGCTTTCCAGCTTGCAGTCGCCTTTTTCACCCGCGGTAAGCGGCTCTTCGGCGCCTGAGCCAGCCAGGGCTTCGGCGGCGGTTGCAGCAGGGCTTTCCGCCGCGGGCTTGGGAGCCTTGGGGGCACGGGGCTTGGCTTCAGCCTTCGGCTCGGCTTTGGGCTCTGGCTTGGGAGCGGCTTCGGCGCTTTTTACCTTTGCTTCCAGGTCGTCCAGGCGGTTTTCCAGTGCGGCGGGAATGACGGTGATGCGGGCTTCGAGCTGGGCGGACAGGGCGGAGAGCCGTTCCTCCACAATGCTGGGGAAGCGGCTGACCTGGGCCTCCAGGGTGCTCAGCCGACCGTCGCCACTGCCACCGCGTGCGGCAGCCAGCTCGGCACGCACCGCGCTGGTGCTGGTGGCCTGCTCACTGATTCGTGCTTCCAAAGCGGCGATTCGACCGCTGATACGCTGCTCCACCTCGTCCAGCTTCTTGCTGAGCGCGGCCACCCGCGGGTCGGCATCGGCGCGGGCCTTTTCCAGCTCTCCCGCCAGGGTCGCGGCCCGCTTTTCGTTGCCGGTCACCTGGGTGCGGACGTCGCGCAGCTCATCCCGCAGGCCCTGCAGCTCGGCGGGGCTGGCGTAGCCCGCTTCCTTCAGGATTTCGTGGACGATGTCCCGGATGGAAGAGTCGAAGATCCGGCTTGCAGGTTGGGCAAATTTAGCGGCGACGACATCTTTGATGGTCATGGCAAAGCTCCTGCGCGCTGCTAACCCTACGGGATCGATGTGTCAAGATGTATCATGGTGATACATGAAATATTTCCCGCATTCTACAACGGCTATGGTGATACAGCCGGCCGGGGCAGGGGATGTATCAGTTGTCTTCCAGCTCGCGGAGCAGGCGCTCCACCTCGCGCCGTTCCGGGGCTTCCGGGGCCTGTTGCAGGTAGCGTCGTAGCTCTCGGGCGGCTTCGCCGCGCCTCTCCAGGCGCAGGCACAGTAGCCCCCGGTCGCGGGTGTGGGTGGGGTGGTCTCCGCTGATGAGCTGGATCCGGTCCACGCTGTCCAGCGCAAGCTGCCAGTTTTCTTTGTCAATCCCCAGGTGCTTCAGGTTCGTGAGCACCCGCGTCACGATGGAGCGGGCGCCAGCGGGTACCAGGGCGGCGCGGTTGCCGGCCACCCGCTCCAAGAGCAGCGCGGCAGGAACCTCGTCACC
>CAITDR010000642.1 GCA_903891165.1 uncultured Pseudomonadota bacterium
GCGGCGAAAAGAGAAAGAGGAGGCGGAGACTCGGGCGGAGGTCGCGGCGATCCGAGAGTTGGCGAAGCAGGATCCGGT
Organism: uncultured Pseudomonadota bacterium; assembly: GCA_903891165.1. GTDB lineage: Bacteria > Myxococcota_A > UBA796 > UBA796 > SXON01 > CAITDR01. Next base: position 79 of record CAITDR010000642.1, read on the forward strand.
GGCGGCGGAGGCCCGCCTGAAGGGTGCCACTCTGCGATGGGCTCGTTTTCCGATCGCGGAGATCGAAGCCGAGCTTCAGCAACGGAAGCATGTCTGGCTAGCCTGGCAGGCGGTGACCCGGGCCTCCAGCGCGGAGGAGGGGCTGCGGGCCTGCGGGCGCCTGTTGGTGCTGGATCCCCAGAATGGCCCGGCGCTGGAGCGTATTGAACAGCTAAGTGGACAAAAAACGGCGACAGAGGAGGCGGAACAGCGACTCCGGCAGGAGGCGGCGGAGAAGCAGATGCTGCTATCCGGCCAGGTGGAGCACCTGAGCCGCCACATCACGGATCAGGCGCGTGAGCTGGACCAGCAGCGTGTGGCCCTGGCGGCGGCTCAGAAGGAGCTGGCAGCAGCCAAGGTCGCCACGTCGTTGGGAAGCGGAAGTAGCTGGTTTGTGTATAGTTTTATGGTCATTTTTGGAGCTATGGTTGGCTACAATGCTCGGCCCTCGCTGCTGCTGTTGGGTGGTTCTTCGTTACCGACCCCCACGGTTGCTCCGCCAATGCAGGAGTCTCCCGCTGGTGCAGCCTCTTCGGAAGGCTCTCCGTCGGCCCCCACTCCCTTCCAAACCCGCACCGCCGCCATCCCTTTCCTCCCCATCCCCGCTGGTTCTTTCACCATGGGCAGTCCCGAAGGTACCGGCGAAGCCGACGAACACCCCCAGCAAACTGTCGAACTGTCTGCATTTTCAATCGGAAAAACCGAAGTAACCCAGGCGCAGTGGCGTACCGTGGTGAAAGCCGCCAAAGCCGCCAGCGACGACGACGCCAAGGATCTGAACGAGGCCCCCTCCAACTTCACAGGGGATGATCTGCCGGTGGAGCAGGTGAATTGGTGCGAGGCCGCGCGTTTTACGAATGCGTTATCGCGGCTGGAAGGGAGGGAACCTGCGTATACGGTCGGCGCCGACTGCGAAGAGAAGGGGACCGCGGGGTGGAAGCCCAGAACAAGTGGGTTCCGACTGCCGACGGAGGCGGAGTGGGAGTACGCGGCGCGCGGTGGGGGCGGAGGGGTCTACGCAGGGGGGGATGAACCGGGAGAGGTGGCCTGGTACAACCAAAATAGCGACCACACCACACACACGGTCTGCGGAAAAACAGTCAATGGCTATGGTCTGTGTGATATGAGTGGAAATGTGTGGGAGTGGGTCTGGGATTGGAGCGGAGATTACATATCAGCTCCGCAGAGGGATCCGCTAGGGCCTAGGTCTGGCGTAAGCCGGGTGGTACGTGGCGGAAGTTGGTACTACTCCGCTGCTTGGATACGGGTGGCACTTCGCGTCGGTAATCGGCCGGGCGACAATACCAGCGGCCTGGGCTTCCGCCTCGCAGGTCCGGCCCTTGACCCCTGATCCCTTCGTCCCTTGACCGGCTCTCCTCTTTTCGGCTTCATAAAACCTTTTGCCCACACCAACAAAAAGCCCCGGCTGCCCCCCGGGGCGGGCGCGCAGACCAGCGCTCTCGGCATACCGCCCCCCCCGAAAAAACAGCTTGACCATCACAAAAACCTGTCTATCCCTGCGCCATGAGCCAGGACCTCGACCTCTCCCTTCGTACCCTCTGGGCGGCTGCACCCACGTCCATCGTGCAGTGGGCCACCGGCCGACCGCACATCCGCCTCTTACAACGCGGCGAAACCCAGTTGCCCTCTCTCCGCCGCGATCTGGACACGGTGGCCCTGGTCGAAGATCCCGAACATGGTCCCTTTGTCTTCCACCTGGAGGGAGAAGGCAGCATGGAGGCAGAAGATCTGCGCCGTTTTGCCGCCTATGCGGCGTTGCTGCACCAGAACTATGCCCTTCCGGTGCAGACTTTTGTGTTGCTGATGGAGCGACACAGCCGCCTACCGGATGATCATCGGGTGTTCTGGGGCGACCGCCTCCTGAGTTTCCACGCCGTGAAGCTGTTGCGCCTCTATGAGATCCCGGCGGCCGAGCTGTTGGAGCACCCAGCACTTCGGCCGCTGGTGGCCCTGGGCCGGCATCCGCAGGTCCAACATCTGGCGGAGGCACGTCGCCGGATAGAGCAGGAGCGGCCCGAAAATTGGAGGGATATGCTGGCGGTCCTGTATGTGACCACCGCCAAGGTCTTTTCACCCGGCGTCTACAGAGCTATACTTTTTTCGGAGGCCATCATGGAATCCCCTGTTTTTCTGGAAATCCTCAAAATGGGCGAAGATCGCGGGATGGAACGCGGGATGGAACGGGGCCGCGAGCAGGGCCGCGAACAGGGTCGTGAGCAGGGCCGCGAACAGCTCGCGCGGGAACAGCTCAGCACCACCCTCTCCATGCGTTTTCCGGGTTTGGAGCAGCGGATCCCCTGCGAGAGCCTGTCCACCGACCAGGCCATCGCCCTTTTCCGCGTGGCGCTGACGGCCACCTCCGAGCAGCAGGTTCTGGACGCGGTGCCCGCATAGTCGGGTCGCCGGCGCTCAGCCGCCGCCGGGATCCACCACCACCTCGGCGCGGGTCTGCTCCCCGCAGTTGGGGCCGCCGGGCTGGGTCAGCTCGTAGTCGGGCAGCAGGTTGTGCGTCGAGAGCAGGCTTCCATCCTGGTAGATACTCAGGCTGCCCGCTCGGGGGTCTGCGCTGGCAGCTCCAGCCCCTCTACCGCTCCCTCCTCGGTGAGTCGTGGGGACAGCCCGGTGTCGCAGTCTACCAGGTCGGGGTACTGGATGATGCAGGTCCCCCCGGCATTCCCGTCCACCTGCAGCCAGTACTCGGCGCCGGCTTCCAGCGGCGGTTCAAAGCGGAACTCCAGCCCATTCTGTACAGCACATAGCCGCAGCCACAGCCACTCTCCAGGATGGGCAGGATCATCAGGGTCAGCCACCGCTTCATCGACGCCTCCGCCCGGTTTGTATGCAAGAATGGTGCCATTTTTGGATAGTGGTCAACAAAAGAGGCTTTTGAGGGAGACGCCAGACCGGTTGTGCCTGCGGTCGCGACATAGACGCCAGACCTCCCTCCCCCTCTACCCCTCCTCCTTCCCCTTCTTCCCCTCCCCCCGCATCATCTTGTAGCGCATCTTTTTGAACATGCCCCTTAGTGCGATCACTTCGCGTTCATCCAGGGTGGCCCGCTGTAAAATCTGTCGCAGCGTCGCGTTCACCAATACACGTTCGTGGCCCATCAGGTAGCCCGCCTGCTCCAGCGCGCCCAGCCACTCCTGCGCCACCCACTCCACCCGCTCCATGGGTGCGGGGGCGGCGGGGCCGTTTCCGGAGGGGGCGGCGCCTCTCTTGGGGCCGCCGCGCGGGCCAGTGCCTTCCACTTCCAGGGCGTAGTAGCCCCGTTTTCGCGCTTCTCCAAAAATGGCGGCGGCGGTCAGCAGCACCGCCTGCGAGAGATTTAAGGAGGCGTTGGCGTCCGTGGGGATGTGCAGCAGCGCATGTGCATAGGCGATGTCTTCGTTGGACAGGCCTGAATCTTCGGGGCCAAATAGAATCGCGGTGCGTCCGGGCTTGTCGAAGGGCAGCGGTGCAAAGGCCTCCAGCTCGTGTGCGGGCCATCGCCAGTGCCGGGTACGGGCTGTAGTCGCCACTACAAAGTGGCAGTCGGCGATGGCCTCCTCGACACTCCGCACATAGCGGGCTTCGTCCAACAACATCGCCGATCCGGGGGCCATCCATCGGGCCCGGTCCACGTCGAAGGCAGGGGGGGCCACAACAACCAGCTGCCGTAGCCCCATGTTCTTCATGGCCCGCCCCACCGCTCCCACATTGCCGGGCTGCTGGGGTCGCACCAGGACAATTACAACCCTCTCTTGCAGGGTCTCTTCGGCAAGTTCTCTGTCGTTGGCGGGCGCTTCCGTCTGCGTCTGTTCCAACAAAAATCAGCCTCCGAAGAGGGACTTGAACCAGCCACTGACCCTGCCCCACAACGAAGGCTCTGCCGGGGCGGCTACGGGCGCGGGTGTGGGAGGCGGCGGCTCGATCTTCAGCGGCTCCACCGTTCGCTGCTGCACCCGCGGTGCCACCGTGGTGGGCGGCATGGGCGGCTCGGGCAGGGTCCGGCTGGACTGCAGCTCCTGCGTGCTCTGGCGTCCATGCTGCTGCTGGCTGGGGCGACTGGGGGCGAAGGGCGGCGGCGTGTCGTTCTCGGCGACGGTGGGGCGCTCTTCCTGCTCTTCCATCCCGCCAAACTGCGCGGCGAGCATCGAGGTGGGCATAGTGAGCGGCAGCGGCGGCGGGGTGGGGGGATCCTGCCGCTCCTTGGGGCGCTCCTCTCCACCTTTGCCCAGCTTCAAGGTGCCTTCTACCGTCTGTCCGGTGGTCTTGTCCCGCGCGGTCAGGTTCAGGATGCCTTCAGAGTCGATGTGCAAGGTCACTTCGATGCGGACTTTGCCCTTTCGCTCGGGACGAATACCCGAAAAAACAAAGGTTCCCAGTAGCTCGTTTTCGTTACACATTTTGCTGTCGCCTTGATACAGGCGCAGCAGGATGGACTTCTGGTTGTCCTTACTGGTCGTGAGGGTACATTTTTTATAGTCGGGCAGTGGCTGGTTTTTCGGGAACAGCACCTGCATCGACCCATCGGGCTTGGAGATGCCGATGGGCATCGGCAGCACGTCCAGCAGCGTGACGTCGTCGCCCGCCTGCGCCGCCGCGAGGGAGTGCGACATGATCGCCGCACCGATGCCGACGGCTTCGTCTGCATTTACACCCTTGCTCGGGGTCTTTCCGGTGAACTCAAATACCCGCCGCTGCACCAGTGGCATACGGGACTGCCCACCCACCAGCAGGATCTCGTCGATCTGAGCGGGAGTGCTGTTGGCCTCCTTCATGATCCGATCGACGTTGGTGATGGTACGCTCGACCAGATCTCTTGTCAGATCCTCCAACTTTTCCCGGGTCACCTCGATCTTCATGTCGATCTGGCGACCTTCCGACTGGGTGATGTAGGGGATGTGGATCTGCGACCGCTGAACCGAAGAAAGTGCGATCTTACAGGCTTCTGCGGCATCCCGAATACGCTGCACGGCGACGCGATCGTAGGACAGGTCGATGCCGTTCTGGTGATAAAACTGCTCCAGCGCCCACTGCATCAGCCGGTCGTCGAAGTCCACACCGCCCAAAAAGGTGTCGCCGCCGGTGGCGATGACTTCAAAAATGCGACCTTTAATGTCGATAATCGAGATATCGAAGGTGCCACCGCCCAGGTCGTAGACGGCGATGCGCTGGTTCAGGCTCCGGCCCATTCCGTAGGCCAGTGCGGCGGCGGTGGGCTCGTTGAGCACCCGCAGCACCTTCAAATTGGCCAGCTTCCCAGCGGTACGTACCGCTTGACGCTGCCGGTCGTTGAAGTAGGCGGGCACGGTGATCACCGCCTGATCCACCTCTGCACCCAGGCTCTCCTCGGCCACGTCCCGGATTTTTTTGAGGATGGCCGCCGAGATCTGCTCCAGGGTGAAGACCTGGTCGCGGACCTTGACCATCACCTCGTTTCCCTCTCCCTCCACCAGCTCGTAGGTGAAAACCTGCCGAATCTTTTCGATGGTCTTGGAGTGGAAATTCCGGCCGATCAGCCGCTTCGCGGCCTGGATCGTGTGCTGCGGGTTGAGCTGCGCCTGCTTTTTTGCATCATCACCGACCAGCTTCTCGCCCTTGTCGGTGATCGCAAAAACGGAGGGAATGGTCGATTTCCCACCTTTGTAGGTGATGACACGCGGCTTCCCGTTCTCCACGATTGCGGCGCAGGAGTTCGTGGTTCCCAGGTCGATGCCTATCGCCTTACCCATACCGCTTCCCTTCGGGGCTCCCGCTCAAGTAGCACGGTTCCCGACCTCGTTCAATGATGCTTTTCTCTACCGGAGTCAAGAGGTTTTTCGGAAAATATGCTATGAATCATAAGTAATCATAATCTTTGCGTCGCTGCGGTCGCAGGAGATGCGGAGCGCATCCAGCGTTTCTTCAAAGTGCATCCGGCGCGTGATCATCGGGGCCACCTCCAAACGTCCCCGCTCCAGCAGCCGGAGAATGCGGGGGAAACAGCCTCCTCCCGAGTGCCCCCGTGCCCCGGAGATACTTGCGGCGGCGCTCACCAGCACGTCCAACAGCACCGGTGCCCGGAGTCCGGTTCGGCCCAGGTAGACCATCTTCCCGCCCGGCGCGAAGGCGCGCTCGATGGCGGGCATGGTCTGCAGCGCCGCTCCGGCCGCCTCCACCAGCATGTCCGCCCCCCAGCCGCCCGACAGCTCCCGGATCCGCTCTTCCGCGGGGATTTTTGTGGGATCGTCCACGGTATCTGCGCCCATGGCAACGGCGACGGCGCGCCGCTGGGGGCTCACGTCGAAGGCGGCAATGGTCGCGGCTCCGGCACAACGGGCCAGCGCAATGGCACCCAGTCCGATAGGTCCACAGCCGAAAATTGCGATGTGTGCTCCCGGTCGGAAACCTCCGGCAGACACAAACATCCCATTGTAGGAGCAGGCGATAGGCTCGATCAGCGCCCCCAGCTCGCAGGCACGCTGCCGGTCTCCGAGGCGCTCCGCCAGCGGATTGAGCGACCACAAAAAACGCTCCTTGGCCACCATTCGCTCTGCAAAGGCGCCCGGCGCCGAAAACCCCAGCATCTCCAGGCGGGAACACTGGTTGGGGTTGCCCACGCGACAGGCTTCGCAGACCCCACAGGACAACATCCCCTCCCCCGCCACCAGGTCTCCGGGCCGCAGCTTTTGCACCGCTGACCCAACCTCCAGGACCTCCGCCGTATATTCGTGCCCGCAGATCACCGGAGTCTTGACGGGTCCAGAGAAAAGAACATAGCCGTCGGCGTCGGTTTCGTAGCAGTGGGTGTCGCTGCCACAGACCCCACAGGCGACGGTGCGCAGCAGCACCTCGTCGGGGCCGGGTGTGGGATCGGCAACATCTTCCCAGCTAAAACGGGGGTGCCGCCAGACCAAAGAGGCCATGGTTGCCTTCCCGCGCTGTACTTCTTCGGGCCGCGGGGTGTAGCCGGGCCGGGGGTCCCAGGTGGCGCTGAGTTGTACGGCCTTCACGGCGTCTCCAATCTGATCATGTAGCGTGTTTGTACCCTACAGGGGGATGGCCCGGGCCTGCAACCGGAGTGGAGCCGCCTTCTCAGACAGGAAAAACTCCAGCTCCAACGAGGCCGGATCCATCCGGGAGAGGAAGCGGTCCAGCACAAGGTTAACCCCGCCAGGGAGCTGGCTGAGATTTGTTTGTGTGTCCAGCAATGTTTCATTTTTGAAGATTGCTCGGAGTTGAAGGGTAGCTTCCGGATCTCCGCCTCCCAAATACTCACCGACGAGGTGGATGGCGCGCACCGCCGCGGGCAGGCGTCGCCGCGCCAGCGCATCCAGGTTCACCTTGAGTTTTTCGCCGGGATAGAGCCAGCGTGACTTGGGGCATGCCCGACAGGGTAGACCGTCACAGCCGCGGCCTTCGTCCAGGAAAATTTCGTAGTCCTGCGCGTCACCCTGGAAGTACAGCCGGTCGCCGATATGCTGCAGCCCAGGACCCACAGGGCGGGGGCTGGGCCAGGGATTCTGTACCGGAACCTCAACGCCGTCCGCGCGCAGACGCAGGGGGCTGCAGGAGAGGCTGTTGGTCCAGGGCACCTGGAAACTTTTGTAGTCTCCTTTGTCTTCCAACGGGGGAGTCGGGAGGGAAGGAGGGGGGGAGGAGGACAGGGCGCCTGCAAACAGATCCACGGGGCTGAGCGTGGGAGGACTGACCAGCGCGGTACGTTGCCCCTCTACATCGAGGGATAGGCGACGAATCAATAGAAAGGGGCCTCCTGCCGGCACACGCAGAAGGACCTCTGAGTTTGTGGTGCTATTGTCAAAATTCAGGCTGGCCTCCAGGCCCTCCGTACCTTCCTGCAACAGGGCGATCTCTCCTTCCATCTCCAGGGTGGGAAGCTCGGTGCTGGCGCCGAAGGCCCGGGCCGTCAGGGCCACCAGCATACTGCCGGTCTTCAGGCCTGCTATCTTCCAGCGTAGTGTGGTGCCCGGATAGACCCACCAGGTGGGATCTTTTTGGTTGGGATCGGGTACAGAAGGATCCAGTTCGAAGGAAACCTCTTCTGGGGTGGTGCCCTGTGGGAGCAGCATGCCGGTGGCGATGCCGTTAAAGCCCAACATCGGCTCGCACTTGTGTCCAGCCAGGTCATTGCGGGCGTATGCAGGGAGGGTCTGCCCACGAAAAATTGCTCGAACGGGGAGAGAAACCTGACCCACCTGATCGTAGAGGAAGCGGGGCGCGATTGTGTCCCAGACACGTAGATCCACCCCCCACAGGCACAGGGCGGGATCCACCGCCCGCGACCTGGCTTTTTCGATACGGGCGATGTCGCCCTGTCGCTCGACCGCCTCCACCGTTGCGGGCACGGTGGCAGCCTGTAGCGGGCCCTCCGTCAGAGCGCCGATCTCCCGCAGCCTGCCTATCAGCTCCTGAGTAAAGCGGGTGGCACCAGACTTTTGCATATGTCCGCCATCGGCGCGGAAATTGCTGTCATCCATGTGCAGCGATCTCAGATCGATCCAGCCCACACCACGGGCATTGGCCAGCGCGATCAGCTCGGCCTCCGTCGTCGGCAGGACATTCTGTTGGCTGCGCTGGTGGCTGGCCACCGGAGAGACCACCACCACCAGGCGGGCCCCGTTATTTTCCGCTAAGGTAGCCAGATCTCCGAGGTAGGAATCGGCAGCGGTCACCGCCTGTGTCGCGCCGCTGGCGGTGGTCTGAGCCTCCTCCTCTACCACTGGCAGCAGCCGGTGCAGGGTGGCATCTCCGGTGCCTGCGACCTTCTCAAAAACCCGGTGGCTGGCCTGGGACTGCAGCTCTCCCAGATCCTGGCCGGCGCCCGCCTGCAAAAACAGGCCCACACTCAGGCCGCGGAAGCCGTCCCGCAGGCTGTCGCGCAGGCGCCCCCGTCGGTCTAAAAGCTGGGTCAACCAGGGAGATCCGTCCTCTCCCCAGACCTTTCGAAGCAGCACTTCGTCGGGTGTGGCAAAGTGCTGCTCCAGCTCGGACAGGCTGCGGGGCGTGTTGGTCATCAACAGCGGCAGGCTGGTGACCACGACGATCAGCTTTGGCCGGGCTTCGCTGCCATAGAGCCGATATTTCGCCATGGCATACCAGACGGGAGGTTGCGACGCTTTCTGGGCCAGCGTCACCACCTTCATTTCGGGAATTTTCAGGCCCTTCGCCAACTCTTTGGCATCCATGTTGGTGGCCGCCCAAGAGGAGCCCAGCACCACCACCTCGGGCAGCCGCTCCCGCAGGGCGGCATCCTGTTCCTGCACCAGCTCTGAGGCTACCCAGGGCTCGGCCTCGCTGAGGCTCCGGTAGCTGAAGCCCACGACGGCCAGTGGCCCCAACAAAGCAAGAATCAGGCGAAGGATGCCCATCTTCGACTACAACGGCGTGGCGACGACCGAGAGGCGCAGCGGCGCCGCCCCTTCGGCCAAGGCCAGATCAACCAGCAGGTCCTCTTTTCCACCGCGCGGCACAAAGATGCTGAAGAGCAGGTCCACCCCCGCGGGCAGCTCGGAAATTTTCACTTGACGTGTCAAGATAGACTCTTCAGCAAAATAGGCTTCTATATTCAAGATCGCGTCGGGATCTCCACCCCCCATCGACTCCCCGACGATATGCAGGGCGCGGATACCCCCCAGGGCAACTTTGCGGGCGGAGGCGTCCAGGCGCGCGCTCAGGTGGTCGCCCCCATACATCCACCGCAGGGTCGGGCAGGTTCTACAGCTCTTCCAAACGCAGCCGCGGTCGGGATCCAGGACCACCTGGTAGTTTTTGTTGTTGCTTCGCGGATCGGATTTGTCTGGAGGCACAAAGGAAAGGAAGGTTCCTACATGCTGCACCAGGGGTCCCACGGGCTTGCCGGTGGGCTTCCGGGTGGCCAGGGCGGGCAGGGCGACCTCGTCCTCCAGGATCTGGACCGGCGAACAGGTCAGCGTGTTGTCCCAGGGCAGGGTCCATCCGAAGTGGCGATCGCGTTTTTCGAGGGGCCCTACCTCCACAGGGGGCGGGTTGTCCGCGGCGATCTTGACTGCAAACACATCGGCGGCATGGATCAAGGGTGGGCTGATCAGGTCGGTGTGCTGCCCGGCCAGCTCCAACGACAGACGACGAAGGACCAGAAAAGGGCCATCGACGGGGGAGTGGATGCTGAGCTGCCGGAGGCCGGCGCCCACCGGCAGATCCAGGCTGGCCACCAGCCCTTCTGGTCCCTCGACCAGCGCAACTTTCTTGCCTTCTACCTCTACGGTTGCGGGGCTGCTGCTGGGTCCCACCCCCCGTGCAGCCACCTCTACATGCAGGGTGCCGCCCGCAGGGGTGTCGGCGACCGTCCACTGCAGGCTGCTTCCCGGATATACCCACCAGGTGGACTGCAGGGCGGCGTTGGGGTCGGGAAGGCCAGGATCCAAGACCCACTCTACGCTGTCCAGGCTCGTTCCAGAGGGCAGCATGGCGAGGCTGCGGGGGCCGTTGAAGGCCCACAGCGGCTCGCAGGCCTTCTCGTTCATGGCTTTGTTGGGGCCGGGAACAATAAGGTCGTCGCCAATCTTCATCCGCACCGGAACGGCGTTGGTCCCGACGCTATCCAAGAGCGCGCCATAGGTGAGAAAGTCCCAGGTGCCCAGATCCACCCCAAAGCGGCAGGCGGCCTCGTCCACCACCTTGGTGCGGCCGGGGCGGATGCTGGGCAAGGTGCCCAGGCGCTCCACCTTCTGGATGGTTGCTGGAGGGGTCGCCGCCACCAAAGGTCCCTCCTCCAGGGCGCCAATCTGAAGCATCCGGGTCGCAAGGGCTTCGGTGTAGGTGCGGGCACCGCTGTCCAGCATATGCCCGCCGTCGGCGCGGAAGTTGGAGTCGTCCATCTCCATCTTGCGCAGGTCGATCCAGCCGATTCCCAGCTCGTTGGCCACCTGCACCAGCTCGGCCTCCCGCGCCGGGCTCAGGAGCTGGTTGCTACGCTGCAGGGAGGCCACGGGCGGGATGGCCACCACCAATTGGGCGCCATTTTCGCGTGCCAACTCGGCGAGGTCCACCAGAAAAGTGTCGCGGACGGAGGTGTTTGTGGGGGCAGTTGTGCTGCTTTGCTCTTCATTTTCCACCACCGGTAGGAAGCGGTGGGCGATGGCATCTCCGTTGCCTTCCACGGCATCAAAGACGACGGCGCCCGCGGCCTCCTGCATATCCGCAAGGCTGCGGTCGGGGCGCGGCTGCAGCCAGAGTGCCAGGGAGTTGAGGCGGAATTGTTCGACCACTCCATCGCGCAGCTCGGCCCGGCGGCCCAACATCTGCGTCAGCAGCGGCGAGCGTTCGTCTCCCCAGACTTTTTTCTGGAGAACGGCATCTGGATTCACAAAATGCTGCTCCAGAGCGGGCAGATCTTTGGCAGGCAGGGTGGTGCCCATCAGCATTTTGGTGCTGGCGACCAGCACGATGGTCTTGGGGTGGGCACCGTTGCCAAACAAGCGATACTTCGCGATGGCATACCAGATCGAAGGGGAGGAGGCGGTCTGGGAGAGGGTGAGGACCTGTGCGGGCGGCACACCGAGGCGGGTGGCCAGGACTTTTTCGTCCACGTTGGTTTCGGCCCAGGAGGAGCCGAGAATCACCACCTCGGGATCACTGGCTTTGACCTGTGTATCCAGCTTCTGGACCCACTCCGTGGGGCTGTGATCCACCGGGCGCAGATACCAGGAGGTAGCGGCCCCCAGCACCAGCGCCGGACCCAGTAGTACTGCGATCAAACGCAGCAACATGCTCATGGGTCCAACAACTCTGCAAGACGACTTCCCAGCACCCGATAGCCGGACCGGGTCAGGTGCAGGTAGTCGGGCAGCATCAGGCCGGCGCGTACCCAGGAAAAGGTGCCGCCCAGGCCGCCCATCTGCTGCTGGAAGGAGAAGGTTGCGCAGCCATACTGCGGACCCAGCTCGTGCACCACGCGGTTCATCATCTCATGGTTTCCCCACACCAGGACCGTGTTGTTGTCCAGCGGGCGACCGCGGTCGGCTGGGCCCAACAACAGGCAGGCAGCGTCGGGGGAGAAGCTGCGCAGATTTTTCAGACTTTGATGTAGGGTGGCCGTGAACTCTTCCTCGGTCAATTTTGTGTTGCGACCGTCCCCGCTGCCCGCCACGATCAGCCAGAGGTCGTAGGGGCGCCAGGTGGTCCACAGCTTCATCGAGGCCAGATCCCAGGACTTGAAGACCGAATAGCCCCGGCCAGGGGCGCCGAGGGCGTCCACAATAACACCACCTCCCCCCGCCGCCTGCCGCTCCACGGTGACCCCGTTCACCCGCACCACACCGTCGCCAGCGGGGGCCAGCTCCAGGCGGTGAGGGCCCATGGGCAGCTCCAGTTGGGCAACGGCCGGGCCGGCGTCTCCTTTGGTAGAAAGCCGAATCTCTTCGGCCTGGTCAATCTTGACGCGTAAAGTACCCCCCTCAGGTTGTTTCTGATAGAGCACCGACATCCACATCTTTGCCTTCGGACGGACCTCCTCCTCCACCACCACCCAGGCCCGCGCCTCCGGGCTGTTGGCGGTGGCTGCAGTTCCCGAGGGCCCCAGACCCAAAAGAGGGCGTGCATCCACCCACTCTGTGGTCCAGCCCTGCTCACAGCTGGTGGTGCGACCGATGGCTGAGTCGGCAAACACCCCGAAGGGCATCACAAAGCCGGTCCCCGCGTCACCGTAGCGGGTCTGAAAAATCCGGCGTAGTTGGCCAGGAAGGTTGTCGCCGGTCGTGTGAGAGTCTCCCCAGACCGCCATCCGGACGACATTTTTATGCTGGGCCGCCCGCTCAAAAACGGCATGGATCCGTTCGATGTCGGCCGGGTTGCCGGAAAGGGGCTGGGCCGGGAGCTGGTCTGGGCTGACCGTCAGTGACAGCTTCGCGAGGATCTCGGCGGGGATCCCTTCGTTGGTGGCCCCGGCGGTGGTATCCACAATCATCCAGCCCGGGTATTTTTGGGCGAGGCTGGCTTCGGTCTCCTCCGGCACCGGCGGGCGGGCGGCACGCGCAAGTGGTGCTTCCACACAGGGGAAAAAGGACGGCTCCCCCAGGTTGGTCGGCTGGAAGCTCTGCACAAAAGCCGGAGCCGCCGTCCCCTTGGCACCCAGCAGCAGACCCAGGGGAAGCAGGCCGACCAGCGACCAAAACACCTTCATGGAGCGCCTCTGAGCAGGGAAATACCCGCCTTGGAAGACCGCGTCAAGGCCGAAGCCCGGCGGGGGCGGCCCGACGCGACCGGCTGCTCAGAGGATCCCGTACTCCGGCCCGTTGCCACCTTCCGGGGGTACCCAGGTGATGATCTGGTAGGGGTCGCGGATGTCGCAGGTCTTGCAGTGTACACAATTAGAGAAGTCGATACGCAGCTCTTCTCGATGGGTCTGCTCGTTCATCTCCATATTGTAGACCTGGGCGGGACAGAAGCGGGTGCAGGGATTCCCGTATTCTTCCTTACAGGTTGTGGCGCAGACCTCGGTGTCTACCACATGGAGGTGGGCAGGCTGGTGCTCGTCGTGGCGGGTACCCGAGTGGTACACATCCGTGAGCTTGTCCATGAGGTAGCTGCCGTCGTAGCTCAGGTCATCGCGGGCAGGCAAGCCCTTACTTCCGTGGACGGCCGCACTCTTGCGCATGTGCTCGTAGTCGGCATGGAAGGGGTTGATGTCCTTGCCGGGCCCAAGCACCAGCGACAAGCCGACGCGGAACATGCCGCCGATCACACCCTTGTCGAAGTAGGAGTGGAAGTTTTTCGCGGGCTCCATCTCCTCGCGTACCCAGGAGGCGTCCACTTTTTCTTTGTACAACTTCAGGACGTCGGCCTTGTTGTCGCCCCGACGGAGCGATTCAAAAGCAGCTTCGGCGGCCAACATCCCGGTCTTCATCGACAGGTGGATGCCCTTGATGCGGGCCGGGTTGAGGAAGGAGGCGGAGTCGCCCACAATCATCGCGCCATCGGCGTACAAGGTGGGGATACTGGCCCAGCCACCCACGGTCACCGCCTTGGCGCCGTACTTCACCACCTTTCCAGCGCCGAGCTTTTTGCGCATATAGGGGTGGTTCTTCAGCTTCTGGAGCAGGTAGTGGGCGTCCATGGCGGGATCTTTGGCACCCAGCTCGACCAGCAAGCCGATGGCGTAGCGGTCGCCGCCCATGGAATACACAAATGCGCCACCAAAAGTGTCCAGGTCCAGCGGGTAGCCCAGGGTGAGGATGACCTCGCCCTTCTTCACGGTGCCGGGGGGCATTTCGAGGACTTCTTTGACACCGATCTCGTAGACCATGGGCTGGGATTCTTTGTCCAGACCTTTGCGGTTAATGAGCTGGCGGGTCAGGGTTCCGCGAGGACCTTCACCGAGGATGGTCACCTTGGCTTCGATGTTGATGCCCGCTTCAAAAGTGTCACGGGGGTTGCCGTGGCGGTCGATGCCTTTATCGCCGGTCTGCACGCCCTTTACGGTTTCGCCATCCCAGAGCAGGTTGGCCCCGGCGAAGCCCGGGAACATCATCACGCCCTTCTCTTCGGCGATAGCGGCCAGCCATTTTTGGAGCTTCGCGATGGAGATGATGGGGTTGCCATGATCTTCCATGCCGGGCGGCATCAGCGGCGCGGGGAAGGCCATCTTTTCGGTGAGGACCACAAAAGTCTCTTCCTCGACGTGGCGCTCCACAAAGTTGGGATCGCGCTCTTTCCAGTCGGGGATCAGCTCGTTCAGGGCGCGGGGATCCAGAACCGCGCCGGAGACCGCGTGGCTACCGATCTCGGAGCCCTTCTCCATGAGCGCGATGGTCAGCTCTTCCAGCTTCGGCCCTTCAGCTTTCCCGGCGTCCACCGCCTCGTTGTGCAGGCGGATCAGGTCCATCAGGTGGATAGCGCCCGCCAGACAGGCCGGACCACCGCCCACAAAAAGCACATCCACGGGCATCGACTCGCGTTCCATCGCCCTCTCCCAGAAAGGGGAGCCTCCTAACACGCTTTGCCCCTACAGGCTTGCTCCAGAGGCGCCGACCAGGGAAAGTTCCGAAAAACCGGCGGCGCGCGCGGAATGTAGCACTTTTTTCACGGTCCCATAGGGAACGCTGCCATCGGTGTAGATCTCCACCCGGCCCTTGTTCCGCACGCTCAAGAGGCGGTCGTAGACCCCGCGGATGAGAAGATCGGGAGGAAGATAGGCAATTGCGGCCACCCGCTGGCCATCCACCCAGATGGCCTCCGAAGAGATCAGGATCACCACCCCACCCTGGCGCGGGGCTTCGGAGCTGGTTCCGGAGAGCGCCCAGGGGCCATCCGGCGGGGCCGGTGCTGCCTCGGTTGCATAGGAGCGAAGCAGAAAAACCAGCAAAAGTGTCATCATATCGACCATGGGTGCCAAAGCACCCACGTCCAGGCCATCTCCCGAGGGGCTTCCTGCCCCTTTTGCAAAAAGACGGCGGCGCATCAGCGGGCCCCGGTCAGGGCGAGCTTGGGGAAGAGCGGCGCGGCGTCCGGCCCGCGGACCACGTCGATCAGGCGGTGGACCTGCTCCATGGGCACGGAGTCGGCCGGCTCGATCTCGGCACGGGTCTGGGAGGGATCCATGGCGTGAAGCTCGGAAAGCAGTGCTTGGAGGGCTGCATAGTCCGGCTGGCCGTCGCGTGGAGGCAGATCCTTGCGGTGGCTTTCCTCGGTGGTGGAGGAAGCGGAGATGTCGGTAGACTGAAGCGAAAATTCGACAAAAATCTGTTGATTCTGCATCCGCACGGTAATGCGCTGCAGAACCCCCGCATGAGGCAGCGGTGCGATCGCGTCAGGCGTGGACAGCCGCATGGGGATGACACCGAGGCGCTGCCCGGTAGAAGTAGAAAGCAGAAAAAAGAGGAGGAGGAAGAGGAGTGTTACCACTCCAAGTAGGGAGGGGCGTACATCTGCTTCGGCAACCGTGTCGCTCCGGAAGAGGCGCGATCTCATGCGCGGCTGCGCGCCTTCAGCAGAAGAATCAAACGGCTGGCAAGGCCTTCAATTGCGGCCAAGCGCTCGCGCACCGTCGCCTCTGCCAAGGCATGTGCTGCCAGCGCCGGGATGGCCACCATCAGACCAAAGGCGGTGCTGGCCATGGCGGTGGAGGATCCTTCGGAGAGCCGGGCGGCGCGCTCGGTGGCGGCCACATCCCCCAGAGCCGCAAAGGACATGATCAGGCCATAGACTGTGCCAAAAAGTCCGATCATCGTCGCAATGGAGGCCACGGTAGACAGGTAGGCCACCCGCCGCCGGAGTCCCTGCTCGGCCGCGATCGACGCCTCGGTCATCGCCTCCCAGGCCAGCTCGGCATCGGGCCAGCGCAGGCCGGCTTTCAGGACCTGCTCGGCGGGGTTTTTTGGATCGAGGCTGGGAATTTTTCCAGCCGCAAATCCCTCCTCCAGGTCATTCTTCAGCTTTTCTACGTCAAAACGACCGGTAGAAAAAATGTAGGCCCGCTCCAGCGCGACCGCAATGGCAAAGGCCATCACCCCGAGGAGAGCATACATAAACGCGGCGGCAGGGCCGGAGAAAGCGTCGATCAGGTAGCCGAGCATGAGGGGGGCTTAACGCGATGAGCCCGCCCCGCCTCACTCCACACTCAACCTGCACAGCACCGTGTTGTCCTGAGTCAAGGAAGATCCCCAGATAAAGGCGGCGCTGCTGTCCCAGGTGATGGTATCGTAGCCGTCTTTGGGGCTCACGTCGGTGGAGGAGTGCTCGGTGGCGGCGTCCCAGGTGCTGTCGTCAAAGTCGGCGGCCTTCCAGCCATCCGGCTCGTCCAGGATCTCGGAAGTGCAGGTGGCCTCCGGATCGGCGTCGTCTTCGCAGGAGGTGTCCAGCGGCGCTTTGTGGATGACGTAGCAGCGCCAGTCGCTGTTGGTGACGGCGACCAGGGCACCGCTGCTGTCGCTGATCTGGAGGATAAAGCCGCCATCTCCCATCTGCTGGTTGGGCTCGCCGATGTACTCCAGGCCGCTGTCGTTCTCCTTGTAGTCCTTCAGGATCACCGCGATCTGGAAAGGAGCTGCGCCGTCGAAGGCAAAAGATTCGGCGTTGAAGGAGCGCTCGGTGGTGATGGGCACGGAGTCTTCGGCCACAAGGCTTTCGTCCACGTACATGGAAAACCAGTTGTCGGCCCAGGCGTCCACATAGTAGTCGCCCGTAGTTTTGTTGGTGGTGCAGGCGAGGAGGAGGAGAGAGAACATCGAGGGGCTCCAGGGTCTACGGAGTCAGACACGTGGAGGACGGGTCTGGGCAAAGGAAAACCTGTGGGGGCGGATTTTTTCCGGACTCCTATCCGATGTCGTCGTGGCCGCTGCTATAATGCGGGGCCATGCCCTCGCAATCCCAGCAGACCAGCACCCAGACGACCGCCAAGGCTACTACGACCAGTACTGCGGCGGCTACCAGTGGTGGGACTTCCAACGCCGCTAAAGCCAGCGCACTCACTAGCAAAACCACCTTTCCCAGTGGCACCAGCCTGAAGTGGGGCGACAAGGGTGTGCTGGTGGAGCAGCTCCAGCAGCTTCTGACCAGCAAGGGCTACACCGTGGCGGTCACCGGCAACTATCTCACCAAGACGGTAGCTGCAGTGACCGCTTTTCAGACCGCAAATGGTCTGAAAGCCGACGGTGTGGCCGGTCCGGTGACGCTGGGCAAGCTGACGGGCGGTAGCAGCACCAGCAGTGGTACCGGTTCCAGCCCGTCGGGCGGCTCCGGTACGGAGACCAGTACCACCCTTACCGGCGTTCCTTCTCTGAAAATCGGAAGCTCAGGTCCGCAGGTGAAGCTGCTGCAGGAGCGTTTGAAGCACTATGGAGCGTCGATCTCCGCGGATGGGGATTTCGGCTCCGTTACCGACCGCGAAGTCAAAAAATTCCAGAAAGCAAACGGTTTAAAAGAAGACGGCGTGGTCGGACCGGTGACCGCCGGGAAGCTGGCGAGCAGCACCGCGAAGTCGATCCCTGCCGGCAGCTCCACCCCGACCGGTGGCAGCGAAAGTACGGGCAGTGCCAGCAAAAGCTACCTTGCGCGTGGGAAGATCGCCGTGAATGCAGCGATGCGCCAGCTTGGGGTGCCCTATGTCTACGGTACCTCCAGCCCGGGAAAATCCTTCGATTGTTCCGGCCTTACGTATTGGGCCTGGAAGCAGGCGGGGGTGAGCCTGCGCCTGAACTCCCAGTACCAGCTTGACGATTCCAAAAAAATCACGGCTGCAGAGCTTGTTCCTGGGGATCTGGTCTTTTTTAAGACCGGCGTAAACCAAGCGGTGCCGTCGGCCAAGGTGAACCATGTGGGCATGTACATCGGCGACGGGAAGATGATTCATGCCCCGCGCACCGGCGACGTGGTAAAGGTTGCCACGTGCAAGACCGGGTCTGCCGTAGGTTTTGGGCGGCCGGGATAGAAAGGCACGATCGGGCGGCCAGGGCGCGGCTCGGCCATCTTTTTCGGAGTCGCTCATGACCCCGCCGCGTACTCCTGCCTCTCCTTCCCCAATCCTCCCCCAGCCTATTCCTTACCAGGGTAGCAAACGCCGCCAGGTCCAGGTTCTTCTTCAGTATTTTCCGAAAGATACTCAGACCTTATGGGAGCCATTTGTGGGCTCAGGGGCCACGACTGTCGGTGCGGCCTTCTCGGGGGCTGCCCGGCGCTTCGTGCTAAGCGATTCGTTGGCGCCACTCGCAGGGATATGGGCAATGATCCTGAATCACCCGGAGGATCTTGTTGCAGGCTACACCAAGCTCTGGCAGGCGCAGCAGGCAGACCCGCGTGCCACCTACGACGGCATCCGTGCCGAATTTAACAAAAACCAGGACCCGGTCCGTCTCCTCTACCTCCTCGCCCGCTGCGTCAAAAACTCACCACGCTTTAACCACGAGGGACACTTCAACCAGTCCCCCGACAACCGCCGCCTGGGCGTGCGGCCGAAGATCCTCCACATGCGGGTGGCGGCGGTACACCAACTACTAAAGGAAAAAGGAGCGGCATTTGTGGGAGATTACAGTCTTGCTCTGGCCCGGGCGGGTACGGGGGATCTGGTTTACCTGGATCCACCCTACATGGGGGTGAGCGGGTCTCGTGATGGTCGCTATCATCAGGGTCTTGACTATGACCGCTTTGTCTCTGAACTACAGGGGGCCAACCATCGCAACCTGTCCTATATGGTGAGCTTTGATGGCCGCTGCGGCGACCGTAGCTATGGACCGGGCTTGCCAGATTGTTTACAGCTACAGAAAATCGAGCTGCACCTGGGGCGGTCCTCCCAGGCTACCCTCAGCGGTCGTGTGGAGGAGACGGTGGAGTCCCTCTACCTCTCCCCCGCACTCCGGCGACGTATTGACCTGTCAAGCTCAGGCCTCAATTCCCATGTTTCCCACAGCGTTCTGCGTAGTCCGTCGGACACTTCTCGTTGAGCAGCCATAGCTGTACCCGCTCCTCGAAGGCCGCCTTCTCTTCCGTCTTGAGCTCGGCACGGATGGCATCCAGCATGTCCTCCATACGCACGGCAGTCCCGACGTGGTTTTGGTAGAAGGTAGCGATGATCTCATCGACCCGGTCGACGCCGATCTGGTCGGCTACATCCTCGTAGAAGCAGGCTCCCTTCATGTAGGGCACCATCGACCACAGGGGGTCCGTCGCGATGTCAATCTCGTTACAGCCGTTGGGGAGAGTCGAAACGTCCTCCTCAGTGCCGCAGAAGAGGTCCATTTCAGCGACGTAGGTGGTGAAGAGGTTGGGCCCACCGACTTCTTCCAGAGCTCGTCCAGAAATGTAGGAGGTAGTTCCTTCGGAAAGTACAAAATCTTCCCAGCAGGCGAAGCGCACGCCGGTACCGAACCAGGCGTGGGCTGCTTCGTGTGTGTGGACCTCCTGGCTGCGCAGCGCCCAGCCTGAGATGTGCCAGTAGGGGTGGTTTTCCATACCCCCATACTCCTCGCCCCACTCCACCGACACGCTGCCCGCGTGGTCCCCAAATGTGTATGGACCGTAGGTCTTTTCCAAAAATCCAAAGGTCTGTACCAGCAGCGAAGTACCGTCCAGCATCGCCTCCAGATCGCCGGGGCGTGTCCACACACTCAGACGGGTACCGCCGGTGGTGGTACCGATGGGCGTCTCTGTGTAGTCGCCCACCACAAAGGCGGGGGTGTATGCGGGGGCTTCAGCAGAGATTTTCTGTGGGTAGACAGCAACTTGTTGGCCAGGAACCCCGCGCAGCTCCAGGTCGTAGGTGGAGCCATCTTCCAGCTCGGAATTGCAGGGAAAAAGGTTTCCGCAATAGTACGGCCAGGTGAAGCTCTCCCCCCGGGTAGGTCCCCAGCCGATGTAGTTTTCATGGGTGGAGAAGGAATAGCGGATGAAGATCGTCTGTTCTTCCGTGCCTTCCGTCGGTACGTTGAGCTTGCCTGCTTTTTGCTCGGTGGCAACGTCTGTACCGTTCACCTGTACCTCGCTGATTTCCAGATCCCCAATTTCCAGGCTGACTTCGGTGGCTCCTTCCGGCGGAAGTACCGATAGTTCTGCGGTGCCTTCCAGCTTCTCCAGCTGGAAGCTGAGCGCGCTGTGCAGGATGTCGGGGTTTCCCACCACCGGGGTGGTCGTGCAGGCAAGGAGGAGAAGCATCCGCCCTCCTAACCCACTTCAGCTCAGGCTCTCTACGAGGCCTTCTTTGTAGTCTCCAAAATGCCAGACGTAGCCCAGCTCCTTTTCGAGTCTTTCGCTCCGCATCCGCACCCCCGCCGTCCATAACCGGAGGTTGTCCGGGGTAAAGCGTGGCTTCCGGTTCATCTGGCCAGCCAGCCGTTCGTTGGCCTCTGCCAGCCGGAATTGCAGCGCCGAAGGCACCCAGGTGGACCAGAAACGTACCGGCTTAGTCCCCAATTTCTTGGCGACTTCCTTATAGAATTCCTTGAGAGAAGGCGTACTTTTGCCGACCACATGGTAGATTCCCCCCGCCTGCCCTCGCTCCCCGATCCGTAGCAGCGCGCCCACCACATCGTCGATGTGTACCCAAGGCAGGAAGTTGAGCCCCTCTCCTGGTAGCCAGGCTCGCCCCTTTTTGTGTGCCTCCTCCATCAGTACGCGAAATCCGCGTCCATACACCACCCCGATTCGGGCGATTTTGACCGGATGCCCAGAGGCCAGTAGAAGCTCCTCGGCTTCTACTTTGCTTTTTCCGTAGTCCGTGTGCGGGGAAGGTGGATAGTCCTCGCCCACCCACAGCCCGTTCCGATCGCCATAGACTGCACAACTGCTGGCAAAAACCAGGCTTTTTATCGGCTTTCCGTGGGCTGCCGCGATCAGGGCGGCGGTACCATCCCGGTTCAGCTTCTGCGCGGTTTCCTGCCCCTTTCCGCGCAGCCCCCCGGCGAGGTGGTAGACCACTTCCACACCTTTGAGGCCATTTTCAAGGGCGACGGTGTCCTTCATATCCCCACGGATCGGCTCCACCCCCAGGGCCTGCAGTCGTGTCGCCCCCTCCTCCGTCCTGCACAGGCCCCGCACCGTATAGCCGGCCTGCACCAATGCCTGTACCAAGGGCACCCCGAGCTGCCCGGTGGCCCCGGTCACAAAAACGAGGCTCATTCCGCGTCCGGGGCTTCCACGTAGATCAGCCGTCCGGTCCAGTCCACGGCATCGCTGCTGTTGGTGTCCTCCGCGGCACCACACAGCAGGTCGGGAACCCCGTTGCCATCGAGATCACCGAAGGAAACATGGTCGGAAGTGGGCCACCACACGTAGTGCCCGTCGCCGGGGGCGATCCCGCCTGCAAAGACCCGGTAGACACGCCAATAGCCCGCGCCGCCAACCACGACATCGGCAACACCGTCCCCGTCGGCATCCCCCACCCACAGGCCGGTGCCGTCTTCGGCGGCGGTGTAGGAGGTTCCTGCCAGCTCCACCTCCAAGGTTCCGTTCGACAGGGTTGCGACATCGATGCTTCCATCGCCGTCAAAGTCGGCGGCGCCCATGCTGCAGCCCTGCTCGGAGCACTGCCGCAGCGAAGCGACACCGTCCGCGTCGGGGTCTACGGCCACCATCGCGGTGACATTGTTGCTGGGTTCGCCATCGTTGGCAAAGCCGTCGGCGTCAATATAGGTGGTGTGACCGGCAGGATCAGCCACCACCACGTCGCCCGCCAAGAAGCTGCCGCAGGCGACCAAGCTGGCGCCGGGGACTTCGAGGGGATCCTGCATTGCGCTCAAGACGCCGTCGGCACTCACACTGTAGTGGTACAGGGTCTGCGTACCTGCATCTAACAAAAAGTAGACCTGATCCCCGCAGACCGCAAGGTCCAGCGCGGTGCCCGCGGCGGCCAGTGGTACCAGCGGTCCGGCGGTGGGCTGCTCGTTGGTATCGCCATCTTCGGCGCGGCCGATGTAGGCGCGGATGCCGACGCTGGTGTCGGCCTGGATGGCGGCCACAAGGTCTACGATGCCGTCGGCGTTGATGTCGCCCAGCCAGGGATCCAGGGCCATACCGGCGTCGTACAGGTCACCTTGGGGGGTCTTGACGCGCCAAGGGACATATTCGTTTGTTTCGGTGGTTTCTGGATCATCGGGGGTGAAGTCGCCGGGCAGGATCACCACTTCCGCGGCGCCGATGCCGACGTCCGGGTAGTCGTCGCCCACCCAGGAGCCAATCGCAACCGCCGGACTGGTCGGAGCCGAGGTCGTCACATAGATAGTGGGGGCTTCGTTCGGCTTTTTGCCCCAAACGGCGCGCATCAGCTGGGTGGGGGTGGTCAGCACCACATCCAAGAGGCCTTCGCCGGTGAGGTCGCCGATGGTCATGCCGATCCATTCTGGCGTATTATCGGCTTCAAACAGCCGATAGCGGGTGGGCGATGAGGATCCGGCGGTGATGATCCAGGCCTGCCAGCCCTCGCCGTCTTTGATGGGCCCCCAGGCCAGGATATCCGGGCTTTTATCACCATTTACGTCGGTAGAGGGGTACAGGTGGGAGCCCTGGCCGATGCCCAGGTCGTAGTCCTGGGTGGTCGCGGTCACCCACTGGTCTTCGAAGGGACTGTAGCGCCGGAGCAGTCCGTCGTTGGTCAGTACAGTGACTTCGGCCTGCCGGTCTCCGTCGTAGTCCTCGGCGCTGACGCCGTAGATATTGTAGGTGACTTCCAGCACATTCACGGCTTTGAAGGACCACAGGCCATCGCCCTCCATCCACACTACGTCGCCGGAGGTATCGCTGGGCGCCGTCGCGATGAGCAGATCGTTGACGGCGTCGCCATCCATATCCGCCATGCTGACGGCCATGATCGGATCTTCGGCGCTGAAGCCTGCTCCCCAGGACAATCCGCCGCCATCCAGACCCTTCAGCAGCACCACCGCGCTTCGGCTGGCCACCAAGAGGTCGGTCACGCCGTCTTTGTCCACCTGGACAGGGAACATGGAAATGATAGGATCTTCCAGGGTCAACACTGGAAGCGGTGGCTGCCCGTTGGGCAGGCCCCACCACACCTTGCCCTCTACCGACCAGGCCAGCCCATTGCCAGCATTGGCCATAAAGCTGGCTTCTGCAGAGGGCAGCGTCGAAAATTCAATGTCCGGGGGCTCGGCGGCCGTAGCATAGCCGTTGCCCTCGCCGCTGCCTCCCTCCCCCGCCGCCGTCAGGCTGAAGACGCCCAGGGCACCCGGGCGGAGGACCGCCTCGCCATAGCCGGCCGCATCCGGGGTGACGGTGGTGGCATCCAAAGCCACGCTACTGGAGAGCGAGATAGAAGCACTGGGAATCATCGCCCCGTAAGCGTTTACCGTGTAGACCGGCATCCGCACCTCGGAGGCACTCCCCACGCCATTGCCCACCACCATCGCCGCCGCCTTCGAAGCCAGGGGCTGGATCAGATCGATGGGGGGTTCGGGTTCGTCTTTGCAGCCTTTGCAGGCGGGAAGAAGCAGCAGCGCCCACAGGGCAGAGCGGGGAGACATCAAAACCTCCGGAACAGGTGTCAGTGTATCTTCCTCCGGCACGATCGGCGACATTGGCGCTCTGTATTGGCGCTCCGCCGATCAGAACCTCCAGCTGTGCCAGGCCGAAATCGACTGGCCGTTGCCGCCGCCGCGAATCTCCAGGGACCAGTCGCGCGGCAGGGACCACTCCAGGGTCACTTCTACCGTCGCAGGTTCATCTCTATTCGCATTTTGGAAATTGTAGCGCGTGTAGAGGGAGAGGGTGCGGCTGATGCGGAAGCCACCCTGTACCCCCAGCGTGTCAAGCTGCACGGACTCCACCACCCCACCGCCTGAGCTCTCCCCAAGTGTATCCTGGGCTACAGCCATCAGGGCGCTGGTCAGCAACTGGGTTGGAATCGCCCCGCTGTTGCCGGTCTCAGAGGCCGGCCGCCCGGTCAGCAGGATGGCCAGCACGTCTTCTTCGGGGTAGCGGTCCGAGCTAAACTTGATCGTCGGTTTTTCAGGGGTCCCCGAAATCCGTACCTCCATGTCGCCGTAGGCCGCGGTGGGGTACAGGGCACGCACATCGATCAGCGGTGACATAAAGTCCCGCCCGGTGAAGGCAATGGTGCCTTCTTTGACGGTAAAGGTCTTCCCGAGCACCCGCGCTTGACCACGGCTGGGCTCCAAAGAGCCAGTGATCAAGAGCAGCCCGTGACCCAGCTCCACCCGGGCCTTCCCGGACAATGCGCCCTCGACTCGGACGGTCGAAAAATCCTGTCCCATCTTCCCAAAACGGTCTTCCAAAGGCATTGCGATGGAGCCGTACAGGCTGTCGGCCAGATCCACATCCAGGTTGGCCCGAAACCAGGTGGGGACCATGTCCAAAAGTCCGGGAATGCCCTGCGGACCCGAAAAAGGGGCACGCTCTACGCCGACGATCTGGATGTCCGGGTGCAGCTCCAGATCGTTGTCCTCGGCAAAAAAGTCCTGCCGTAGCCGGATAGAGGCTCGGTCCACCCGTAGGGCCCCCTTCAGTGTGACCCGCTGGCCGTCGGTGCCTACGCGCGTAGTTCCGCTCACCCGAAGGGTCCGATCTGCCAGGGCTGCCGCCCGGAAACCCTGCATCTCCAACTGTCCTTCCACCTTGGTGGGAGCCCAGTCATCGCCGAAGTGCCAGCCGCCCGCACTCTCGATCCGTACATGCCCATCCAGACGGGAGAGTTTCTGTTCTCCGGGAAGATCATCGGTCATACTCGGCAGGGTCTCCACGCCCAACCGGGTGAGGTCCAGGGTGGTCCCGTCCAGGGTGGCGTCCACCTGCAAGTCTTGGTAGAGAATACCGCTCTGATCCAGGGAAAATCCTCCTTTTTCTACATGGAGGGCCAGATCCGGCTCCGGCGCCAATAACGAGCCCACGACCGTTCCGCTCAGCTGCAGGTTGCCGGTTCCGTTGCCAAAGCCGGACACAAAGGCTGCCGCCAGCGCCAGCGGTACCCCGTCCCCGCCCATTTTCAGAGAAAGGCCGGGCGCACCTAAAATCTGCTCCACCGTCGGCAGGTGGGAGATGTTCAGTGCCAGTGGCACAAAGCCTCCAACATCGACGCCGGTCTTTTCTCCAAAGCCCAGCTTCAGCGCCAGATCATAGCCGCCTTCGGCAGGGGAGACGGTCAGCGACCCCTGCTCGATGGCTACCGTCCCCACGGTGGCGTGATCCAACAGGAAGGCGCCGCGCATCTGCGGGGCTTCCAGGGGGCCACCTACATGCAGGTTTCCGATAATCAGTCCATCTACCTTGATATTCTGTCCAGAGGCGTCGGCAAGGTAGCGCATCGGCACCTTGCGCGCGTTCAGGTTCAGGTTCAGGTCACCAACCGCCGCCAGGGCATCGGCCTGACTGGGCGTCTTTCCCTTCAAAAGCTGGGCCATTAACGCCGGGACATTCACCGGAATGGTTCCACCCACGGCCGCGCGCGGCAGCGAGCGCTCCCACAGAGTTCCGATCAGCTCTACCTCTTGACCTGTCAAGACTACATCCAGATCTACTTGGATGCGGTCTTTCTTTTCGCCAGGGGCTGCAAAGGTGGTGGTCACCAGCTTGCCACTGGGATGTGCGAGGCTACCGGTCAGCTCCAGCGACAGCGAGCTGCGGAAGTCGGGGAGATCCACATCCTCTAACAGTGCCTCGATGGTGGAGTATTCCGTAGGGGGAAGTTCAATGTTCAGGTAGAGGGGGCCGTCGGGGTCTGGGCCCGGCGGATCCATCAAGAGCGGGAGAGAGGCAGAGATCTTCATCCCTCCGCCGTCCCCTTCGAGGTGTAGGGCTCGGGTGTCCAGCTCCACACCAAGCTCGAAGTCCAGGTTCTGCACGCTGCCGGGAATCCGCAGCTTCTGTATCTGCAACGCCCCGGAAACCTGCGGGACTTTTATCGTCCCGGTGACGACGGCCGCCAGGGACAGCTTGCCCTCCCAGTCGGCGGTCGGTGCAAAGCCGGAGAGCATCGCCGGCTCCAGGGCGGCCACTTGTAGCTGCATGTCCAGGGGTAGCAGTGCGCCAGCCTGCCCGCTCACCAGCAGCGCACTGCTGCCCAGGCTTCCTTTCAGGTCCACCGAGCGCAGTGCCCAGTTCTCCGCGCTGTCTCCGGCAAATTTTCCCCTTCCTGCGAGGCTTCCGGGGAGTGTGCTGTCGTGGGTGGGGACCGCTCCGCGCAGGCTGTCGAGCACCCAGGAGCCATCGGCGCGGTCCATGTGCCCGTCACTGGCGACCAGCTCCTCCTCCCCCTCCTTCCGCAACGAAAAATCCCAGTTCAGACGCTCAGGATCCAATACCAGACTGAGGGCACCACTCTGCGCCTCAAGGGGCCCGGCCCGAAGTGAACCCAGGTTCAGTTCGCTGGTCACCAACAACGATGCGAGTGCCGACGGCCCCACCGGCCCTTTCCGTGCCAGGCCTTCGGCAAAATGGATGGAGAGTGGTCCTTCAGCACTGGCCAGAGCGAGATCCTGGCCCAGCCGCAGGCTCTGCGCCCCCAGGTTGCCGGTGGCGTGAATACCGCCAGTTTGGTCGCGCTCGACCTCTCCCGACCAGGACACTACGCCAGCCAGATCCAGATCCTTCAGTCCCTGAGCACTCTCGGCCACTTCCGGGGGAAGGTTGGGGATGATCGCCAGGATCTCTGGCACGTGTGGGACATGGCGAAGATCCAGCACCAGCGTCTGGATCAGAAAGGCGCCGGCCTGTGTGGACAGGTCCCAGCGACCGGAGCCACGACCACTCAGTCCCGACGAAGTCAGCTTCAGATTAGGCACGTCGAGTACCTGTCCTGACAGTTTTCCAGACAGCTCCACGCCCAGGCTTCCCACCGAGGGCAGGCCGCGCACCTGACCACCAAAGGAGGCGTCGATGGTCCAGGTGGCCGGATCAATGCCGACACCGGCCACGCGTGCCTCGCCGTCGATGTGCAGCGGGGGAGCGAGGCCGGTGATCTTGTGCAGCGGCAGATCCGGAGTCAACAGCACCGCCGACCACACCTTGTTGGCGCTGTCGAAGCCCCCCGACAGGCTGGCGGAGCCTTCAGGGACCTGGATAGCCAGCTCCACTCGGGGAAAAAGGTAGTTTCCTCGAATAGTTCCTGCCACCTGGAAGGGGCCGCCCAGCTTGAGGGCCGACAGATCCACCAGCTCCGGTGGTAGGGCATTGGGGTACAGGTGGGCGGAGAGCAGCTGAAGATCGAGGCTGCCGGTGGTACCTACATCGCCGATGACACCGGCAATCGCCAGTTGTTGGGCGCCCACCGTCGCCTGTGCTTGATCTACGTCCAGCAGCCTTCCGTCGCGATAGCTGCCTGAAAAACTCAGGGAAATTTCACCGACTGCGGGCGTGGAGCGCGGAATTTTAAGGGAGAGGTTGGAGATCGCCGCCGAGCGGCCCCACAGCTCCAGACCACCCTGCAGCTGGGCCTCCTCCACCGCGTAGCGCGCCTCGCCCTGCTGGACACTCAGGTGAGGCAGGTCCACCAGGAGCTCGGCAATACGGATGCGCAGAGGCAAAGAAAAGGGCGGAGCGTCTGGATCGGATGGCCCCCAAAGGGCAGCGATGTCCAGCCCCTCTTCGCCCAGGCTCAGGTCCCCACGCAGACCGTTAAGCTCCAGGGTGGAGACCGGCAGCAGCGCAGGCAGGGTTCCCAGGGAGTAGCTGGCTTTTGCCTCCTCCACCCCTAACAGCACCTGCCCGCCCACCCCCCGCACGGCGATGCCTTCCAGCCGCAACTCGGTAAAAAGGTCTGTGCGAAGGCGCGCAATTTCAATCGCCCCGTTGGGGGGCTGGATTCGCGGCAGGATTACCGAGAGCAGCCAGTCATTTCCAGCTTCCGACCTTAAAAATAACAGCGTCACACCCAGCGCCAGTGCCAGAAATCCCACCCCGGCTGATAGCAGGCGGCTGCTCCCCTGCAGCGCTCTGTTCAGCAGCGTGCGGCGGGCGGTGGGCATCAAATCACCAACTGTTCGGCACCCGAAAAATCCCTGCCAATGGCGAAGGGTGCGAGTTGGATGTCTTCCCCCAGCACTTCTACGTGTGGGATGGAGGCTCCGGCCTGTACCAGGGCGTCACCGACCAGGGCGGTGAAGGGGCCGAACATGGCGCCGTGGCCGGAAAAGCCGGAGAGCCGCAGCAGGTTCGGCACCAAGGGATCGTAGTCCAGGAAGGGATTGTGGTCCGGGGTGCTCCCGTAGTAGCCGGACGTGGTGGCGACAATCCCCGGGAACTCGGCAAAGGCAGGCACCACTTCGGCCAGGGTGGCCCAGGTCTCAAAGGCGGCGGTCTCGGTGCCGGTGCGATGAGAGAAGGCGGGCTCGATACGATCCTGATCCTCGTAGGAAAAATCAGCTTCCGGTGTGGCATCATGTGCCCAGCCCATCAGCAGCCGATCGGCGTTTTCCGGGCGGCAGTAGGCGCCCGAGGGGGCGATGGTCAGCGGCAGGCCCAAGAGCGCCTCAGGGGACATGCTGGGACCCCGCTCCAACAGCCAAAGGTAGCGCTTTAACGCCAATATAGGCAATTCTGTAGCCTGCAATACACGTCCCAGGCGTGGGGACCATGCGTTGGTGGCATCCACAAAAATATCGGCGGCAAAATCCCCTTTGGGGGTGATCATGGCCTGGATGTGATCGCCCTGCTTCCGCACCCCCTGCACGGGGGCCTGCTGTACCAGAGTAGCACCCAGCCGCAGTGCCGCCGAAATTGCTTCCGTATAGACGACGGCAGGGTGCAGAAAACCATCGGTCGGACAGTAGCTGGCGCCCAACACAGTCAGAGGATCTACCCAAGGAAAAAGCGTCCTGAGCTCTTCTACCGGTAGGGCCTCTACCTCCTGCAGGCCGGCCGCTTTTTGCATATGTACACGGCGCTGTGCGGCCCCCCAGCTCTCCTCCCGGTCATACAAAAATAGATAGCCATTTTGCACAATCGGTACATCTGCTCCGCCCACAAGCTGCGGAAAACGTCTATAAAAATCCACCGAAAAGCGCATCCCGCGTACGGTTGCCGGAGTCGAAAACTGTTGACGGATCCCCGCTGCTGTCCGCGAAGAGGAGCCCGCCCCCACATGCCGGCCCTCCAGAATGGTGACGGCACAGCCGCGTTTTGCCAAACGCCAGGCCAACAATGACCCGGTGATACCCGCCCCCACGATGACCACAGACTGCGCCATGTGCTCAGATAACCCGCCCGCCTGGGGTTGCGCCGTGCTACCCTTGACGGCGGATGCGCTCCTTCCGCACGGTGATCGCGGTGGCCCTTTTGTGGGCGTTGGTGGCTTGGCTGGCTGCAGCGGGGCTGGCGTTGCGGATCAGCGACCGCGGCGTGGTGGATGCGCTGCTGTGGTACTACGCGGTCCGGGCCCCTCTGATAGCACCACCGGCGGCACTGGGGCTGGCCCCCCTTTTGGGGCGGCCTCTGGATGGTCGTTGGGTGGATCTGCGTTTTCCGCGACGTGCACGGCTGGCCCGGGCGATGCTGCGGGGGGTCGCAGGTCTCTTGTGGGGGCTTGTTACCGGCCTTGTGGGTACCTTTCTGCTGCTCTTTGTGTGGCCCAACGATGCCCAGAACGGCCGACTGGATGCGGTGAAGTGGGTGGGTTTTTACTGGTATAACCATGGGATTTTTCTGATTCCCATGGCCTGGATGGTGGGTTCGATCTCCGGCTGGCTCTGGCAGCGGGAAGCTGTTCAGAAATTGGCAAAACCTGCCGAGGGGACGTGGTAGGATAGAGGTTGAGGTGCTCCGTGGCCCTGTTGTTCCTTGCTTGTGCTGCTTCCCCAAGCTCCTCAGAGCTTTCGGAAAAAATGCCTTCAGATAGCTCTTCCGATGGAGTGCTCGATCTGACGCAGGACTATGGGACCTCCTCCGCTGGCCATGCGCTGCTGAACACCCCGATTTTTGAAGTCGCGCCGCACAGCGAGGCCATGCGATGTACGGTGGGCACCTGGGAGGATGTCTCTGTGGGTGTGGTGGACTACAGTTTTTCCCAGGCGCTTCCGTACGGACACCACGCCCAGCTGATGTACACCCACACGCCCGCCGCGGAGCTGCCCGATGGCAGCATTGTGGACTGCACCAACGGGGGGATTGATGCGACGCCCCTTTTTCAGGGGGCACGTACGGGAACACAGATGCTTCCCGATGGAATGGCCCTCTTTCTGGGCCAGGGAACCCGCTGGATCATCCAGTCCCACTACATCAACAACACCGACAGGACACTTCAGGTCAACGATGTGGTGGTTCTGGACTATGTGCCGGAAGAAGATGTAGAAAGCTGGGGAGCATCCTGGAATTTTGGGGATGCAGAGGTGGAGATTCCGCCCGGGGATCAGGTGGTGAGCTTCGACTGTGCCTGGCCGGTGGATTTTCACCTGTTGAGCCTGTCGCCGCACATGCACGAAAATGGCACCGCCCTGTGGGTGGAGCGGCTGGATGGGGAGGTTGGGGCGGAGATCTACCGCAAAGATCCGTGGGATTCCCGCTACCGTGACGATCCGCCGGTGCAGTCCTTTGAGGTGGGAGCGCTGTCGATGGCGGCGGGCGACCGGTTCCGGGTCCACTGCGCCTACTACAACCCGACGGAGCAGTCGCTGAAATTCCCAGAGGAGATGTGCGGCATCTACGGGCTGGGCTATTCTTCCCGCGATCCGGTGAATTGCACCATCGGCGTGGGTCAGCCGATGAATTGAGGGAGAAGGAAGGATGTGGTTGCTCATCTGGCTGGCCTGCGGCACGGAGCCCGTTCCGGTGGCGGCCCCTGCCACCCATTCCTGGCAGGAGGAGGGAGAGCTGGTGACCGCCGGTCTGCAGGAGGTCAATACGTTGTGGCAGCAGAAACAGCCGGAAGCTGCCCGGCTTCTGGCTGAGCGTGTGTACACCGAGCGCTGGGAGCCCGAGCTGGAGCGCGCTTGCCGTGCGATGAACGGTGAGCAGAAGACCACGGAGATCGAGTACAATTTTGGCCTGCTACTCTACGATCTGAAGGGCAATCCATCCAAAGATCGCCTGGAGAAGCGTATCCAGGACCTCTCGGATCAGGTGCGAAAAGTGGCTTCTGATGCGCACTTCCGCTTTCCACCGGTGGGGGAACGCCCCACCGCGCCCCCGGCTGAGGCTGGCGAAGGCAGCCGCCCCCTGGTACCGACGGTGGTGCCCAACTGGGAGCGGGATGTTCAGCCGGTGGAGGAAGAAGCGGGCGAATGAACGATCGAGCAGGCCTTAGGCCGGCGCGCAGGTAGAGACGCCCGCTCCCACAATATCAAAGCCGATATTCGTGACCTCTTTGGTCAGGGTCCCTGCGCCGGTCACCTTGTAGACATCGCTGTGGTTCCCCATGCCACTCTCGCGGATGAACAGATAAAAATCTCCGTTCCAAGTGGCAAAGGCGAAGGTGTCGATGTTCTGAGCGCTGGGGAAGCCCGGCAGCGGCAGGCTCTGGAGACTGCGACCGTTGTTTTTGTCAAGCTCCACCAATTTCGCGGGATGCTCCAGCGGCAGAATCGCCCACAGCTCGCCCTGAGCATTGCCGGTCAGCTCGGATTGGCTGGGGAGGGTGCCGATGGGAGTCATGGCCCAGGTGCTGGTATCCAGAGTCGCAAGGTGATCTGCGTTTGCGATGTAGAGCTGGTCCCGCCAGGTATTGGCGGAGTCGGTGGCATAGCCCATCCCGAAGCTGCCAAAACCGGTGCGGCGGTCGGAGTAGGTCGTGGGGGTACAGGCAAAAGTGGCGAGATCGATGTCCGCCACGGTGTCGTCTGCATAACGAACGAAGGCGTGGCCATCGCGGGAGACCGACATCGAGCCGGGCGTCTGGCGGGTGTTGCAGTTGGGCTGGGCGATGGCCGTAAAGGAGAGGGTCGGCGGATCAAAGAGGTAGAGGGTGCCATCTTCGCGGGAGATCACGTAGATCAGGTCGGAGGTATCCGCGCAGTCGTCGGCGGGGGGCTCGTCCTGGGGAGGGCTGTCCATCGGGGGACTGTCTGGCGGATCCTCGTTGTTGGCACTTTCAACGGGTGTACTTTCTTTGGGGGCCTCGCTCTCTTCCGTTGCGCTGTCCTCCTCCTGAGCCTGGGTCTCGCTGTCGAGCTGGCCGGCGCTGCCGCCAGGTTTGCTGGTGAGGCCGAACTCGTAGGTGCAGGCGGCGATCAGCAGAAGGGACATGGAGACTCCAGGCTACCCTCTCTCCATAGCTGTCCCTTTCGTTCAAGAAAAGTAGATTGTTCAGACCATCTCGTTCAGATTTTTTGATGAAGAGCCCAGAAGCAGGTCGATCAGGAGGGTGGCTGCCCGACCGGGGTGCTCCTCGCGGCGGGTCACCAATTGCGGGTGGTAGGTCCAGCGGTTCCCTTCGGGGAAGTCGAGGAGGACGAGGCGGCCCGCACGGAGGTCGGCTTCGGCGAGGTGAGCGGGCAGCCAGCCGTAGCCCAGCCCGGAGCGTAGGGCGGCCTGTTTGGAGTGGAAGTCCGAAAAACGGATGATGTGGCGACTTCCAAGAAAGGATTTACGAGGGTTTTTGGTGAAGGCAGGTGCGGTGTCTTTGACGACGAGGTCCACATGATCCAGCAGCTGATCCCGGTGGACCCCGGCAACCGTCGCCAGCGGGTGAACGCTGCCCACTACCAGGACCATCTCCAGCGGTGGAAGGGGCATTCCCCGCAGCCTTCCTCCGTCCTCCATGCCCAAGGCCAGCATCAGGTCGGCATGGTCGCTGTCGAAACGCTCCAGCACCCCGTCCTGGTACTCCACATCCAGGTGGACCCTTGTGGGAATACGACGTTCTACAAAGGTTTTGAGGGCATCGGTGACGGGATCCAGCGGCAGGGCGCCGTCCACCACCACCCGCAGCTCCGGCTCCCAGCCCTCGCCCAGCGTGGCGGCGAGCTGGTCCAGCTGTCGCGCCCGCCGTAGCAGCTCCCGGCCCTCCTCCAACAGGCGCGCCCCGGCGGGAGTCAGCACTGCCCGGTGGCCAGTTCTGTCAAAAAGGATGACTCCAAGTGCATCTTCCAGGCTCTGCACCGTATAGGAGATGGCCGAGGGCACCCGGTGTAGGGCCCGGGCAGCTCCGGCAAAAGAGCCGGTCTGCACGATGGTATCCAGCACCAGGAGCTGGTCCAGGCTGTGGCGCGGGGCGGCGGGCACCTAGCGCAGCTCGCAGGCCACCGAGGGAGTCCCCTCCGGTGACCAGATCGGCGCGGTGAGCACCGTCAAAAGCCCGCCTTCCTCCCCGTCCCCTCGCCTGCGGGGACAGAGCAAGGAAAAATTCAGCTCCTCCTCCACAGTGCCATCGGCCAGGGCAACGTTCTGGGGACAGTCCAGGGAGCCGCGGAGGCTGCTTCCCTCGCAGACCCGGATCGCGAGCGGCTCGGCCGCCGTGCAGCGCAGCTCCACCTGCTCCCCCGGTGTACAGGCAAAGGTTCCCAGCAGGTCGTAGCCACAATTCCGGGATCCACCCAGCATGGGGATGCCGCAGGCTTCGGTGACTGTGGCACCGGTTGCTTCAATATTCAGTTCCTTTGACGCAAAGTTGTCGTCGTCTACGCCCGGAGCGGGGGTGCAGTCGGGTCGGTCCACGGTCTGGCCATCTTCCGTGGTGTACTCGGAGGGGGAGAAGGTGGGGTTGCCCTGATCGTCCAAATGAAGTTCACCTTCACATAGGAAATGATCGGGGTTAAAGGTGAACTCCAGAGGAGCCCGGACGCCCTCGGCGGGGATGGCCGCATCGGTGATGTCGATCCACTGGCAGTCGAGGTAGGCGGAGTAGTCGTCCCCCCAGCCGGCGGCGATACCCTGGTAGCTACAGCCCTCGTAGGGAGTGGTCAATTCCGAGGTGATATTGTTTGATCGCCTGCTGGTAGAGATCAAGCAGAAGGCTTTTTTGTCCCCCTCCACGGTGGCTTCGGTCCGAAGGTTGAAGTCGCCGTAGTAGCTGAAATGGTAGTGCTCGTGGCACTCGCTGTAGACAAAGATGTTGTACTGGGTGTACAGGTCTTCACGATTTCCGACAAAGCCGATATGAAGGGGCTCTGTACCCTGGTTGTGTACACTTGCATCAAAACGGAGCAGGCGTCGCCAGCCGGTACCGGTCACGCAGGCCTCGGAGACCACGCAGGAGCGTTCGGGGACATAGACCCACTCGATATAGTGGTTCTCCAGACCCTCGGGCATCACCCGAAGCTGGGGAATTCCCTCGAAAATCTCTCCCACGTTGTACTGCTGGGCGGTGGCACTATTCCAGGGCAGGCGCTCGAAGTACACGGTCAACGACAAGGAGGACCCGGGTGCCGGGGGAGGCACCCGGGTGCCGGGGGCGACCGCTTTGGCGGTGGGGCTGATGTAGTAGTAGGACTGGTATTGGGCGACGGGGTCCAGGGTCACAAGGATAGATTCTTCCAGGATGCCGCCTACGCTGGCCAGGAAGGGATCGGCGTGTAGAGGAGATTCTTCGCTGGTCACCAGCACCGTATGGAAGGAGAATTCCTGAACCACGGCGTCCTCGGTCGCATCGTAGTAGGCAGGACCGGAGAGGGCCAGCTCCCACACATCGGTGGGCGGGAGAGGCAGGGAGCCCCTGTTGGGATCGGCGTAGCCTCGGTAGTACAGGTTCTGGTCCACCAGCTCCATCTGAAATGCTGCCCGATCCAACCAGAAGCCGCTATCTTGGCTCAAGACTTCCGTCTGCATGTGCTCCCGCATCGCTACGGGTAGATCGGTGAGGCGCACGCCGACTTTCCCAAGGAGATTCACATCGATCAGCGCACCCACGGGTCCGTCGGGGGGCTGGGAGTCCTGGGAGTCCACCTCTGAGTCTACCGGCGGTGTGGATTCGACGTTATTTTTTTCGGATTCTGGGGGGCAAGCCAGAAGGAGGGAGAGGAGCATGGAAATCCCAGGTGAGAAGGAGTTCGACCTATGCTCCCTACCCGCTTTCCCAACAACCTGCCCCGCACATCGGAGGATGGTCCTCTCCGCGACCGAGGTCCGCCGCCGCTACTCCTCCTCCTCCTCCAAAAGATCCCCAACTTTAAAGAGCGCAATGGCGCCGATCAGCTCGCCCATCCACAAAGTAGCCAGACGGATCAACATCGCGGCCGCCAGTGCCTGGGCGGGGGTGATTCCCACCACGAGGCTGTTGGCCAGGGCTTGAAGGGCCCCGTCGGCCACCCCCAGCCCGCCCGGTACCGCTCCCCCCGCCACGGTCGCAAATGCGTACATAAATGTAGCCTGCGCGAGCGGCACATCCAGGCCAAAACCGTGGAAGATGAGCTGGTAGCCCAGACACTCTCCTCCCCAGGCCACCATACTCATCGCCACCGTCACCACCAGCGGCACCGGCGCAACGCAGGTGCGCATGGCCACATATAGCTCCTCCAACTTCGCGCTGATTTTTGAGATCAGCGGCAGCTTGCCGAGCAGGTGGATGATCCATAGAGATAACCGAACATTCGAGAGAACCAATAGTAAAACTACAATCATTCCCAGCGGAATCGCAAGGTAGATGGCAGAGTCTGCCATATAGGTACCCACGCCAAGTGCCGCCAGAGACAGGCAGGCGATACCATCGGTCAGGCGCTCGGTGATCAGCACCGGGATGGTCGTGGCCATCGGCACGCCCGTACGCACGCGCACCAGGTAGGGCTTCAGCACCTCGCCGACCTTCCCGGGCGAGATCACCATGGCCAGCCCGGCGCAGAAGATGAGTGCATCCTCCTTCCAGTCGATGCGGATGCCCAGACGTCCTAACAGATAGTGCCACTTTCCAAAACGGAGTGCATAGTTTAAAAGTGTTAGGAGCAGGGCGGGCAGATAGTAGCCCCAGGAGAAGTGTGCGAGGGTGTCGGCCACCGGCCCCAGGCCGATCCAGGCGGAGAACGCCACATAAAAGACTACCGCCAGCCCGATGCCCCAGGCCAGCCAACGTCGAAAGCGCTTCAGCAGGCCACGATCCGCCTTCATGACTTTCTCCGATACAACTTCAGGCCTGGACCCATGTGGGTAAAGCCCGAAAATCCGTCCACCGGCAGGTAGAAGGCGTCCTGCTGATCAAAAATCGGCCGCACTACACCCTCCCAGGCCCGTTCTTCATGCACCAGGTCGTAGTGCTCCTCGACCATCCGTAGCACTTCCGTCGGCACCGCACTGTAGTGAACCAGGAAATAGTCCTCCACCATCAACCACTCCGGCGGCTGCTCGATAAGCTCCGACACACTGAGCTGGCTCGCAAAATCAATGCCTTCTTTCTTGATAAAGAGTACATCGTAGGCAGGGCGACTTTGATCATACCAGCGTGGGTCGTCGGGCTTCCGAAAGCCGGCCACATCGGCGCGTCCGGCTTTGGCCGCATATTCACGGCTTTGGTTCTCCACATTCCGCTGGAGCATTGGAGCACCGGAGTAGGTGCCTGCATGGACAATTCGTGTCTGGGTTGGCACATTCGCCTCGATCCACGCCCCCATCTGGTCGCGGGTGTCGCCCGCCCCCATCAGGCGCAGCGCCAGGAGGGTGGTCAGCAGCGTCGGCGAGGCGATGGCCAGCGCCCACAGAAGCGCGCCCCGGGTCCGGGCCAGCCAGACCCCGGCCGCCATACACAAGAATGGCACCACCGGAAGGATGTACCGGAAGAAGGCGGTCTCCCCGCGTCCTATAAAAAGGTAGTAGGCAATCGGGAAGCTGTAGAGCACCATGGCTTCCCGGCGATTTTTCCAGAAGGCCACAAAAACACCCCCGAGACCGGCCAGAAGCAGGGGGATGCCCATCCCATAGCGCAGGGAGGCGGTCAGGTGGTGCACCCAGCCGATGCCCACATCCACGCGGTGTCCCTCCACGAGGTGGCGGGTCTCATAAGAAAAATCACGCCAGAAAGAGGGAAAATCCAAAAGTGCATAGGGGCTGCCTGCAAAGAAACCGGCCACCATGGCTGCGGCCGCCGCCATCAGCAGGCGCAGCTCAGGGCTGCGGGGCCGACCGCTGGGCGGGATCAGCGCCAGGGCAATGGGCAGGCAAAGCAGCGCGCCGTTGTACTTGGTGGAGGTGGTAAGCCCGGCCACTAACCCTGCGATCAGTGCATTTTTCAGGTTGGGGAGTTTTTGTAAGCGAAAGGCCAGCAGCACCGAGGCGGTGGCGAGGCTGACCATGGTGATATCGGTGACCCCGAAGTGGCTGTCGCGTACATGCAGAAAGCAGCCCGCCAACAAAAGTGCCGCAGCCAAACCGCCCAGACCCGGACGTCGAGCGCCGGGATCCGGTGTCCACAACAACAGCGCCACCCCCGCGGTCCCCGCCACGGCGCTCAACATCCGCATCAGCAGCCGAAAAGTGACCGCACCCGTAAAAAAGCTCCGGAGAAAATCCTCTTGGCCAGAGAATATTCCAAATAGTCTGCCGAAGGCATAATAAGCGCCGAACAATGAAAAAGTCAGATATTTGAAGAGGGAAGGGTAATTAAAGGAGTGAGGATTGAAGTCGAAGGTACCGAACTTCATCGCCTGGAAGGCAATTGTAAGCTCGTCTGGACGCGCTTCTGCAAGAGGAAGGCCGAAATTCAGCGCGTAGGTCCGAAGCAGGAGCGCAGCTCCGACGATCAGGAAGGCCAGCACGCGCGAAAATGGGGGACGGGCAATCAATCGACCTCCGCAGCCTGAGAGGTTATCCTACCCGGAGCGGGGTATACCAGGGTGCCAAGATTCCGTATCATGTCCCCTCGCCAGGGCGCGGTGGAGGTGAGTGCAGGGAACTGGGTGGTGGCCCTGGGGCTGGGGCTTGAGCAATTCGGTGCCATCGTGGGGCTGGACCGCTTGGCCTGCGAGGTGCTGCAAAATGGGCAGGTGCTCGCGCGGGATGTGCGGGCCAGCCAGGGCTGGGTGGTGCAGCCCATGGGGATGGTGCTGCCGCCCATCGAAGATCCGACGTTGGACGATGAGACCATGGAGGCACCCGAAGATACGGCGGACGGGAGCTGGCTGCATGTGATCGGCGCGGCCGGGTCGGTGGAGGAGGCGGCCGAGAAGGCGCTGACCTTGCTGGGGACGCTGATCCCGGCGGAAGGGGGCGCGATACTGAAACTTCTGGAGGATCGCTCTCTGGAATTTGTATGGGCTACCGGGCCTTCGGGACGCAGTCTGGTCGGGCACAGGCTGGAAGCGGGGGTGGGTCTTGCGGGCTTCTGTGTGAAGAACGCGGCCACGGTGAATAGCCTGGAACCCTATGCCGACCAGCGTTTTCATCGGGAGGTGGATGCCGCTACTGGGCAGCGTACCCACAGTGTGCTCTGTGTGCCGCTGGTGTATGAGGGGCGGGTCTTAGGCTGCCTGGAGTTGATCAATGCCCGTGGGAACCAGGGTTTTACCCGCGGGGCTCAGGCGGATGCCGAGCTGGTAGCGGGGGCTTTGGCGGAGCGGATGGGGCGGTAGGGGCTTGGCGCCTTCAGCGCGCAACCACCACGGCGGATCCGGGAAGAGCCTCTTCTAACCGGCGTTCTACGCCACCATCCGAGCCACCCTGCACAATCGCCCCGGCGATGGGGGTGTCCTTAGCCAACGCCTTGGGACTGGCGATGACCACGTAGGCGTCGGCGATCGTCGGCAGGCGATAGCGTCCGTCGCCCATGGAAAGAATGCCTTTGTCCGCCGCAGATTCGGAGTGGAACAGGGGCAGCAGGTTGGCGCCCTGGATACCCCACACGTCCACGGAGGCCTCCAGCGAGGTCTGGAAAACCAGTCCCTCTGTGGTTTTTTCCACCTTCAACGGCAGCTCTCCCATGGCCTCCGGTCGGAAGATCCACAGGCCCATCAGCCCGGCAACCATCGCGATGCCCAGGGTGACCATCCACCACGAAGCGGAGGAAGGCGGCGGAGGAAGTGGATCCGGTAGGCGCTCGATACCCTCAGAATCTCCCCACTCCATTCCCTGGATCTCTGTCCGCAGGTATTCTGGTGCCGGCCCAAGGATGGCGTAGCGGCCCCATCGGCCCGGCAATAGTCGGCGTACCACGCGCATCATCGCCGTGGGTGGGGTTCCGTTTTCGGCAAGGGCACACAGGCGATCCTGAAGATCCTCTACCGCGCCGCCATCCACAAAAAACAGGTCTTCTCCCCCACGCCGCACATGCGGGGTCAGGGTGCGCTCCAGGATTTTGATGTGTTTTCGGGCCTGCGGGGCGATCATCAGCGCCACCAGGTCCACCGGCTCCGTCGGAAGGCAGCCTTCATCGGGAGGGGTGAGATCGGAAGAAGAGAGGATTCCTTCCTTCATCATCCTCAGCGCCCGGGAGCAGCGTGGGCAGCTTTCGGCGTGGCCACGCCCGGCTTCGGTGGACAGGCCCCAGGGGCCGGGGCAGCGGTCGCCCGCTGCGGTGGAGATACGCGCAATAAAGCGGTCGAAACGCGGCATATCCCAGTCGGGTCCGATCGCGCCGGCTTCGGTCAGCACCTGCCGCGCCAGCGCCCGCACGGCCTCGCGTCCGGCGCGCAGGGTGGACCGGTCCAGGCGGCTGCTGCGCTCCAGCTCGTCCAGTCCGAGTCCGTCGGCATAGTGCAGCCGAAAAACCAGATCGTGAACCGGCCCGGCCAAGGCCGAGATCTGCTGGCGCCAGCGCGGATCAGGCAACAGGTGCAGATCCGGGTCCACCTTCCAGGGTTTGTAGATACCATTGAGCCGGTCCACAAATTCCCGAGCGGCCCAGGTGGCGATCAGCTCGGCTTCCGAGCTGTTCGCGT
This sequence comes from uncultured Pseudomonadota bacterium, assembly GCA_903891165.1. GTDB lineage: Bacteria > Myxococcota_A > UBA796 > UBA796 > SXON01 > CAITDR01. The sequence goes on from CAITDR010000642.1 coordinate 40,278, forward strand.
CGGGAGGCACACGCATCAGGGCGTGGTCCCGCGCTTCCCGCAGCAGGCTGCCTTTGGGGCGCAGGCCACTGCGCACCAGCTCCCAGGCGACCCGGATGGTAACCGGGGCCCAGAGACGGCGGAGGGGGTCCGTTGCGGGGGGTGTGGCCAGGGAGGAGACCACGCGAGATGCGTCCATGATGGATAGCTACGGGCCTAACCGGTCTTGCTCTGGGTGCCCACGAAAAAGTCTTGTCAGGTCAATACTGAATCGTAGCTGCGCCGTTGCCCGCTCCCCTCATTGCTGGAGTTCAAATTGATCCAGGATATTTCCCGCCAGATCGATGGCCTGGCCACGGATCTGGCTGGGCGAGATCCGAAGGACGGTGTAGTGCTCGGCGACGGCGACGGCGGCGCTGGTGGGCTGGTCGCCGAGGTTGGGGTAGAGGGGGGCGCCCCCGCCGGCGGTCACCACATAAATTGTGCCTCCGAGCGTAAATAAACCGTCATGAAGCGGAAGCATACGTTCGTAGTGGTGGTTGTGCCCGGCCAGGTCCAGCTTGACGCCGCCCGCCTCCATGACCGGCACAAATTGGTAGCGGACGGTGGCACTGACCGCATGGACCTGAGAGGATGAAAATGCAGGTTGATGATGGATAGTTATCTTCCAGGGGGCGCGGGCATCCGCCAGGTCTTGGGTGAGCCAGCTCACCTGATCGTCCACCTCGGTAGAGAGGCCAGAGTCGTTGAAGAAGGAGAGGTGGGCCGCGGGAAAGTCGAGAGAGAACCACTGCTCATTGCCCGGCAGTCCCAACAACCCGAAGTAGGCCTGCGCCAAACCCTCGTGGTTGCCGTGGGTGGACAAAAGAATACGATGATCCAGGATCCCCTCGCCCGCCTGCAGCCACTGCCACCAGTCGTCCAGCTCCCGTCCGATGGGCACCATATCTCCGGTGAACAGGATGAGATCGGGATCCAATGCTTCGGCAGCCCCTAAAATCATGCCCCAGGTGGTGGGATCCCCGCGGGTGTCACCCACCGCCACCGCCACCAGCTCCTCCCCCGGCATCTTTACTTCGACCTGATCGGACCAGGTTCCGGCACCTCCGGCCCGATATTTCAGCTTAGTCCCTCCCGGAAGACCACAAACCCGCACTTCATGGACCCGACGTAGCAGGGGATCGTCCACCAGTGTAAAACTGGACCCGCTGATCACAAATTGGGAGCCGTCCTCCAGGCTGAGCTCCACCTCGCTGGCCTTGGTGGCTTCATCTGTAGCCCATAATACAATCAGACTTTCGCTGCTGCCCATACCTAGGTGCAGGTAGCGGGGGAAGGGCTCACTACCCAACACCTCCGAGGAGGGCTCGGCCAGGATCGGCGGGGAAGGCAGGTTTCCTGGTTGAGGTTCGTAGATCGGCTCGGGGCAGGCGGTAGGCGACAGCGGGGCGGGGTACCAGCGCTCCTCGGGAACCAGGGCTTCGGGCAGGTTTTCCTGCGTCTCGACGGTGAATCCCTGGCCAAGCGGGGCAGTGGGCAGGGGCGCGGAGTCGGGGGTGGGGGCCGTACAGGCCAGCAGCATCAGCATGTGTCAATCAGGTTACGGCGCTTCGGGGCGGATGTCCAGGTAAAAGGGGGGCGGCGGGCGGTTTTGTGGGTGGACCTACGGCTTGGAGGGGGGCGGGAGGGATAGCAGGCCATCGGAGGTCCCCGATGGTTGCTGGGAAGTGGGCACTGGTATGGATGTTGACCCTAAGCGGCTGCAGCCTCGCCCTGACCGGGCAGCGGATGCTCAGTCACCAGGTGCAGCGTGCCGATTTTGTGGAGGCGACGCTGCCGCTGCCGGGTGGCGGCTACCACTACTGGGACAATGGGGTGCCCGGCGACACCCGCCCGGTGGTGCTGCTCCTGCACGGTTTTGGTGGCGATGGGCTGGGCACCTGGTCGCCGGTGATGCGGGCCTTATCTGCGGACTATCGGGTTCTTGTTCCGGATCTTTTGTGGTTTGGGGCCAGCGCTCAGGCGGGGAGTCCGCAACTCGAAGCGCAGGTGTTGGCCGTGGAGGGGTTGCTGGACCAGGCAGGTGTAGCCCAGGTTACCGTTGTGGGGCTGTCCTATGGCGGCTTTGTGGCGCTGGGGCTGAAGCTGAAGGCTCCCCAGCGCCTGGAGCGTCTGGTGATTGTGGATAGTCCAGGCCCGTTTTTTGGGGAGGAGGAGGAAGCTGCGATGTTGCAGCACTTTGGGGCGGGCTCGGTGGAGGAGATTTTTCTGCCTCAGGGGCCCCAAGACGTGCAGCGGCTCCTGAACCTGGCCTGGTACCACCCCCCGCAGTTGCCACGTTTTTTGCTGAAGGACCTCTATGTTCACAGTTTTTCGCAGCAGCTGGAGGAGCAGGGGGCACTTCTGAACGATCTTCGCTCCCGACGGGGTACGATGACGCTGGAGCCCGCTCCCATCCCGGTGCTGGTCATCTGGGGGGAGCATGACGCGGTCTTTCCCGTGGTGCTGGGCCAACAATTGGCGACCAGCCTGGGAGGTGAGCTGCGGGTGATCCCAGACACCGCCCACGGCCCGAATATCGAGGCACCCAAGGATTTTGTTGCAGTGTTTCGGGCTTGGATGGAGGCCCCTCCTTGATCCTTCAGGAGCCGTGGCTCTCCTGAGCCGGCTGTGCTTCCTCCTCCACCTTGCTTTTCGCTGGGTTCAGCCATCCTTTTCGTGCCCTTCGGAAGGCCGCGATGGGTGCGTCCGCGGCCACCAGTCGGTCCTGTTGGGGAAAAAGGCGCAGCGTCCGCGCCATTCCTTCGATCACCGCGCGATCTTCGCTCACCACCCGCCGGTTGAAGAGGTTGGCCAGCCAGCCCATCAGATCAGCCACCACGGGAGTGGTCACAAAAGACTGGATAAAGCGGAAGATCACATAGGTGTTCTCTGCGTCCACCGGCACAAAAAATGCGACGTTCACCACCTTCGGACTCAGCCGTAACTGCCAGCTTGCGGGCGCTTTCCACTCGATTTCGCCTTCCGCCTCCGGGGTGTTTTTGGGGGACCACAACACCAGCCCGCCCTCCGTCGAGCGATGTTCCACTTGGATCGCCATGTTCATTCCCGCCCCGATACTTCGCGCATGTACGGTGGGCAGGTGGGCGAAGTCCAACATCGTCTCTACGACCAGATCCCAAGGTGCCACGAACAGGGCGGAAAAGTCGCAGTGTGCCGTACCGTACATCGCCGGAAAGAGGGGCAAGTCGCTCGTTGCTTCGCCGGGGGCAACCCAGACCCACACCAGCCCCACCTCCTCCTTTACCCGCAGGCTCCGTAGCTGCAGTCCACGCCGTGGCGCTTCGGGACCGTCGCAGGGGATGGCCGTACATGCCCCCCCTTTCTCAAAGGCGAAGCTGTGGAAAGGGCAGATAAGCTGGCCGTTACGAACGGCTGCTCCTTCAAAAGAGGCGCCCCGGTGCGGACAGCCGTCCCAGCTTGCTGCGATCTGCCCGTCAGCACGCCAAAGCACCATGGGGCGGCCAAATCGCTGGATTTTAATGGCCCGATCGCTGGGAACTTCCTTGGACATGGCAACCACCCACCAGCCTGTTTCGAGGGGCGGCATTGCGGGGAGGGAACTCATGGAAAACCTCTCTGGTACGACTGTACCATAAAACTTTGCGGCGGCACCGTCAAGGATTTTGTGGTACATTCATACCACGACCATGTCCCGCCCCCTTGGTACCCGAAACCCGGCTTTTGAAGAGCGTCGCCGCCAGTTGGCGGAGGCGGCCGCGGGGGCATTGCTGGGCCCCGACGGGGGTGCGGCCAGCTTCCGCTCCCTGGTGGCCGCCACCGGCGCAAGTGCATCGGTGTTGCAGCACTATTTTGGGGACTATGAAGGACTGATTGTTGCGGCGTTTACGGCCGCACATGAGCAGGGGGCGCCCTACCTGCAGGTGATGGCGGATCCGGGAGATCTCCCTTTTACGGAGTCTATGACCATCGCGGCTGCTTTTCTGGCGCAGGGGTGGAGCATGGGGGTGGGCACGCTCCAGGCCGCGGGCCTGGTGCACGGTCTGGGACACCCGAAATTAGGCCCGGCCTATGTCGATCAACTTCTGGAGCCGACAGTGCAGGCGGTGGAGGCACGTCTGGGGGTGCATCGGGATCGGGGAGAGCTCCCGGCCGAGGTAGACCTTCGTTTTGCCGCGTTGAGCTTTGTCTCGCCGCTTTTCCTGGCCTTGATGCACCAGGGGGCGCTCTCGGGGCGGAGCTGCCGCCCGCTGGATCTGGAGGCCTTTGCGGCCGCGCAAGTCCGGGCCTTTGTGCAGGGCTGGGGTCGATCCGGCGCCGTGCAGGCGGCGCGATGACGTGGCGGCAGGTAAGGCCCTTAAAAACGGAGCCGCAGCGGGATCGGCCGCTGCGGCTCCTGGACCAAGCTTTTAGAGGAGCTGACCCGGTTGAGATAGCCTCAGGGGCGAGGCTCGCCATCCTTCCCGGATCTTTCATGGGAGCGGGTTAGGGGAGGCCGATGGTGCTCCTTCTCCTGGCCTGTATGCCCAAAACCTTGGTTCCCCCTCCCCCGAATGCCTCGGTGCTTCGCTCCGAGCTGCTGATCGACGGGAGTTTGCAGCAGCGTCTGTCTTCGGAGGCGGCGGATCTGGTTGTTCTTTATGGCGGAGAACAAAAAGGATCGATGGATACCTGTGGCTGTCCTCGGCGGCCGCGCGGTTCTTTTCCGCGCATGGGGGCCTATGTGGAGGCGATCCAGCGCAGCGAGGTGCCGATGGTGCTGGTCAATCCTGGCTATTGGTTGGAGGATGCGCAGGGTTTTGATGGCGTGCAGCGGGCCGATATGGCGGCCATGGATCGCTGGATGATCCAGGGCATGAAGGCGCTGCCCTGGTCAGGGATCAACCTTGCTCCCCAGGATCTGGCTGCGCTGGTGACGGTACAGGAGGAGGCCAAGGGGCTGCCGCTGCTCTCCGCCAACGCCGACGGTGCGCCACCCTACCAGATTGTTGAAGTGGGTGGCCATAAAATTGGCATCACCGGCATTGCCGGGCCGGTGCCCACGCTCACCGATCCCCTCTACAAGCTCCAGGATCCGGGCAGCGCTGGCCCGACCATCGAGGCCCTGAGCCAGAAGGCGGATGTGATCATTTTGTTGGCATACCAGGCGAGTGATGCGGCTAAACGTCTCGCCGAACGGTACCCCAGTATCGACGTGGTGGTGGATGCCGCAGGCTACCGCGACCATTTTCAGCCGTTGGTGGTGGGCCATGCGGTGTGGGTGTTTTCGCACTACCAGACCATGCGCCTGGGAGAGCTGCGGCTGCGCCTTCAGGATGGTTCCGTAGTCGGCGCCTTGGACCGGCAGATTGATCTGGATCCGTCGATGCCTGAGCAGTCCAAGCTGGAGACGATGTTGCGCCAGGCCAAGGTGGAGATCGACGCGCTCCAGCAGCAGCTTTTTCAGTAACATGATTTTGTTTTTTGTTTCATGCTGGAGGCTCTACGGGGAAAAACCTCCGCCAGATTTCCCGGCCGAGCCCCTTCCGAGTGCTGAGCACCGGCAGATGGAGGAGGCGGCCCGCCTGCGGGTGCCCGATCCGCTCCGAGGCGGCCCGGAGTGGCGGCCGGATGCCTCCCCGCTGCCTCCTTTTCTGGGTGTGGATCGCGGGAAAGCGACCTATGTGGGCAGCGAAGGCTGCGCGGTCTGCCATGTCGAGGAGGCCGCGGTATGGCGCAGCTCGGCACATGCGGGTGCCATGCACGCCCTGGAGGAGGCCAAAGCCGCCTACAACCCCGATTGTTTCCGCTGTCATGTCACCGGCTACGGACACCCCGGCGGCTGGTCCGGTCATGCCGATCTCCCCAAAACCGGCGTTGGTTGCGAGTCCTGCCACGGCCCCGGCTCCGAACACCTCGCTGCC
>CAITDR010000643.1 GCA_903891165.1 uncultured Pseudomonadota bacterium
CGGATGGTGGAAACGTATTTCGCGCACCCGAGTTATTGGAAGATCGAGGAGAAACCGTTTTTTTCGATTTATGACATATCGGTTTTTCTGGAGAGCTTTGGCTCGGTCGAGAAAGCCCGGCTCGCGCTCGACCGCTTCCGGGAGAAGGTAGAGGCGGCGGGCCATCCAGGACTGCACCTCAATGCCATCTTGTGGGGCGAGCCGAACCTACCCGGCAGCCGGACGCCGACCGACTGGCCGCGGCTCTGCCGCGATCTCGCGCTCGACAGCCTGACCGGATACACGTGGGTCCACCACGGGGCGCTGAATGAGGGAACGTTTCCCATCTCCGACTACAACTGGGGCCGTGACCGCTACCTCGCGTTTCTTGATCATGCGCTGACCTATTATCCGGTACCCTATTTTCCCAACACGACTGTCCACTGGGACAATTCGCCGCGTGCCCACGCCGACGCCTGCTGGAACAAGTCTGCAGCCCATGTCGTGAATCCGGTAATGATTGGTAACACGCCCGCAGCCTTTAAGGAGGCGACACGCTTGATCGCAAACCGCCTTCTCGCCACCCCGAAAGCTCAGCCCCATATCCTCACGGTCAACGCTTGGAACGAATGGCCGGAGGGGAGTTGCTTGGAACCGAGCGAGAAATTCGGGCTTGGCTATCTTGAGGCCCTCCGAGATCTCTTTGGCCCGACCGCGTAAATTCTTGCACCTCCTTTACGACACCCGGTGTCTCGGTATGATCAGTAAAAATCTAACCGCCCCCAGCCCTCCCCATGAGCCTCAAGATCACGCACACCTACCATCTAAGCGAAGTCGGACTCACCAGCAGCCGGCCGGCCCGCGTCTGGATCACGCCGATGGACCGAGACATCGGGATACACGATCACGACTTTCACGAGATTAGCTTCGTGCTCCAAGGGCGGGCCGACCATGTGACCGATGAGGGGACCTTTAAAATTTCGAGCGGTGACGTGATCGTCATCCAGCCAGGCCACCCTCACGGTTATACCAATTTTCACGAGCTCGTGCTGATCAATGTTTTTTATCTTCCCGAATGGCTCCTTGAGGATTTGGGTCTGCTTCTCGACGAGGGCGGTGTCGTCCCACTTTTTTTTAGTACCTCTCTTTTCCGTACCCCGCATTACAAGCCGACACTGCAATTTCCGCTGCTCCCCGCCTATTGGCCGGAATTCACCCGCGAGCTGATGGAGCTTGAGCGCGAGCGGGATTGCCCCAATCCGTCGAAATTGCTCATCAAATCCAGCATCTTCAGGCTCATGAGGATGATCGCGCGCTCGCTCCAGGCGCACGATACGGACTTTGCGCAGTTCGGGCTTTCCCATGATGTATATCTGACCGCGCAGCATGTGGAGAAACTCCTCCGCGAGGAGAAGCCCTATTACGATGACGATTGCGCGCGCGCGGTCGGGAAGCCGCCGGTCGGGCATCGGAAGTCCTTTAAAGATCAGGCCGGCTGCACGCCGTATGAATACTACCACCAGCGCCGGATGATCCGCGCCCGCAACCTGCTCGTTCAGAGCCGGCTCAATCTGACCGAAATCGCACTCACTCTTTGCTTCAGTGATTCCGCCCATTTTTCAAACGCCTTCAAAACCGCCACTGGCACCTCCCCACTCGAATACCGGAAAACCTACCGGGATATCGCCAGGGTATGAAGGCTCCTTGATCCGTCCTCATGAACAGGCGAACCGTGTCGGGTGAGGCTCTGTTCATAGACACATATTGCCGCTAGTACGTAGCCCAACCTTTCCTTGTGTGAATCGGTTTAGCGATATCTGCCGATCCGTTGCCATGTCATTTCTTTCATAGATGCACGAAATCTTCAAAAAATAATCCGAATTCTACTAGATTCTCGTGCGGAGTTATTCCACAGTTTCTTATGCTCACGATCCTTTTCTTCCAACCCTCTGCTGCTATTTGTTCCCGCTCCATATCCCACCTGGCTGGTCTCGCGGCCATCATCCTTTGCGCGGTTTCGAATTGGGCATCTGCGGCTTCCGGCGATTGGAGTAGCCCAGACAGCGGGAGCTGGAGCACGCCGAAAAACTGGGCCTCCAAAGTTGTCGCCGATGGCGCGGGGTTCACCGCTAAGTTCGACGGCATTCCTAAAAGCGGGCTTACGGTCACACTTGATTCATCGCGGACGATCGGGCATCTGATCTTCACCGATTTGACAGATGCTCCGGGCGAGTCGTGGATACTGCGGGGGGATGCCGCCGCCGGAAACAAACTCACGCTGGCCGGTCCCTCACCAAGCATTTACGTGGAAAAGACGGCATCCCAGCGGCTTATTACCCTGGATGTCGATCTGGCGGGCAACGGGGGATTCAAAAAAACTGGACCGGGCGTATTAAACGTGGTCGCACGCACCACTTGCACCGGACCAATCCTGATCGAAGACGGGGCCGTTTGTATCGGTCTTCCCGCGGGCTCGTTCTTTGACGAAGGCACGCAGGCCGGGACAATCACGATCAACAACTCTGGCCTCCTTTTCCTCGACAGGAGCAATGTCTTTGGCGGCGGTGCATCTCCGGTCTCCATCACGATCAATGCCGGAGCGACCGTGAGCAACCACAACGTTTTTAACGCGCTGAATAACCTCCACCTCAACGGCGGCAGGCTCTTCGCGCAGGGTGGGCAGGATGGAGGATCGCAGGCCTTCGCGCTTGTCGGTTCCGTGGCGGTCGGTGGGGGGGGCGCTTCCAGCATCGACTCCAGCCCCTCTTACAACAGTTGGACCGGCATCCACTTGGGCTGGGCGGGGACCGGTGTCGGCACCACGTTCGAGGTGGCGGACGTCACGGGTTCCCCAGCTGCGGACCTAACGGTATCCGCCGTGCTCATGAGTACCTGGGGAGCCGAGGCCGCTGGCGACCTCTCTAAGACCGGCCCCGGAACGATGGCTCTCTCGGCCGCCAATACCTACAAGGGGAACACGGCCATCGTGGCGGGTACGCTCGCGCTTGTCGGAGAGGGTTCGATCTCCTCCTCTTCCGGCATCAGCATTGAACGCGGAGCGACATGGGATGTCTCGGAGGCGAGCAAGGGGGGCACCGTGGTCAGCGGCCAGAAGCTCTCGGGGGAGGGCCGGGTTCTCGGCAGTACGACATTCGCCGCGGGCTCCCAACTCTCCATTGGCCCCGGGCCTTTCACCTTCGCCGGCGAACTCATTCTTTCCCCAGGTAGCGTGACTGAAATCCGCCTGCCTGCCGCTGTAAAACCCGAGGCGGTTGCGGGCGGCATCGCCGCACGGAAAATCCAATTCGGAGGCACTCTCGTCCTCGTGTTCCCAGAGGGATTCTCCACCACCGGAACC
>CAITDR010000644.1 GCA_903891165.1 uncultured Pseudomonadota bacterium
GCTCGGGCCGCACGCGCCTTACACGATCTGGATGATCCTCCCCTTATTCCTCCCCTTCTTCTCCTCCGGCTGTTCCCTTTTGATGACCGTCAGAGGTGGCCATCCCCCACCCACAACCCCATCGCCACATCATCCAGGTAGCCATTCTCCAGCTTGATCCTCCGTCGGAACAGGCCCTCTTCGAAAAAGCCCACGGAGCTGTACAGCGCCCTTGCCCGTTGGTTGGTGGCGCGGACCCGCAGCTCCAGCTTTTCGATGTCGGGATGCGCGCGTGCACGCTCGATCAGGGCGTTGAGCAGCGACCGGCCTACACCCTGGCCTTGGAAGCCCTCGTGCACGGCCAGCGACAGGTGCGCGCTGTGGGCGGTCAGCTCCAGGCTGTACCGCTCCAGCCAGGCGTGCCCGATGAGGCTGCCGTCCCGCTCCGCGACCAGGTAGGCGCCCTTCTGCGGGTCGGACAGCGTGAGGATCTGCCGTTGTACGGCCTCCTCCCGAATCTCGTGCGGGAGCGACGCGAGGCCGCCGGGGGTGGCCGCTACGATCCGCGCACCTTCTGCACAGGCCGCTGCGTCCGCAGGCGTTGCGGGTCGGATGTGGACGCCATCAAGAGGTTTTTGCGCCATGTACCCTCCCGAGGACGGAAGCCCTGAACGACAAAACCCGCTGGAACCGAAGTTCACAGCGGGTTTCGAAGTGGATGCGGGGGCAGGATTTGAACCTACGACCTTCGGGTTATGAGCCCGACGAGCTACCGGACTGCTCCACCCCGCGACACGCCAACCATTTACCCCTGCCCCCCCGATCCGTCAAGGGATTCGCTGCACTTCTCCGGTCAGGACGAACCAGTTTTCCAGTTGTACAGGTTCTCCCAGCACAACTTCCGTCTGATTTTTCAGGGTCTGCAGCGCGATCGCGGCACGACCACGCGGGGCGGCGTCGTCGAATGACCAGAAACCAAGGATATACTCTCCTTCTTCCTGATAGAGCAGGTCCAGGTTGTCGCTGTGGTAGCCCGCAGCCCCCTCCCCTGCCCACAGCAGCGGCAGGCCGCGCCGGGCGTCGATCCGGGCGAGCCGCTCCGGCAGGGGCCCCTGGCCAAACAGCTCCAGCAGTACCGACGTGGTGCGCAGGCACTCAGAGAGTTCTTCTGGTTCTACTTCCCGAAATAGCCATCGCTCCAGTAGCGGGCGCAGCCGACGTAGCTCCTCCTCCGCCACTTCCTCGGGGCGCCACTCGGCCAGCACCCGCCGCAGCAGCCGGCACAGAATCGGCCACAGCTCTTCGGGACGTTGGGGAGGAAGAAGCGGCCGAATACCAGCGGGGATGGAGCCGGAGGTAGCGGGAGGCTCGGGATCCCAGCACAACTTCATCCGCGCCGTGGCCACCTCGCCCGCCTGCTTGAGTCGCCCGGCGGCCGCCACCACCTCGGCCAGCGAGGGCAGCAACGCCTCGGGCAGCTCCTTCGGGGGGCTGTGCTCGGGGCTACCCACCTCTTCCAAGGCCGGGAAACGCCACCGTGCGGCGCCGGCATCGCTGAAGGAGCGCCCGGCGGTGGCCGCCTGCCGCATCGCATCCTCCAGCTCGGGAATATCGGCGCGGTTGGCCAGCAATTCGCCGATGGTCTTGCAGACCTGAAAGGGCTTCGGCTGGATGGTGGGCCAGGCCCCCATCGTCACAATCCTCTGTTTGGCGCGGGTCAGCGCCACATAGAGCAGCCGCACCCGCTCGGCGGCCTCCACCTGCTGCCTTCGGGCCTCCACTGCCGGATAGCCCAGGGTACCCGCACCAAAAAGCACATACTCCACCCCCTCGGGGGTCCATTGTACGTCCACCTCTGGCCGTCGCGACACATTCCCGCCCTTGTGGTGTTGCAGCAGGTAGACGTGTGCAAAATCCAGGCCCTTGGATTTATGGACGGTCATCACCCGCACCACATCTTCGGCGGCGTCCATGGGCTTGCCCTCGGCGGCCTCCTTCTCGTCAGCCACGTTGCGCCGCATCGACCGGAGCTCTTCCTGTTCGTCGCCGCTGCCCTCCTCCAGCGCCAGGAGCCAGAGCCGTAGGAAGCGGTCCAGGTTGGCCAGCCGCCACAAACCCTGGTAGCGGGCCGCTTCCGTGGCCTCCAAGGCCAGACTTCCGCGCAGCCGCTCCACCCACACGTCGGGCGCCTCCCGGCCGTAGCTGCCCCGGAGCTGGGCGATGGTTCGCAGCGTAGCCAAGGTGGCCTCCTCCCAGCCTTTGATCCGCTCAATGCCCGGAATATCGGTGGGCACCATCGTGACGGCGGCACGCACACGCTGCTCGATCTGCTCCAGCCGCACCGGATCCTCCAGGTGCAGCTCGGACATCAGCTCGGGAAGTCGTTGGGTCCACAGGGGAATCAGCGCCCCATCGGGTACACCGCAGAGCGGGCTGCGCAGCGTGGCCACCAGGGCCACGTGGTCCAGCGGGTCCAGGATACAGCGCAGCAGCGAAGAAACGTCGATGATCTCGCGACGTTGGTAGTAGGAGCGGTCGCGGGTAACGGTATAGGGAATGCCCGCTTCTCGGAGGGCGGCGGCGTAGTCATCCACGTCGGTGGTGCTGCGCATCAACAGCACGATGTCGTTCCAGGGGACCGCGTAGCGATCGTGGAGGCGCCGAAGATCACGGGCCAAGGCGCGGGTTTCCAGTGCGGTGGCATCCTCGCTGCGGATCTCGGTGAGCGGGGCCTCCTCCCACAGCCAGCTTACCTGGTGCTCCACCGGGGCGAAGGGATCTTCGGAAAAACCGATAGATCCACGCTTCGCTTCGGAACAGACGAGGGGTTCGAAGGGGGGCTGGATGCCGGAAATGGGCGGCATAATCGGGATACAGACCCGCTCCACTTCTTCGAGTATGGCGGGGACAGAGCGGAAGTTGACGCGGAGGTAGTAGCGATCTCCGCCCGCCTTCTGCACCCGCGCCACAAAGTCCTCGTAGGCGGCGAGATCGGCGGAGCGCCAGCCATAGATCGACTGCTTGGGGTCGCCCACCAGGAACAGTCCGGGCCGAAGTTCACCTTCCAGGCCCAACATCCGCACAATGTCACACTGGATGCGGTCGGTGTCCTGGAATTCGTCCACCAGGAGCTGGTCCATACTTTCGCGGAGCACCTTGCGTACATCTTCGCGTTGTTCCAGCAGATCCCGCGTCTGCATCAGCAGATCGGAGAAGCTGACGATACCCCGGCTGCGCAGGCGCCGCTGGGCCTCCCGCACCAGCGGTGCCAGCACCCGCCGTCCGGACTGGAGGCGCACGGGATCCAGGGCCTGGAGCTGTTTGAGCAGGGGGTGGAGGCGTAAAGCGGCGGCTTGCAGGGGGCCTTCGTTGCCCAAGGCATCCAGCTCCAACTTCCCGAAGTCTCCACTGGCCCAGCTCTTCAGCTTCTCTAACACCTCCTCCACACCGTCGCGTTGCAAAAGTGCTACCAGCTCTTCCGCCGACTCCCCTCCCCCCTCCAGCTCGGGAGAAAGCGCCTGGATCCAGGCAGAAGCCCGCACCGACTTCACCGCCCGTTTGACCAGCGCCAGTCGTCCCCCGTCGGCACGCACAAAGCTTTTTACTGCCTGGGAAAGCTCATCCCAGAGGCGACGCACCTGCTCCCCGTCCAGGGGGTCCTCCTCCAAGATATCCGCAGGAATCGCCAACTCTACGAGGCGCCCCAGCACCCGGGCCACATCCCCCGGCCCCAGACCCGCCTCGGCCAGGGCCAGATAGTCCGGGTCCGGCTCCATGTAGGCGGTGCGGATCCGCTCGGCCACCACCAATTCCACAATGGCCTCGCGCTCGGTGCCGTCGGGATCCATGGTGAATTCGGGATGGAGGCCCGCTTCCAGCGGCCAGGCGCGCAGCAACCGCGCGCAAAAGGCATGGATAGTCCGCACCGCAAGGTGGTCCATGGCGCCCAACAGGGCGCGGATCCGCAGCTTCCGCTCCCCGATGTCGTGAGGCAGAGAGCTTTCCTCCAGGCCCGGAGGCAGCGATTTCCCTTCTTCTACCAGGGTCATCGCATCAAAAATCTTCTTCGCCATGTCGCCTGCGGCGGCTTCGGTGAAGGTGATGGCCACCACCCGGCTCAGCACCTGCACCGCCACCCGCTCGGGGCTGGCGCCGCTGGGGTTTTGGCGTGCGAGCAGTTGCGACGCTTTTACCCAGCCATCACGGGTACACCAGGACAGCACCCGTGCCACCAGGGTGGCGGTTTTACCGGTTCCCGCCCCCGCTTCGAGCACCAAAGGCAGCACAAACTCCGTCTGTGCCTTCCGACGGGCCAGGGCATCATCGGCGCGAAGATAGAGCTCCCGTTCGGCGCTCATGCCCCCTCCTCCGCGCCCAGACCCAGTCGCAGCCGCCACAGCCCCAGCCAGGCGCGCTCCACCTCAGAGGAGGTAGGTACTTCCGACCATTGTTCGACCATTTTCTGCATACGTCCCCGTAGCCCCGAGTCCCGGCGGGAGCATGCGGCCGCCACTTCGCAGTAGCCGCAGCGGGAGGGCTCGATATTTTTGTTCGGCTCCACCAAACGAGGGAGGAGGCTACCCCGATCCCAGGCTTCCAGGGTGGAGCGCAGCACCCGGTCCAGCGAGGCCACCATGGCGCTGTCCGAGGCGGCCACCGGGTACTCACGCAGGGGCGTGTCGATGGCGGGGCCGACAAAGAAAAAGCGCCCTTCTGCCTCGGGTTTTCCCTGGGCCAGGGCGTAGGCGATGGCCTGGAGCCGCTCCCCGCGCGCGACCTTTCCGGCGAGGTGTTTTCTGCGGGTCTGCTCTTTGATCGCGGCAGAGATGGGGCGGCCGGTCTTGTACTCGGTGACCGTGCCGGAGGCGTCCACCCGGTCGGCCACAAAGGGAATTTTCCGCGCCTGACCACGATGATCGGTGAGTGGCAGCTCGCCGGGCAGCTCCACCCCCAACATCGCCACCGGCCCGGCCCCCCAGTCCCGCAGCCGCACCACCTCCAGCGGCTCCATCGCCTGGCGGGCAAGTACGGCGGCGAAGCCCTGGATGCCGATTCCCCGGTTTCGGATAGTCTCTTCGGCCTCTGACAGGGCGATCTGGTAGAGCGGATCGGGGGCGGGCCAGGGCACAGAAACGGCGGTGCGGGCAAGTGCCATCGACAGCGGGCTTTTGATACCGGCGGCGACAAAGGCATCACGCGCGATACGTTCCAATGTACGATGGACGACCGTTCCGACCAGACTCCGCTCAAAAGCAGGCAAAGACAGCGTGGGATCCGGCACATCCTCCAGGCGTAGCACCCGCTGGAGCAGCACCTGCCAGCCGCAGGCGGCAAGGTTCTCCACCACGGTCAAATGTGGCGCCTCGTTGCGGGGATCGCCAGGATGTACCACCGCTCCGACAAAGCCCAGGTAGGGCCCGGACATGGCATAGCGCGCCCAGCCCTCGGCGAGGCGCCGGTCGGGGTCCAGCTCGTCGAGCACGAGGCGTCGGGAGGCGGCCACCTTTGTGGGCGCGCGGACGCCCGCCGCTTCAAAGACCAGCGGGAGGATATATTCCAGTTGCTTCCTGGAGGAATGGACCGCGGCCAGCATCGCATGTTCCAGGGGAGGACGCAGGCGGAGGCGCTCGTCCAGCACGGCGGGGGCGACACCGGGGATCACCGGGGGCAGGTTCAGAAGCTCCAGTTTTCGATGAGACTTCAGCCGATCCACAAGAGAGGAGGCCGATTTTTCCTTTCCATCATCATCGGATCCCAGCCAGGTCAGCATCACCCGGGGCGCACTGGCCAACAGCGAGCTGAAAAGGAAGCGCTCGAACATAAATCCGGCGCCGCGCCGGGGCAGGGAGGGCAGCATGGGGCCTAACACCGCACGCACCGGGTCGGGCAGGAGCGGATCTTCGCTCTTGGAGGCCGGAAAAGAGTCGCGGTTCATGCCCAC
>CAITDR010000645.1 GCA_903891165.1 uncultured Pseudomonadota bacterium
AGCTCCGCAGAAAGCCGATCCGCGCTCAGGGGTTCCAGGCGGAGGGAAAAGGGCTCCCCTCCTTGAAAATTCTGAAGGACAATCCCCTTGAGAACCTGGACTTTTTCAACTGCCGCCACCTGCCGACCGGGATTCAGGCTCTCGGCCGCTTCAGTAATCCAGGCTACAGCTTGTATCACGGGGAGCACCGGATGGTCCCCCACGACATGGTCGGCAATGTATGGATTCCCAGCCGCACTGGCGATTTTTTCCACGGTCCCGCCCTTGACGGGGCCCGTGCTGCCAGCGGCGGGAAGCTCTCCGCCGATCACCACCTCGGGAGGATGGGAGCAGGCCAGCTCGGCCACAAAGCGCTCTGCCCCCCACTGCAAGGGGATCAGCGCCACGCCCATGGCTTCAAACTGCTTTTTGAGGGCGGGAGTCACCATCCCTCCCTCCCAGGGTCCCCAGCCGATGGCGCGGCACACACAGCCGGGACGCTGGGTGGAGAGCCAGGCCGCCGTCCGGTTGAGAACTTCGTTGGCCATCGCATAGTCGCACTGGCCGATGTTTCCGGTGCGCCCTGCCACGGAGGAGAAGAAGAGGATCCACTTCAGGTTGTCGCCCGCCGTTCCATCCAGGAGCGCACGGGCACCATCCACCTTGGTGCGGTAGACCGACTCCCACTGGGCCTCGGTCTTCTCCAACAGGCGCTTGTCCTGGATCACACCGGCGGCATGCACCAGCCCGGTGACGGCCCCCAGGCGACCGCGTACCGTCGCCAGTGCACCGCGCACGGCGCCTGCATCGGCGACATCCACCGCGAGGTACAACACTTCCGAGCCGGCGGCCCGCAGCGCATCCAGGTTGGCACGGGCCTCGCGCGCTGCCAGGATCGCAGCCGCCCTCTTGCCCAATTCCGCAGGAGAAAGGCCCTGCACCGTCTGGAAGAGGGCACGTTTGATGCCCGCCTCGTCGGTTGCTGCCGCCACCGGCGCGGACTCGGGACTATCAATCGGAGAGCGGCCGAGGATCGCCAGCTTCGGCTGGCCACGACGCGCCAGCTCCAGCAGACAGGTAGCGGTCACCCCGCGGGCGCCACCACTGACCACAATCACATCCTTGCGGCCGGGCAGCGCCATATCGGCGCGCGTGGGCTCTGGCTCGGTCACGATGGTATGGCGGTAGCCTTTGCCTATGCTCAATTCCAGGGGGCCTTCGCGGAGGATCTCGTCGGCCAAAAGGAGCGCCGCATGGTCGGCGTCCAAGGCTGGATCCAGGTCGATGGCCCTTGCCCGGGTGCCCGGGTGCTCCAGGGCGATGGTTTTTACCAGCCCGCCCAAAGCAGCCGCATCGGGGTTTGTACAGCCGTGAATGCCGAAGTCTCCCATCCGGGTCACGGTAATGAAGGCCCCGCCTGCTCCCAAGCGGCCCTTCCGAGCAGCCCGGAAGGCGGCCAGACCCTGGCTGTGGGCCTCCACGCCGGGGAGGAAGACCACACCCCGATCCGCAGGAAGATCGTCGATTTTATCTACGACCGCCGCCTCCACACCCCGCGCCCGGAGGGCGGGGAGGAGGCGGGCGGCAAAGCCCTCGCTGTCACGCAGGAGCGCCAAAGGGCCGGGAAGTACGGGGGAGGTGGCCGGTGCGGCCACGATCCGGAGGACCATGCGGGCGAGGGGCCCGGCCTCCTCCTCGCCCGCAGAATTAAAATTTACAGTAGCTCCGCTCCCACTCTGCCCAGGTAAGGCGTCGAGGATCTGCCCCAGCGTCCGCAGCTTCCCAAGGGTCGCGGCGTCCAATTCCGGCAGGGAGGGGGCCTTTTCCCGCAGGGTGGACAGGATCTCCACCCTTTTGATGGAGTCGATGCCCAGGTCGGCTTCCAGGCTCATCTCCAGCTTCAACATCTCGGCGGGGTAGCCGGTTTTATCGGCGACCACATCCAACAGCATTTGTTGGAGGGAAGCACCGTCGGCAGCGGGGGCGGCGACGACCGCTGCTGCAGGGGTGACGGCAGCAGGGGCCGCAGCAACCGCCGGGCCACTGGCAGGGAGGGCATCGAGAATCTGGCCGAGGGTGCGCAGCTTCCCGAGGGTGGCGGCGTCCAATTCCGGCAGAGAGGGAGCCTTTTCCCGCAGGGTGGACAGAATCTCCACCCGTTTGATGGAGTCGATGCCCAGGTCGGCCTCCAGGCTCATGTCCAGCTTCAACATCTCGGCGGGGTAGCCGGTTTTATCGGCGACCACATCCAAGAGGAGCTTCTGGAGATCGGCTCCGGAGTGCCCCGCGTTGGCGACCGTCGCAACCGGGCTTACCACCGGTGCGGCCTTCGAAGCGACCGGGGCTGTGGTGCCCCCAACGCTGGGCAGAGCATCCAGAATCTGGCCGAGAGTGCGCAGCTTCCCGAGGGTGGCGGCGTCCAATTCCGGCAGAGAGGGAGCCTTCTCCCGGAGCGTGGAGAGGATCTCCACCCGTTTGATGGAGTCGATGCCCAGATCGGCCTCCAGGCTCATGTCCAGCTTCAACATCTCGGCGGGGTAGCCGGTCTTGTCGGCAACCACCTCTAAGAGAAGCTTGGGGATATCCAGGGCGGCCGCTACGGGGAGGATGGCTGGCCCCGAGACCCCGTTGGCCTTGGCCTGCACGGCCGGAAGGGGGACGGGAGCCGATGGAGACACCGGTGCGACGGGTGATACATTTGATACATGCGTCGCTGTTGATACACGGCTCGGCGCTGGTACATGATTCACCGCTGATACATGGCTCGCTGCTGATACATGAGCAACGGGGGCGGGGAGGGGAGCAGGTGCAAAGCTGTGGCCTGACGCCGGGCTCTGCGTAAGCAGCGGCGGGGGTGGCGGAAGCAGCTGCGGTGCGGCCGTCAGCGTCTGGCCGGTCATGGCGCCCAAGAGCGCGCGGCTGTTTTCCTCCACCGCACGCAGGTAGGCCACATGGGCTTCGGTAAGGGTACGGTGAAAGCTCTCTTGTACCTGGGCCAGCTGCCGCTGGCTTTCCTGGAAGGCCACAATCCATGCGGCCGCCGGGGCTCGATTCTCCATCTGTCCTCCATCTTTTCGGATCGTACCGTTTAGCCGGTCTGGACTGGTCCCGCCTCCTTTTCCTGCGGTGGGGGAGGGGGTGGCTGCGGGAGCGGTGCTCTTGGGAGCTGCGCCATTGGCCATGGCCAAAGCGGAGGGGGGCGGCGCTTTCTGGGCCGGTGCCGGGGTTGCCTGCGCCGGGCGCGCGGGTGTCGCCGCGGCCGTCGAGGGGACCGGTGCGGGGGCCACCTGACGTGGGGGGTTGGCGGGGGCACGTTTTCCATCGGCCGGGGGATAGGGCTTGCCGTAATTGGCCCCATTGATCCACACGGTCACTTTGGAGTGTACCACCGGCTCACTGAGGATCCGATCGGACCAGAGGGGCGCAAAGTCCACGGGACGGCCCAGGGCCACCATCCGGCCCAACAGGGTCCAGAGACCGTCTGTGCCCTCGCTCCCTCGCGGATCCATCGCAACCGCAGTATGGGGACGGCCAGATAGAATCCGGCCGACCAGGCCGGAGAGTACGGAGCCAGGCCCCACCTCTACAAAGGCGCGGAAGCCGGCTGCGTACATGGCCTCCACCTGCTCGACCCACTGCACCGGGCTCACCAGATGTTTGGAGAGGTGCTCTGGCAGGTTGGAGCTGGCCAAAGGCGCGGCGGTCAGGTTGGACCAAACCGGGATTTTTCCCTCGGGAACCGGCCCGATCTCCGATAGGAATTCCCGGAAGGCTTCTGCGGCGGGTGCCACCAGGGGCGAGTGGAAGGCGGTGGCGACCTGGAGTGCGGTGACCCGCAGTCCACGTTTTTCCAGGGATTCTTTGGCCTTTCCGATGGCATCGGTGGTGCCTGCCAGGACCACCTGATCGGGGGCGTTGTGGTTGGCCAGCACGACCCCCTGCGGAAGCTCTCCCAGGTCTTTGACGCTGGCACTGACAGCGATCATCGTGCCAGAATCTCCCCCTGCTTCCGCCATCAGGACTCCCCGGCGGCGGGCGGCGGTGAGCAGCTGGGGAAGGGTGTAGACCCCGGCGCAATACAGCGCCACCAGCTCTCCAAAAGAGTGCCCCGCTGCTCCCTCAGCCACGATCCCAAGCTGTGCGAGCAGGGCGATCATTCCCGCACTCAGCGCGCCGATGGCGGGCTGAGCATTGTCGGTGCGGGTGATATTAACCTGTTGGGCGGCCAGCTCTGTGTCGGTGAAGACCGGGCGCGGGTACATGGCGTCGCGCAGGCCGGGCAGCAGGACTTCCGACTGATCCAGCACGTCGCGCAGGGCGCCATAGCGCATGGCCAGCGCTGCACCCATCTCCAACGACTGGCTTCCCTGGCCGGGGAAGAGGAAGGCCAGCTTACCACTCTTGAGATCGGGGCTGAAAAATACCCCTGGGGCGGCCGGTTTTCCAGAAATTGTATTCTCGGCTACAACCAGCTTGGCGTCGAGATCATCGCGGATCAGGAGCGCGAGGTGGCAGGGCAGGCTGGCGTCATAGGCCAATTGACTGGCGCGGGCGAGCGCAGCCGGGTTTTTGCCTTTTGCCTCCCGGAGGGCGATGCGCAGCTCCTCGGTCGTCTTCCCTTGGAAAATCACCAGCTCTACCGGCGCAGCATCCAGCCGCGCTGGCCGGTTTCCGGGGCCACCGTACTCCTCGGCGGTCAGGTGGTAGTTGGAGCCACCGAAGCCGAAGGAGGAGACGGATCCGCGCCGGGGATACTGGGAGCTGCGGATCCACGGGCGTGTGCGCAGGTTCGGGTAGAAGGGAGAGGAGGGAAAATCGGCGAGCGGATTAGGGGATTTTACCTTGATGGTGGGCGGCAACACCCGGTGGTGCAGGGCCAGCACCAGCTTCAGCATCCCCGCGGCACCGGCGGTGGCCTTGGTGTGGCCGATCTGCGACTTCACCGAGCCGATGGCACACCACTGGCGGTCCTTGCGGCCACTCTCGTCAAAAGCCATCTTCAGACCGACAATTTCCGCTGCGTCTCCGGCCTTGGTGCCGGTGCCGTGGGCCTCCACCAGCTCCACGGTGTCTGCCCCGTAGCCGGCCATTTCGTAGCAGCGCCGCAGGGCTTTTGCCTGGCCCTCGGAAACCGGTGCATAGACCGACTTGGAGCGGCCATCGGAGGAGGTGCCCACGCCGCGAATCACGGCGTAGATGGGATCCCCATCGCGCTCGGCATCTTCCAGGCGGCGCAGCGCCATCATTCCGATGCCCTCACCCAACATCGTGCCGTCGCCGGAGGCGTCGAAGGGGCGGCAGTCGCCGGTGGGCGACAGGGCTGGCGTCTTGGAAAAACACATATACATAAAGATGTCGTTCATGGTGTCCACCCCGCCGGTGACCACCATGTCCGAGTGCCCCGCCTGCAATTCCAGGATCGCGAGGTGGGCGGCCGAGAGTGCCGAGGCACAGGCGGCGTCGGTGATACAATTGCTGCCGCCGAAGTCCAGGCGGTTGGCGATGCGACCGGCGACCACATTGCCGAGGAGGCCGGGGAAGGTGGCCTCCTGCCAGTTTACATAGTGGGCGGAGATCCGATCACAGGCCTTTTTGACTTCTTCTTCGTCAAAAC
>CAITDR010000646.1 GCA_903891165.1 uncultured Pseudomonadota bacterium
AAGGCGCGAATTGTCCCCGGTGAGTCGTTCCTCGTCGGGGTGTTGGAGCGGTCGCGCACCGAATTGCAATAGCTCGCTTCCTCCGAAAAGATCCGCCACGGGCTCCAAAAATTCCTGCAAGCTCCAGCTCTCCCCTGCACACAGGTTGAACAGACCACCCGGCGTCTGCCGGACCAGCAGCGCAAGCCCGACCGCTGCCTCCTCTACCGTCAGCCAGTCACGACGGATATGGCCGGGAAGTAGGCTGACGGGTTGCCGATTTTCCAGCGCATGCAGGACCGTGGGCACCAGGCGGGCGGGGTGCTCCTCGGGACCAAACAGGTGGAAGAGCCGCGCCCAGGTAAAGCCTGGATGGCTACCGAAATGCTTCGCCAACGCGGCTTTACTCTGGGAGTAGGCGGCGTGGGGTGCGAGCAGGTCTGTCTCCCGATGGGGGCCTCCCCCCCGACCGTACTCCAGGCAACTGCCGACGCCTACCACACGAAGACCTCGTTCTAAGGCACGTTCTATCAGGAGCAGGCTTGCTTGGCCACAGCGCTCATTCTCGGCGCTGTGCAGGTAGTCCCGAGGATCCACATACCAGCCGAGATGGATCAGAATGTCACCTTCCTCCCAAGAAGGTCGCTCCCAAAGTGCAGGAAGCTCACGACGATGTGGCAGCGTGTGGACGTCCAGCTCGCACAGCTGCCGTCGCAGGGCCTGCCCGATCCACCCGCTGGCGCCGGTCATCCATAGCTTCATCGCAGAAAGATAGCCGATCTGCCGATCGGTGGGCTACGCTGAGGTCACCTTCATACGTCACACCGATCGACGGCGGGACGTAGATGTGTTGAGGTGTCCATGCTCCTGATCCTCCTCGCCTGCTCCGAATATGACGTCCAAGGGGACGAAAAAAACCCTGGCGTCTTTGATACCGGCAACCCCATCGATCCGCCCATCGATGACTCCGGGGACCCTGGCCCGGTGGAGGAGTGCAACGGCGGCGACGACGACGGAGATGGCCTGATCGACGAGGATTTTCCCGACAGCGATGCCGATGGAATTGCCGACTGTCTGGAACAGGACTGTGTAGTCCAGACTACGGCAGCAGAGGCGGTGACCATCCTCGAAGAATGTTCGGGCACCAGCTCGGGCGGCATGGTCAGCGATCCCTGGAATGCGGGCATTGAATGGCAATATACCGTCACTTCGGGTTCGGGGGTCATCGTGATGCCTGCGGTGGGCAACCTGACCGACGACAATGGCGACGGGGTGGTGGACGAGCTGGACATCCCTGATATCGCCTTCTCCACCTGGACCTCGAACACCTTGGTGGCCCTCAACGGAGATGGATCCGGGGTGATCTTTGAAGTTGCTGGCTTTGATGGCCAGGGAGGGGTGACCATTGCCGATGTGGACAACGATGGCGAACCTGAGATCATCGCCTTTAAGACTGGGTACAAAATTGCAGCCGTAGATGCGACCGGCCGCACCGAGTGGGAGTCCACCAGCTTCGCGAATATGATGATGTATCCCCAGCCGACGGTGGCCGATCTGGATAACGACGGGGATGTCGAGGTGATTGGCGACATCGGCTTGGTCAACGGAGCCGATGGTTCGGTGATCGCCACCCTGGTCTCACCCAGCAATTCCTGGCGCACCCCGATTGCGGCCGACCTGGATCAGGATGGCCAGCAGGAGATTATCCTGGGGAACAACGTCTATGATTCGCGGGGGCGCCTGCTTTGGAGCAATGCTGGGAACGGGGCAGGCAACTTCGGCGCGGTGGTGGACACCGACGGCGACCCAGAGGGGGAAGTCTTTTTTGTGTCGGGCTCCACCTGCTTCCTGCATGACGCGGACGGAACGCTGCTGGACTCCTGGCAGATCCCCGGCTCCAACCCCGGCCCTCCCTGTGCGGCCGACTTCGACGGGGATGGCGTCGTGGAGATCGCCATTCCTGCCAACAACATCATGTCCGTCTGGGAGGTGACGGGCACCCAGCTCTGGCAGTCGCAGATCCGCGACAGCTCCGGTCTGGCGGGCTGCTCCGGCTATGATGTGGACGGGGATGGCGCCTATGAAGTGCTCTATGCAGACGAGGACAACCTCCGCATTTACGACGGTAGCAACGGCACCGTAAACTACATCAACGGCAACCACTCCTCCGGCACGGTCTGGGAGTATCCGGTCACTGCCGACGTGGACAACGACGGATCCGCCGAAATTGTGATCGCCTCGAACGGAACCACGTGGCGAGGGATCACGGTGTTCGGCCACACCGGTGATGGCTGGCCCAAATCAGGAACCACCTGGGCAACCCACGACTTTGCGGTGACCAACATCAACCCGGATGGAACGGTACCGAGTCCGCCGGAGGCCTCCTGGCAGAAGTACAACGTCTTCCGGGCGCGCCCTGCTGTGGATGACCCCTCCTTCTCCGATCTTGTGGTGGAGCTGGTGGACTTCTGCGTGGGCACCTGTGCGGGGGGACCGGCGCGGATCTCCTACCGGGTCTACAACCAGGGAGCCGTGGATGTGGAGGCGGGAAGCTCCCTTACTCTCTACATGGTGGTCGGCGGCGTGGATGTTCCCTACACGACGGTCACCCTGCCGCTGGTGCCGGCCGGTCAGGCCTTGCCCAGCCAGGAGCTGGTGGTGCAGCCCATGGAAATCGGCGACGGCGGCTTTGTGCTGAGTGTAGACGACGACGGTACCGGCCGCGGCTCCCTCTTTGAGTGCGCCGAGGACAACAACCGCTTTGAACGTATGGATCCGGTCTGTCAGTGATTCATTGAACGATCGTTCAATGAATCAGGGCTGCCGCTTGGGCACCGGGAAGTGCCTTAAATCGGCAGCCGCGACCGAATCCGGGAAAATCTGCCTTGCTTCCTGCAGGTGTCCCTCCACATCGGGGTAGCGCTGCGAAAAGTGGGTGAGGACCAGCAGGCGGGCACCCGCCACTTTGGCGATGGTGGCGGCCTGAGCCGCGGTCATGTGCTGGTGCTCCCACGCTTCGCGACGCTCGCTCTCCTGATAGGTGGCCTCACAGACAAGCATATCGGCGTTTGCAGCAAGGCTATCGGCCCCTTTGCAGGGGCGGCTATCCATCACAAAGGCAAAGACCTGGCCGGGGCGGGGGTCGCTGACCTCCTCCAGTCGCACCTCTCGGCCTTCTATCTGCAAAAAACCGCGACTCAGGATCTCCTTCACCGCCGGCCCCCGGATCCCTGCTGCTGCGAGCCGCTCCGGTGACATTCGGCGTCCGTCGCGCTCTTTCAGTCGGTAGCCATAGGTATCCACCCCGTGGTCGAGCCGTCTTGCCTCTATCGTAAAATTCTCCTCCTCCCAGATCACGCCCTCTTCCCGAATCGGATGGGCTTCAATCTTGGAGTTATCCACAAAAATCGTCGCATGGCGCAGACGATCAAAGTAGACCTGCCCCGAGGCGGGGTAGTGGATATGCACCCGCTGCTCCACTTTGTCCAGGGAGATTCGCTGGACCAGGCCCGCCAATCCCAGAGCATGATCCCCGTGGAAGTGGGTGATCAGGACGTGGTGGATTTGCGACGCGGCCAGGCCCGCGTAGATCATCTGCCGCTGGGTACCCTCGCCGGGGTCGAAAAGCAGCCCGAAGTCGTCCCAACGCAGGAAATAGGCGTTATGATTCCGATAGCGTGTGGGAACCTGGCTGGAACTCCCTAAGACAATCAGCTCTCTACTTGACATGTCAAGAGCCGGGGGACCAGTCAGGGAGCGGTCGGGGCTGCTCTAGCTCCCACAGGACTTCGGCGACCACCTCCGCAACGGTGAGGGCCAGGTTGGTGCAATAGGACCGGCGTTCGGGCGCCATAAAGTCGGGGAACTGAGCGACCCGGGAGTTACAGCTGCGCTCCGGGCTGTCTTGGAGGCGCGTCGCGATGCGGCTCCGGTAGAGGGGGATGGCCTGCCGCAGCAACGGGGTCGGGGCGCCGGTGGGGTCCGGGTCGCCCAGGATCTCGCCCAGCACCAGGATCCCGC
Organism: uncultured Pseudomonadota bacterium; assembly: GCA_903891165.1. GTDB lineage: Bacteria > Myxococcota_A > UBA796 > UBA796 > SXON01 > CAITDR01. The sequence continues at coordinate 4,000 of CAITDR010000646.1, forward strand.
CAAGCAGGGCCCCACAGGTGCCCTCGCCCGTCAGCCCGCCCCGTCGCAAGGCCTGGTAGCTTGCAGTGGGCAGGCCGAAAGTCTCGGCTACTGCAATTCCACAGGAACGATGAGGGGTAACCCGGCCTTCATAGAGCAGAAGTGCCCGCTCGCGTGCCTCGGCGATGTAGCGCTCGCGCTCCACTTAACGCCGCGGTGGCATCGGGCGGCTGCCCGGTGGCGTGGGATGGGCAGGCTGGGCAGGCGCCGCGGCCGCAGGTCCACCGGCACCGATGACCCAGTAGGGGCTGCCGGCCAATTGCGCCTGGATCTGAGCCACTTCCTGCGGCATCAGCTCCATGGTCTGCGGCTGGCCGCTGCGCGGGTCCACTTGGGTGAGGAACCAGCGATTTCCCACCTTGGACTTATGGATCATCAGCCCACGTGGGTCGTCGTAGACCAGGGTCAGATCCTTGGCCGACAGGGGCC
>CAITDR010000647.1 GCA_903891165.1 uncultured Pseudomonadota bacterium
CCACTCATCGATGTGGTGCTGGTGCTTCTGATCATCTTTATGGTGCTCACGCCGATCACCGTACAGACCATGGCCAGCCGACTTCCTCCTCAGGATATCGAGGATACCCCTCCTCCTCCCCCCGATCAGGTGCCGGATCAGCTGATGGTTGCGGTCTACGAAGACGGGACCGTCGCCTTAAATCTGGCGCCCAAGACCGACGACGAGCTGGCCAAAGATCTGTTCCAGCGCTTGCGTGGCAAAGCCAAAAAGACCGTGTTCATCGACGCAGACTACGACGCCAACTACGCCCGCGTGGTCCAGATCATCGACATGGCCCGCAATGCGGGGGCTGAGACCGTCGGTTTTGCGGCCCTCACCGAAGAGGGGCCGGCCCGCCTGGATCCCAATGCCCCGGCGGTGGTACCCGGTACGGTACCCGCTCCGACCCCACCCGGATGAGCCTTTTTGAAGAGGCGGGCGGCGAGCGGGTGCTTCGTCTGGTGATGCACCGCTTTGTGGAGCGCGTCTTTTCCGACGGGATCATCGGCTTTCTTTTTGAAGGCAAAGACCCGGCCAGGGTGGAGCAGCACGAGTACGAACACGCCGCCGCGACCCTCGGTGCGCCGGTGCCGTACACCGGGCGGCCCATTGTAGGTCTGCACCGTACACTCCGCATCAATGCAGGCCAGTTTCGTCGTCGTCTGGCAATTCTGCGTCAGGAGATCGATCGGGCCGGGATTCCCAGCCATATCCGTGATTTTTGGTTGGCAGCCCAGCAACGGATGCAGGCCGCCATCACCGACGGAACGGACTGCCATGTCTGAGGCCCTCCGTCCCGGCGACCCTGCTCCCCCCTTCCAGATCCAGCCGGTCTTTGGCCTTCCGGTGCGCGTAGGCGGAGCGGGGCCCCGCTCGATTCTGGTCTTTCTTCGTGGCTTGGGCAGCCCCTCCACCCGGAAAATGCTGAGCGAGATCCAGGCCCGCCATCAGGAGCTGGATGGCATCCAGGTCGTGCAATTCACCACCTCCACCCTGGAGCTTGCGCAGGACTATGTCCCCCGCAACCACATGCTCCTGCCGCTGGTGACCGATGCCGAGCTGCGCCACTATGCCGCCTACGGTGTCGGCCGTGACCGCGGGTTTATGAAAACCCTCCTCGATCTTCCGGGTTTGGCATCCATGCCGGCGCGACTCGCTTTTGGGCTGGGTGCTCATCACCCGCCCTATGATCAGCTTCCCGCCGCCTTTGTTGTAGGGGCGGACGGAGGCCTGCGCTATTGCTGGACGGGGCGTTCTATCTGGGATCTTCCCGATCTGGACGTACTGATCGCGGCGGCGCTGGACCGATGATCCTCTGGCTGCTCGGCTGCCTGGAGATGGACAATCCCCAGGTACTTCCGGTGCAGCTCTCGCTGATGCTGCGGATGGAGGACGGATCCTTCCGCTCCCTCCTCGTGGAGCTGGGACGCAGCTATGAGCACCAATTGGATGTGCGTGAGGCCGAAGGTCCACTCCTCTACGACGGCCGCCACCTCTGGCGCTGGCAGGAGGGTCAGCTTCAGGATCAGCTTGGAAAGCAGCAGATCACCCTCCCCGCTTCGGGAGAGCTGCTGGGTATGGACCGCAGCTCCCTCTGGCTGCGCAGTGCGACCGGCATCTTGCACTGCAACATGGCAGAGTTGCCGATGTGGTCTGGAATTCCCACGATCAATCCCCAGCTACGCTGCGATGCAGCATCTGAGGAGGTGCATCTGCGTATGAACCACCCAGGCCCAGGCGCCGGCTTCGGCGTTCGGCTGCGGGACGGAACGGTGTACCTTCGTCTTCCGGCGGATCGGGAGGAGGATGGCCAAGCTGTCCGTCAGGAAGTGACGGAGATCCTTGGCCTTCGCTGGGTGCGACAGCCCCAGTATGTGCGCCGCCTTGAAAAGTACTTTAAGGGGCAGGCATCCTTTACCGCGGAAAGTCTGGCGGTGAAGGTAGACGGCGACCTGAGCGAGTGGGGCGAAGGGATGGGGCCGCTGGTGGTGCAGCGCGCCTGGCAGGTGGAGGAGGGGCGCAGCGACTGGTCTGGCCCACGAGATGCGAGTTTTTCGGTGGCGGTGGTTCGGAGTGAAGGACAGCTCTGTGTGGCCGGGCGTGTCCGGGATGACGAGCGTACCGTTGAAGATGCGCTGATTCTGTACCTGGACAAACAATCTGTGCTACTTCCGCTCCAATCCCTGGTGTCTGCGACCTCCGCCTATCAAACGGCGCCGGGAAAAACGCTCGCCGTGGGTCGGGACTGGTACGGCGCTCACTACGAAGCCTGCGTACCCCTGCCTCCTCTCCAGGATCGGCTTTCTTTCTCCCTTTCCTACTCCGATGTGGATGCAGGCGGTACCACACGGATCTCTACCGCGCCGCTGAATTCTGCAGCAGGCGTTCTCCACCTTTCCCCGGGTACCTGATGCTCGCGTTGCTCCTCGCTTGTGCTCCTCTGCCGCCCCTTTTGCCATTGGACGTCACCCCGCAGCTCCGTGCGAATAGCACCGAGGCGGCCCAGCTCCTCCAGGCGGCCCGCAACGACGAGCAGCTCTACGCGCGCCTGGTCGAGCTGTGTATCCACCACCCCGGTCGTCTCGCCGGTACCGACGCATTGACCGGAGCCGTCAACCGCACGCTGGGGTGGATGCTGGCGGACAAGCAGGAGAATGTACGTGCCGAGCCGGTGCAGGTGCCGGTCTGGGTACGCGGCGAAGAGTCCCTTCAAATGCTGGCCCCGCAGCAGCGTAGCCTGGGGTTGTTGGGCCTGGGTGGCTCGGTGGGTACCCCCGGTTTGGAGGGGGATGTTGTTGTTCTTTCCAGCTTTGAAGAGCTTTCTGAAGCGGTACGTGGAAAGATCGTGCTCTTTGATGTGCCGATGGCCACCACCACGCCCAGCCTGGAAGCTTACGGCCAGGCCGTCCAATTCCGCGTCCACGGCGCCTCGCGCGCCTCCCGCTTTGGCGCCATCGCGGTGCTGGTGCGTTCGGTGACCACCCGATCGTTGTACACGCCGCACACCGGCGGCACCCACTATGAGGCGGACATCCAGCCGATTCCGACGGCGGCGATTCCGCCGGAGGAGGCGGCGGCCATCCGCCTTCTCCTCGCTGCGGGGGAGGAGGTTCGACTTCGCCTGAAGATGGACGCCAAGAGCCTGCCCGATGGTCCTTCGGCCAATGTGATCGGGGAATTGCGTGGCTCGGAGCTGCCGGATCAGATTGTCGTTCTGGGAGCACACCTGGACTCCTGGGATGTGGGACAGGGGGCCCATGACGACGGTGCCGGCGTGGTCCAGGTGGTGGAGGCGCTCCGGATTCTCCGGGAGTCCGGGCTGCGCCCACGCCGTACCCTGCGTGCCGTACTCTATACCAACGAAGAAAATGGCCTCCGCGGCGGAAAAGCCTATGCAGAGGCGCACCATGACGAGCCCCATCTGGCGGCGGTCGAGAGTGACCTGGGCGGCGGGATGCCGCTGGGCTGGAGCAGCACTGGCAGCCTGGAGCAACAGAACTGGTTTGCGGAAGTGGCGCAGCGCACCGGCCTTTCTCGCCTTCGGGATGGCGGTGGCGCCGACATCTCTACGCTGAACGGTATCCTTCAAATTGGCCTGCTTCCCGACGACAGCCACTACTTCGACTTCCACCATACCCATGCCGACACCGTAGACCATGTGGACCCGACGGCGTTAAAGGAAGGACTGGCTGCCATGCTATTGTTGGCCTGGGAGCTGGGGAATGCCGATGGAATGGAGCCGGGTATCTGGACCATCGAGCCCGGATGAGTTAGCCCCCGCCTCTTCGGAGGTGCGATGCAGTACCGGGTGACGCTGATCAAGGGCGACGGAATAGGCCCCGAAGTGACCGGAGCGGTGTGCGAGATCCTGCGGGCCGCGGGGGCCCCCATCGAGTGGGAGGAGGCACCGGCAGGTGGGGAGGCCATGGAGAAATATGGCGTCCCAATGCCGGAAGTGACCCTCCAGAACATCCGGAAGAACCGCTTGGGTCTGAAGGGGCCGCTGATGACCCCCAAGGGGGCGGGCTTCCGCTCTGCCAACGTGGCCCTGCGTCAGGAGCTGGACCTGTTTGTGGGACTGCGCCCGGTGCGCACTCTTCCCAATGTGCCGGGTGCCATTCCTGGCGTAGATATTGTGCTCTTCCGCGAGAATACCGAGGACCTCTATGCGGGCATCGAGCATGAAGTCACCCCCGGTACCGTCGTATCGCTTAAAACCTCGACCACCTTTGCCGGGGAAAGAATCTCCCGCTGGGCCTTTGAATATATGCGCTACCGGGGCCGCCGGAAGATCCACTGCTGCCACAAGGCCGGTGTGAATCCTATGGCGGACGGTGCATTCCTTCGCGCCTTTCGGCAGGTGGGCGAGGAATATCCCTTCATCGAACAGGCAGATATGGGCGTGGACAGCCTCTCCCTGCAGCTTCCGATGCACCCCGAGCACTTCGACGTGCTGCTACTCCAGAATCTGTACGGCGACATCCTCTCCGACCTGAGTGCGGGGCTGGCCGGGGGCCTGGGGGTGGTGCCCGGCGCCAACATCGGTACCCACGCCGCGGTCTTCGAGGCAGTCCATGGCACCGCCCCTGATATTGCCGGGAAGGGACTGGCCAATCCGCTGGCCGTGCTGCTTTCGGCAAACATGCTGCTGGAGTATGTGGGCGAGTGGAAGGCCGCCGGACGGATCGAAAAAGCTGTCTGGCGGGTGCTGGAAGAACAAAAACACCTGACGCGGGATCTGGGCGGCAAGGCGGGCACGGCCGAGTTCACCCAGGCGGTGATCGACAACCTTGGGGGTGTGGCATGATCAGCAAAAATGTCACCTTGATCGCGGGAGATGGCGAAGGCCCCGCCATTGCAGCCCTGGTGCAGGAAGTGGTGGCCGCAGCGGGGGGAAAAGTGGCCTGGGAGCTGGCGGATGCCGCCGATCCCGAGGCGATGATCGCCTCGATCAAGGCCAACGGAATCGCCCTGAAAGCCAAGTTTGCAGCGGCAAAACCCGTGGGAAAGGTCCCCTACGTCATCCACCTCCGCAAGTCGCTGGGTATCCACACCATCCTGCGCCACTGCCACAACGTGCCCGGCCTCCCCTCCCGTGCGTCGGGGGTGGACATCGTGATCGTGCGCGAGGCCAGCGAA
>CAITDR010000648.1 GCA_903891165.1 uncultured Pseudomonadota bacterium
TATCATCATTTGGAAGTAAGATAGCGGGTCTTGGTGATACCAATGCGGATGGTTTTGGGGAGATCGCTGTAGCTGCCTCGGCCTATAGCAGCAACGCCGGGCGGGTCTATATCTACGACGGCAGCAGCGCCGGTCTGGCCTCGGGAGCGGCCCCGAGTGTGGTGCTTAACGGAAGCAGCAGTGCCACCTTTGGCGCTTCTTTGGGGGCCGCCGATGTCAACGGCGATAACCTTGCCGATCTGTTAGCGGGGGCCAACACCTACAGCAGTAACGCGGGCCGTGCTTTTGTACATCTGGGCTATGCAGCCGATAATGACGGCGATGGCTATAGCGTGGGCACCGACTGCAACGACGCGGATCCGGCGATCCACCCGGGAGCGGCCGAGATCTGCGATGCCGCCGACACCGACGAGGACTGCGATGGTCTGGCCGACGATGCCGATCCTGGCCTGACCGGGGCCGCGGCCTGGTACAGCGATGCCGACGGGGACGGCTACGGAGATCTGAGCACGGCACGGATAGCCTGCGCCGCTCCTGCCAATTTTGTGGCTCAGGGTACGGACTGCAACGACAACAACGCGGCCATTTCGCCCAGTGCGACGGAAGTCTGTGATGCCGCCAATACCGACGAGGACTGCGACGGAAGTGTAGACGACGCCGACAGCAGCGTCGCGGCCGTCTCCCTCCTCGACTGGTACCGCGATGTGGACGGCGACGGCTATGGCGATCCGGCACTTTCCCGCCGCGCCTGCGACGCTCCCGCCAACAGCAGCGCCAACGCGCTGGACTGCAACGACAGCAACGCGGCGGTGCACCCCGGTGTCTCTGAGCTGTGTGACGCCAACAACACCGACGAAGACTGCAATGGGCTGGCGGATAATTTCGATTCCAACCCTCAGGGGACCAGTAGCTTCTACCAGGACGCGGATGGGGACGGCTATGGCAACCCCGCCGTGCAGCAGCTTGGCTGTGATGTCGGGGCAGGACTATCGGCCAACAACCGGGACTGTGACGACAACAGCGCTGCGACCTCCCCCGTCGCCACCGAGGTCTGCGACAACAACAATGCCGACGAAGACTGCGACGGTCTTTCCGATGATTTCGATAGCAGCGTTGTTGGAAAAACCTCGTGGTATGCAGATAGTGATGGAGACGGCTATGCGGGTGTCGGCTCTCCCGTCCAGGCCTGCGATGCCCCCGCGGGACGCTACGCAAGTGCGTTGGATTGTGACGATGCCAACCCGGCCATCTCTCCGGGATCCTCCGAGATCTGTGATGCGGCGGACCAGGACGAAGACTGCGATGGCCGCGCCGACGATGCCGACCCCTCAGTTTCCGGCGCCGGAAGCCAGACTTTCTACACCGATTCCGACGGGGACGGCTATGGGGATGCCCGCAACCCGGTGCAGGGCTGCGACGCCCCTCCGGGGACGGTCAGCAACAACGGAGATTGTAACGACTCTTTGGCCAGCATCTCCCCGGTGGCCCAAGAGGTCTGTGACCCCAACGATGTGGACGAGGACTGCGACGGGCTGTCCGACAGCCAGGATCCGGGATCTACCGGTACTTTTGACTGGTATGCCGACCAGGACAGCGATGGGGTGGGCGCAGGGGCGGTGGTGACCTCCTCCTGCGATCCCCCCGTGGGTGCGGCTTCGCGGAGCGACGACTGCAACGACAATGATGCAGGGGTTTCGCCGCTGGTGTCGGAACGCTGCGACGTGAATGATGTGGACGAGGACTGCGACGGGCTGGCCGAGGACGACGACCCCAGCGCGCAGGGACAGGGCCTCTGGTATGCCGATCGGGACACCGATGGCTATGGCAACCCCAGCGAGTCCGTTTCCGCCTGTGATGCACCGGCCAGCTACGTCTACGACAGCCAAGACTGTGACGATCTGAGCCCGGCGATCCATCCCGGTGCCACCGAGGTCTGTGATGGTGCCGACCGGGATGAGGACTGCGACGGTCTGGCCGATGATATGGATAGCGGCGTGGATCCCACCACCTACCAGAGCTTCTATCGCGACGCGGACGGCGACGGCTATGGCGACCCCTCCGTGCTGGAGCTGGCCTGTGATGCCGTGGCGGGTCTTTCCGCCTCTCCCACCGACTGCGACGACGGCGATGCAACCCTGAGTCCCGACGCTCAGGAGCTCTGTGACGCGAACGACATCGACGAAGACTGCGACGGGAATGCCGATAACTACGATAGCTCCGCGATCGGCGCCAACGCCTGGTATCGCGACAGCGATCAGGATGGCTATGGCGACACCAACAGCGCCACCGACGCCTGCGACGCCCCCATCGGGATGATCGCCACCGGAGGGGACTGCAACGACGGAACAGCGGCGATCTCCCCGGCCATGGAAGAGATCTGCGACGTGAGCAACATCGACGAAGATTGCAACGGCCTTGCCGACGATCAGGACAACGCCGCCTATGGGACCACCACCTGGTTTGAGGACA
>CAITDR010000649.1 GCA_903891165.1 uncultured Pseudomonadota bacterium
CGTGCCCGGTATCCCACCTCCCATCCCAGTAACTCGGGGCGTTCAACGCCGGCAGGATTCCGCGTGGATGTGGTAGAGTTCGGTGGGATCGGGCTGGCAAAAATCGCTGGGCCGGGACACCTTCGGATGTAGCTTGGCTTGTGCAAAGAAGTCCTGGAAGTTGGTACCGGAGGTGATGTGGGCTTCCAGCGTTGCTTCGTCGTAGCCGCTGAGCCACCGGATCACCTCGTCCAGCTCGGCTTGGGTGCGCCCCTTCTTCTCGACTTTGGCGATGTACAGGCGATAGACGGAGGCGAAGCTCATGGTGAATATCCGGCTCATCGGGGCTCCTTTGGGTGGGGTGGGGATCTGATTCAGACCCTGCGCCGCATCTGCTCCCGCGCGACATCCCAGGGAATCGACGTCTCGGGATGGGCACGGTAGTCCGCGACACGACGATCTATCTCAGCGCCCTGGGCAGCGCTGAGGGGAGCCCTTTCAGCTTTGGGGACCATGTGGTCGAAGGAGGGTTCCATGAAGCCATTGTAGTCCCCGGGAACGGCGATGGCCAGATCGCAGGGCCTCGGAATTTCCTCCAGGGCCTCATCGGTTGCCCGCTGGATGCCAACCCGAAGGCGCCTGCGGCGCTCTGGCCGCACGCGCCTTGCGTGGTATTGAGAGAACTCCCCTTATTACCATGGCTTCTACTGAATGAATGTTCATTCAGCAGCGGCGTCGGGGGAGCCGATGGACCGGAAAGCAAATCCGATCTGGCACTTCTTGGCTTCCCGGATGGCCCCGCACGACTTAGACTGCGCCCTGGAGTCCTCATGTCCAACCCGCCCCGTCGTCAGCTCGGTAGCACCGGTGTTCAAATCTCCCCCATCGGATTGGGCTGTATGGGCATGTCCGATTTTTATGGGAAGGCCGAGGATACCGCCTCCACCGCCCTTTTGCACCATGCACTCGACAGCGGCGTGAACTTCTTCGACACCGCCGATATGTACGGCCCCTGGACCAATGAGCGCCTCGTCGGAAAGGCGCTGCGCGCCCGCCGAAACGAGGCGGTGATCGCCACCAAATTTGCGGTCATGCGCTCCGAAGACGGCCGCTTTCTGGGCGTCAACGGCAAGCCCGACTATGTTCGTGCCGCTTGCGACGCCTCTTTGGAGCGCCTCGGCATCGACACCATCGACCTCTACTACCAGCACCGGGTGGATCCTCAGACGCCCATCGAGGAGACCGTGGGCGCGATGGCTGGCCTGGTTGCGGCGGGGAAGGTCCGTTTTCTGGGGCTCTCCGAGGCCACACCGGAGCAGGTCCGACGTGCCCACGCGGTGCATCCGATCACGGCGCTCCAGACCGAGTACTCGCTCTGGTCCCGCGAGCCGGAGGCGGAGCTTCTGGACACCTGCCAAGAGTTGGGCATCACCTTTGTGGCCTATTCGCCGCTGGGACGCGGCTTTTTGACAGGGGCGATCACCTCGGCCGAGGATTTTGCGCCGGGCGACTTCCGGCGGAACAACCCCCGCTTCACCGGCGACAACCTGAAGAGGAACCTGGATCTGGTCCAAGCGGTGCGCCAGTTGGCTACTGAGAAGACCATTACCCCCGCTCAGTTGGCCCTGGCCTGGCTTCTGCAACGGGCACCGCACATTGTCTGCATTCCGGGCACCACGAAGCAGCCGCGCTTCGACGAGAACCAGGCCGCCAACGCTGTGGTTCTCAGCCCCGAGGATCTGGCCTTCCTGGACCAGCAGCTCCCCGTGGGGGCGGCGGCGGGCGGGCGCTACTAGTACTTCCACAAACGGTTCTTTGATGCTATCTTTCCTCCTTTCCTTTGCCCTGGCCGCCGATATTCCCGTTGGAGCAAGGGTGGTACTTCCGGCCTCTGCCCCGGTGAGTACCCCCGCCGGAAAGCCCCTTTTGGCCTCGGCCAGCGGTACCTGGGGCGCCCGGGTGGTTCAGGATCTGGGGGACCGGCTTGTGGTGGAGCCGGAGGGCAATGACTGTCAGCGTAGTCTGACCATGTCCCCGCCAGTGTCGCTTCGGGTTATGGTGGAAGAGGCGGCACTTTTGACACTTACCACCCGACCGTTAAGCGGAAAGGGCAGTGCCGGAGAGGAGTGGCGGCTTGCGTCCGGTGTGGTCGTTCAGAATGGCCTGGTGGACCTGGGTGCGGTGGGTCGCTTGAGGTTGCCAATTCTGACAGCGTCTTTGAGGACCTGGACCACCGAAGCCCTTCTCCCCGTCACTTTTCCGGAGGGAGACCAACGGGTGGGGCCACCGCGGGGGACCCTGATGTTTTTGGGGGAGCCGCTCTCGGTGGTGGACGACCTGACGATCCACCAGGAAGGGAACCGGGTCTATTGGAAGGGAGCCTGCGGAGGGATCTCTTTTTTCCTCCCCTCCAATGTTCCTTTTGGGGAGGCCACCGGCGCCGTCGGGGGGCTGATAGGGAGCTTGAGCAGCTTTCCGACGGCAAAGGTGCCCGCGGGGACCACCCTTCGCTGGCCGGATGGGGAGGAGGCGGGGAAAACCAAGGAAGAAATACGGCTTCAGAACGCCCACCAGACTGAGGGGGTGTGGTGTGGGGACTTCAGCTTGGAGGGTGGAAAATTTCAGCTTTGTGATTGCTGCCGATGGAACGGTAAGCAGTGCGGAAGTGAAGAAGACCACCCTCAACAATCCCACGACCGAAACCTGTATGGTTCATGTATTCCAGCAGATGTTATTCCCCAAACCCGACGGGGGAGGCCCCGTGATTGCGAGCTACCCCTTCTCCTTTGCTCCCTGAGAAAAAACCTTCGATAGGCCCCGCTGCACCGAAGCATCCGACTCCAGCTCCCCGGCGCGGGTCAGGCTGACCCATTGGGCCTGAAGCTCCCCCGTCAAAGGCTGGACGGGGGCCACAAAGGCAAAGCGGAGGTCAAAATGCTGGTGGGCGGGCTCGGTCTTGCGGGCGGGAATGTCGTGAATGTCGATGTCCCAGAGCCCCGTCCCCAGCGGCATCAGCTCGGATAGCCCAAGCTCTTCCTGCACTTCCCGGCGGGCCGCGGCCCAGACATCGCTATCTTCCGCCTCGATGTGACCGCCGGGCTGAAGCCAGCGGCCAAAGCGGGGGTGCCAGATCAGGGCGACCTGGGAAAGATCGGGGGAATAGACAAAGGAGGAGGCGGTGAAGTGCCCCGGAACATAGTGGCTACGCTGCCAGCCCTCCGGAAGGGCTGCCAACAAAAGCATCCGCTGGAGGAAATCCAGCTCGCGAGGGTCGGCGGGATGGTAGCACTGGAGGAGGGAGAGGGGGGAGGGCGGCATCGCAGCCGCTTAACCGGCCGGTCCTCCCGGCGCAGGTACAGGCCCATTGCCCGTTCGGCGATGCCCGGCACGCGGTTTTTTCAACTCTATCGACGTCGATAGAGTTGAAAAAACAGAGGGATCCCTATGGGGAGGGGAGCCCTTCGGGAAGGGATAAGGGGAGTTTTTTCAATACCCTGTTAGGCGCGTGCGGCCAGAGCGCCGCAGGCGCCGGATGACGGGCTGTGCGTCGCCGGGGGGCTACGGCATCCGGTCCCCCCTTACGACGGCCCCCGCAGCAGCTCCCCCAGCACCGGCGCATGGCGGTAGATCCGGGCGCAAACCCAGACCATCCCGATCCAGGCCGGTAATTTCAGGAGCACGCCGACCAGACCGGCTGCAGCCCCCGGCGGCCCCAGAGCAAGCCAGCCCTCCGAAGCCGCCGAAAAGACCAGAGAAAGCAGGGCAGGTCCGAACAGTGCAGGAAGCGGCGGCTGCGCCGCCTTTACGGCCGGGCGGGCCACCCAGAGCGCCAGCACCGGCAGCAGATCGGGCAGGCCATAGACGAGCTTCTTCTCGGTCCAACTGGGATCCATCCCCAGGATACCCACCCAGACCACCAGGACCAGGATCCCCCCCAGGCGCGTGCCGCTACGCGTCATCCTGCGCCCGAAATCCGGAGCGGAGCGGGTCAGAATGAACAGTGCCGGCACCCAGAGCAGCGCCCCCACGAGCTGCACCGGACGGGCCATGCCGCCAGACCAGGCCCGCCCGACCTCGGGGTTCTGCAGCAATCCCTGAATGAGGGTCAGGCCAAAGGCGGTCAGGTTGATCAGGAGCGAAGGCAGAACATAGGCCAGCGCCCCAATACGGAGCCACCGGGCGGCGCCGCGCAAGGGGGAGGGCGGGAGGGTCGGGAGGGGTGCGAAGGGGTTGGCGGAGTGGTCGGGCATTGGAAAACGCCTATCATGGTGCAGCGCGCTCCTCTCCGCTCCTGCTGCATCTGCTGACCCTGTCCCGGCAGCCCGACCTGCCGGAGCGGGAGTGGCTGCGTCACCGGAAGCTGGATGTGGTGACCCTGGTGGACAGCTTTTTTGTGTGGTGGCGTCGCCATGCAGATGCGTTTAGAAGGCGGGATGACACCCCCTACCGCGAAGCCGTGCCGCAGATCGTATTTATGGCCTGGGTACAGAAGGTGGTGAACGGCGGGGGCGAGGTGGGGCGGGAATTTGCCCTGGGTCGAGGCCGCATCGACGTGGTGATCCACTTCGCGGGGAAGATCCACGCCTTTGAGCTGAAGCGGGTGACCGAGCACGACAGCCTGGAGACCATCCGGGAGGAGGGCATCGAGCAGACGGTGGGCTACCTGGATCGACTCGGGACTTCGGAAGCTTGGTTGTTGATCTTTGATGAACGACCACTCAGTTGGGAGCAGAAGTTGTGGCGGGAGGAGGTGGAGGTGGAGGGGAAGCGGCTGCATCTGCGGGGCGGCTGAGCGCGGCTCCGTTTTTCATGGGGGTGAAGACTGGCCAACCTGATCCCTCCCCCAGCACAACATCTGCTGGTCCGTGGTGACACCACAACTGAACAGGCCGCCCACGGCCACATCCTGAAAGCTACCTGCAGGGGCTTCAAGGGTAGCCTGGCCGTTAGCACCCCCCTCCGGAAAGCCCCAGCAGGCCACTTGTTCGGTGGAGGTGATTCCACAACCCAGGGCGACATTAAGATCGATCTGCGTCCACACCTCGTTGGGGGGATCGTCCAGACCCCAGCTGGAGGCCCAGGAATTGTTGCTCCAGCAAGTGGCCTGCCCGCCGCTATCCACCGCACAACCCAGGTCGGCGCCCAGCGCCACCGACGCAAAAGCTCCTGTCAGGGGTTGCCATTCGGTACCGGTAGAATCCCAACACGTCAACAAACCGGCTTCTGACACCACACAAATATCTTCCTCGTAACCACCATCGGCGGATAGAAACACCCCTTCCGGTGGGGAAAGTTGGGCGAAAATGTCGCTGCCCCACCAACCCAGACCACCAGCCGCGTCCAGTACAACACACCTACCACGTCCACACCGGATCACCGACCAGAGGCCCAACGGAGACTCGAAGAGTTCTCCTTCTACACCATCATTTCCCCAACAGACGACTTCTCCATCAGCCCGAATGGCACAAGCGGTGTAGGACATTGCGGCGATGGCCGTGAACGAACCCGTCGGTGGGACGGTTTCCCCATGCCGATCCCCGCCCCAACAAGAAATGGTCCCATCCGCATGGAGGCCGCAAGCGAACTCGTCCCCAGCAGTCACCGCCACCCAGTCCTGGTAGGCACTCCCTCCACCTCCAGAGTCGCTATCCGGGGTACCGCTATCGGAATCTGGCGAACCTCCACTGTCGCTGTCGAACGTACTTTCCAGCACCGGGCTGTCCGGGCGCGAGTCCCCCGACCGGGAATCCACCCATTGCAGAGAATCCTCTCTCTCCTCCGAAGACTCTTTCGGCTGCGGCGCCAGGCAGGCCATGAGAGGGATAAGGATCAACATGCGTTTGAAAAATGGAGACCGGCATAGGCATAGCCATTGGTGCTCACATAGTACATCAGGTAGTCACCGCCCGGGCTCAGAAAGGCCTGGGGCACGCCGATCCACTGACCGAGTGCTTCATTGGGGGCCCCGGGGGCCACCGGAAAGGGGCCCATCGTGTTGGCACCAAAAGCGGGATCAGGACAGGTGAAGAAGACATACCTGGTTTTCGGCTGGTTGTTGAGGATGCAGGGGGTGGCGAATGAATCAGCAGGGACACAAAGGGTGCATCCCCGCCCCTCCATCGCATCTGCATTTCCATTGACACCCCGGCCATAGCCATCACACTCCACTGCAAACATCAGATAGCGCCGCAGCTCGGCCAGGTACACCACACTCACATCGCGGTAGACCACGTTCGCTTCTTCCGCCCGGATCGAGGTGGAATGCCAGCCCGCCCAGAAGCCAGTGGCGGCCTCCTCCAACACACCTGCTGCCCCGGCATAGGAGACATCCTCGCAGGTGGAACCCGAGGTCGGACTGACCTTGGGAGCATAGAGCGGAAAGTTGATGCCGTCTACAGAGTCAATGTAGCCGACAAAATTGCGGCTGAAGTGCAGCTTCTTATAGTCCGTGCCGGAGACGCCCCAGAACTCAAGCTGATCGGGGCTATAGTCCAACGCGGCATCTCCTCGGACATCGATCGCAAATTTCTCCCGTCCACCCACGTCATAAGCGGGCCAGGATCTGCCGGAATTAACCCCCTTCGTCACCCCCACCACACTGGCCGCCCCGAAGTACATCCGGTACACCCCGTTCGGCAGCCGTGTGGTCTGCGTGGTCCCCGTCGCCAGATAGAATTCCAACCGATCCGACTCCGGTGTCCCATCCGCGGCCACACAGGGCGCCGGGTCCAACAGTGGTACAGCATAGTCTTCCACAGACCAACCGCAATCGGTGATCTGCGCCGGAAAGGGATCGCCCCAGGTCCAATTTCCACCCCGCCCTGCCATCGGGTACATGCGGGGTGAAAGGGGCCGAACCACAGCGCGGTCATTGCCTTGTCTCCGGCTTTCCCCCAAATCTCCGCGCGCCGTATGGGTGCTCTGAAGCTCCTCCCACAATGTGCGCCAGTGCGGTGTGGCCTGGTGCGAGGCGGGTTGCACCTGGTAGCGGCCGTCCTTCCATCGGACGGCCTCCCACTGCGGCGGCCGGGAAGGCCCGGGAACGATATCAGGAAGTTCCTCAGCGGAGATCCATGGTGTCCGCCCGGCACGATCCGCTCCTGCATCCAGACGGCCGGCCGGAGCAGCCGCGGCGCAGCCCCCACAGCCTCCCCCGCAGCCACAACCGCTCACTTCTCCAGCTCCAACGTGTACCACACCTCCACCTCTGCCCAGCAGGGACCGGTTCCGCTCACCTGCAAGCCCACATCCACCATCCCCATTCCCAGCTCCACCACAATGTAGCCATCGTCCGGGGCGGTGGTGTAGGGCATAGAGGGAGATGTGCTGCTCGGTGTCAATGGGAAAAAGCGCAGGGCATCCGACGGAA
>CAITDR010000650.1 GCA_903891165.1 uncultured Pseudomonadota bacterium
CCGCCAAAAACTCGCGCGGGTGGATGTCTTCCTTACGGAATTTTTGAATACTCTCCAGCAGGGACTTTGCCCCCTCGATGAAGGGGTCTTCGTCGCGATCTTCCTCGATATAGGTGACCAGTTCCTTGCAGCCCTCGTCAAGCTGGCCCCATGCAAGCAACGCATAGGCCATTCCCGAGCGTGCACGGGGTTGCCCAGGATTAAGCTGCAACACCCGCTGGTAGGCGCCCACGGCATTCGCGGCGTCCCCCAGATCTTCACAGGCCGCCGCAGCAGTCAGCAAAAAGCCCTCCAACATGGTCGCGGCCTGATCGCGGCGCGCCGGGTCCAGCAACTGCTCCTCGGCGCGGGCAATCGCCTCCTGTACCAGTCGAAACCCCTGCTCAGACTCCCCCAATTGCAGCTGTACGACCGCCAAGGCATGCAGAAGGTCCGCACGATCCGGGGCCGCCTCTACCGCTTCCAGCAAAAGCTTGCGTGCATCGCGGGGATCTCCCTCGTTGAGGATCTTCAGGGCCCGCTCGGCCAGCACGTCAGGGGTATCGCTCACAGAGGCTCCACTTCTCCCGCAGCATAACCCGGCGGGGATGATACGTGGAGACAGCGATAGGAGAGTGGATGCGGCTGCGGTTGTGGTGGACTTTTGTGTTGTGCCTGTTGCTCCTGCCCATCCTGGGGGCCAGCACCGACAACTATCCGGGGCGGATCCTGGCGATGTACGCCTTCCGGCTGGACATGGGCTGGTCGGGCATGATCCACGACACGGCACGGGTAAAAGCCGCCTATGAAGCGGCCTGTGACGCCAAATCCTCCAATGCCTGCCGCTACGAGGCATGGGTAGGACCCGAGGGGGGCTCACTCCCCAAAGCCGTGGACACCGTCGGCAGTCGATGCCCTTCGGAGCCCCAGGCCTGCGTGGTCGTGGGTTTTGCCAATTCTCGGGATGAGAAGGGTAACCTTCGCAGTGACAACCCCATGCTTCCTGTGGCCGTGGACGCCTTCAAAAAGGCCTGCGGCCTGACCTATCCGCCCGGATGTGCCCACCTGGGCGAGCTGTACCTTCTCGGTGCCGGGGTCCCCGCCGACGCCAACCAGGCCGCCCGCCTCTTTGATGAGGCCTGCGACGCCAAAGATCCCTGGGGCTGCTACCTGCGCGCCACGATGATCGAGGAGGGAAAACCGGGCAGCCCCGATCCCGCCGCCGCCAAACCGATTTACGAGGCAGCCTGCAAGGAAAACATCCCCCACGCCTGTGTGCGCCTGGGGATCATTCTCGAAAAAGAAGGGCAATCCTCTGCATCCGTGTACCAGAGTGCCTGCGACGGTGGCTATGCGGGCGGCTGCTCGGCCCTGGGCCTGGCCTACCAGAACGGAAAGGGAGTCACCGCCGACCCCAAGAAGGCCGAGAGCCTGTTCAAGCTGGCCTGTGATGCAGGAGATATGGCAGGTTGTACCGGACTTGCAGGCTTCCTCGAAGAGAAGGGGGACCAGGCCGGGGCCGCCGTGATCTACGAACGGACCTGTGCGACGGGAGATGCACACGCCTGTGGGCTGATCGGCAAGTTGTACCTGAAAGGTCAGGGAGTCAAGGAGGACAAAAAGAAGGGCCTGGAGCTGATCACCCGGGCCTGCAACCTGGGCGATGGCGACGGCTGTGATGCCCTGGGGCAGGCCTACGAGGCGGGCTCGGGGGTGTCCCCGGACATGACCCGCGCGGCCAGCCTCTACGCCAAGTCCTGCGAAGCCCAGAGCGGAAGAGGCTGCTTCCACCTGGCAAAACTGCACCAGACCGGCAAGGGGGTGCCCCAGGATGCCCGGAAGGCGGGCAGCCTCCTGGAAAAAGCCTGCGCGCTGGGTCACGGAAAATCCTGCTCCATGCTGGCAGAAGCCTACATGACCGGCAACGGCGTAACTGCCGATCCCGCCAAGGGCATCGTGCTCTTGAAGCAGGGCTGCGAGGCGGGCGAGGGTGATAACTGCGCACTGTTGGGCCAGACCTACGAAGAAGGAAAACTGGCTCCCAAAGACTTGATTGCCGCACTGGGTTACTACGAGCGCGGCTGTAGCAAGGACTCCGGGAAAGCCTGTGTGGGCGCCGGGCTGATGTATGAAAAGGGCATCGGCGTCAGCCCCAGCTACCCGCTGGCCGCAAAGCGCTACACCAAGGCATGCAAAAACGGTGCCGAGCAGGGCTGCGTCGCGTTGAACACCATCGCATTCCCCGCCCGCTTCGAAGAGATCCTGGCCCAGGCCTTCAGCTCGGACCAGTGCCAGGTCTGGTCGGTCAGCCAGGAGAACCCCGACGACAACCGGCAGCTCGCAACCTTCAAAAAAGACCGGATCCAGGTACTGGCCGGCCCCAGAAAAGGGGACTACGCCGCCGGAAAACCCACGAGTCGCTACGAGCAGAACGGCATGGTGCGCACCGGCATCTCCACCTGGACGGTGGGCGAGGGCAAGAATGCGCTGGGGATCGAACACCTCGAAGCCTGGAACCCCGCCGAAGGGCCGGTCACCGACTTCCCGGGGGCCAATGCCTATTCCAAAGACCCCATGGGCGATCAGGCCCTGGTCTTCAACCGCGACGAGTTCACCCTGGAGCGAAAGGGCGAGACCAAGAAGGCCACCTGCAGCTTCCCCGGTGGCGTCACCTCGCTCAGCGCCGAAAATTGCTCGGAGATCCAGGCACTGATTGCAGGCCAGCTCTTGTCCGAGTGCAAATAGCTGCCGACGTGACTCGAAACAGAGTCACGTCGTAACCGCTGCTCACTCCCGCAGAAGGCGCCGCAAAACTTCTTCCCAGTCTCCCTCGTCTTCGGTGATCACCAGCACACCCTGCGCGCCACCCCAGGGCTGGACAGACTCCGAGAGAATGTCCAGCTCGGCATACCAGGCTTCCAGCTCGGCGCGCACCAGGACATCGGCTGCATGTTGCGGCGCGGCCAGGTGCTCCCAGACGATTCGCCGCCCCAGGCGATCCTCAAAACGGAAGGAGGGCCAGCGGGTGGCCCCATCCGGACCTTCGATGGGCGCCTGGTAGAGAAACTGGATTCCTTCCTCCACAAGGCTCTCGGCAATCGTGTGCTCCGCACCCGGACGACCGGGGATGGGCAGCTCCGGGGGCGCGGGAGCGGCATACAGGTTGGTGAGACGACGGCCACGATCGGAAAGATCCGGGTATTCATCCCGGAAAATCTCATCCGCGGGACCGGGGTGGAAGATGATCACCCGCTCTGAGGCACACTGAAGTGCCGCATAGACCATCTCGCGGGTCAGCTGACCGGCTTCGGGCACCACCAGCAGACAAAAGCGGCAGCGGCGGTGTTGGGCCCAGCGCACCGAGAGCGCCCAACCCAGAGAAAGGGGAGCTTCTTCCTCAAACTCCTCCGGCCGGAAACCGTAGCGATGGGGACCACCAAATTCCGCCTCCAACTTCCAAGGAGGCAGGTTCGCCGCCGGGTTCTGGCCAACCAGGGTGCCCACCGTACCCACCACCAAGGGCCGCGCCCCGGAGGGCGGCTGCACGTCGATGCGCCTCCCGCCCGAAAGCACCACCACCCGGTCGCCGGGCCGAAGCAACTGCGGCCCCACCGGCAGAAGTGCGCCCTCTGCCGTCGGAAAGGAGCGAAAATGCTCCTGAATCCGCCGGTTCAGGTCGTCCACCCCCAGGCTCCCCGAACGTTGGGGGGCCAGGATCTGCCACTCTCCCAGGGCCACCTTCGTCGCAAATCCTTCCACATCCTCCAGCCCCTCCAACCCCAGCGTATTAGAGAGATTCTCCAGGATTTTCGCCCAGAGATCGTCGTGGTCTTTCCAAGCCACAAAGCGCACACCGTAGTGCGCGGGCACTTCACGCGCCTCAGCCGCCCCCGCCGGAAGGGAGCTGCCCCGAAACCAGGTAGCCACCCTGAGGTTGGCCGGCCCTCCCAGGCGCACCATCAGCTCGGCGTAGCCCTTGCCCACCCGAGGAAAGCAGGAAGCAGGTGGAGAAAGAGTCGCACAGAGATCCACAAATGGACAACCCGGTCCCGACGGCAAGGGCAGAGCGGGGTCCCCCACCAGGATCAACCGCTCCACCGGCGCCATGGCATGCAAAAAACGTGCCATTTGTGGTTCCGAGAGCTGCGAACTGTGGAAAAGAACCGCAGTCTTCCAGTGTTCTCGGCGGCGCGGAATATGTTCAAGGGCGTAGACCTCTACCCCTTCCGGCAGCCAGGGCAACGGCAGGGTCAGCTCAGGCGCAAAAACCGCCACCGGACCGGCCAGGCGGAAAAAGAGGGCCAGAAGACGCTCCAACTCGGTGCCTGGCGGGGCAACCAACACGGTGCTACGCGACGCCCAGAGCTCCCGAAGTACAGCTTCGCGCTCGCGAAGTGCCCGATCGCGCAGAGATCCGGAGAGACCCAGCTCGGCCAGGAGAGTGGCCCAGTCGGGGGGGCCAGAACGGGGGCGAGGGCTACGGGGGGGCGGGATCCGCTCTACCAAGGGTAGCGGCGCACTTTCAGCAGGTGGCACAGCAACCGGAGCAGGTGGCGGAGGCGACGCGGGCCCCGTCGGCAGAACAGAAATGTTCGTCGGTGGAGCTGTCGTAACAATCGGAGTGTTCGCCGAAGGGGGAGTCTTCTCCTCTTCCGGTAGCTTGTTCCTCTCGATCCGGGGACGGGGCCATCCGGACTTGAAGCCGATCTGCGGGGCTTCCGGCGCCACCACCACCACCGGCGGGGGCGGAGGCTCCGGCTCGGGCCGACGGGCCGCCTTGCGCGCCGCAAAAGAGATCACCCTGGCACCATCCTCGTCGGAAGAAGAGGAGGACGAAGGGGGAAAAGAGGCAGCGCCTTCTTCGGGCACATGCGAATGCCCGGCGGCGGCCGAGCCGCCGAGCGGGCTTGGAGAGACGTGGAGGCGCTCACGGGCGGATGCGTCCAGCGTGCTTACGTCCACAAGCGTGGGCGCGGCTGGGGGCTCTGGCGCGATGTCCAGGCGGCGCTGTGCCCGTTTGGCAAGGATGTTCCGGATCCGTTTTCCAGCCTGCGCCATGGCCACCAACTGGAGCGCCGGGCTACCGTCGGCCAGCTCCACCTGCACCAGACCCCAGGGAGACTCCTCCTCCAGGGGGGTGGTCAGTACCAGCTCTGCACTCAGGTGGCAGGGAGGATCCAGCTCCACTTTCTCGGCCTCCTCCACCAACTTTTCCACGGGAAGCAGGGTGTGGCCCTGCAACGCAGCCTGCTGGAGCAGGTGACGGAGAACCGCACGAATCCGCCGTGGATCGAGCGATGAAAAAGAAGCACGCGCAGACGATTTACGGATGGAAACCAACGTAACCGTCTCCGTCCGTTCCTCCTCGTCCTCCTCCCGCTCCTGCGGTTCCCAGGCCAGACCCCGGTCGATGAGCGCCAGTGGCAGACCGGGAATCAGGTATGGATCCTGAAGCAGGAGGTCATCATCGGGCTCCGTCCGTCGGTTATAGATC
>CAITDR010000651.1 GCA_903891165.1 uncultured Pseudomonadota bacterium
AAGAACTGCAGCCAGCTGTCCCAGGTGGCGTAGCCGTAAAAACTGCCCTTGGGCAGCCAGGAAAGGAAGGCCGAGACTACCTTTTCGGGCTTGTGTTTTACGTTCAGCGCCGAGCCCATCTCCATCTCGTAGCAGATCGGCGGTTTATCTTCGTTCTCCTTGGCCAGTCCGGGTGTATCGGTGGTGGGTGGAAGGAAGAGCTTGACCCGCACCCCGTGCAGCTTCATCTCCTGACGAAGGGCCTGAGCAAAGCCGGTGATCGCAAATTTACTGGCTGCGTAGGCGCCATAACCCCAGACAGAGAGCACCCCCAGCATCGAGCTGACCAGCACAATGTCGCCCTTGCCCTGCTTCTCAAAATGGGCGTGGAAGGCCCGAACCGTGTTCACATGCCCGAAGTAGTTCACATCCATCAGCCGGCGCATCGCCGCCTCGGGCATCGCGCCGATGGCGGCCGCCTGGGCATAGCCACTGTTGCAGATCAGCAGATCCAGGCCGCCCAGGAGCTGAATTGCCTTTTCCGCCGCGGCAACCATCTGTGCGGCATCCGCCACATCTGCCGATGCCCAGCCAAAGACAGAACCGGCTTTCCCGGCTGCTTTCAACTCTCCCACCACCGCCTCCAGGGCCGCCTGGCCACGGGCACAGACCACCACATGGGCCCCCTCGCGCGCCATGGCCAAGGCCAGTTCACGGCCGATCCCCGCCGATCCACCGGTGATAAACACCTTTTTCCCCGTGACGTAGCTCATGGCGACTCCTGTGCCGCGCCTTCTATCGCGCCAGGCGCCTGATGGAGAGGTTAAAGCGGCCCCATGCACCACTTTCCCGTCCGCATCTACTACGAGGACACCGACCACTCGGGTCGGGTCTATCACGCCAACTACCTCAAATACTTTGAACGTGCCCGCGAGCATGTGCTGGGCGCCGAGGAGCTGGTGCGTCTGTACCGGGAGGAGGGCTACGGCTTTGTGGTGTACAAGGTGGAGATGTCCTTTCGGGAAGGGGCCATCTTCGGCGACGAGCTGGATATCCGCAGCGAGGTACGCCGGGAAAGTGACTGGCGCATCCGGTTTCTCCAGAATGTCTGGCGCCCCGGGGGCACTCAGGCCGCCGTAGAAGGGATCGTGGAGCTGGTCTGTGTGGATCGGGATCACCGACTGGTGAAGCTGCCGGAGAGCATTCGCAGCCGCTTTTGAGCGACACCCGGCTAAAGCCGGCAAAGGACACCCCAGCACGTGGCAGCCGGGCGTCTTTTTGTTGGGACTCCCGCAGCGAGGCGGCATCCCCGCCCGAAAGACGGCGTGGTACATTGCCAGCGGAGGTTCTATGGCCGAGCCGATTTCCCTGCTGCTCTCCTATTTTGACGACGGAAAGCCGGTCCTGGACGACGCCGGTCAGGAGGGTAATCCCGAGGGCCGCCTGCCGGAAAACGACGATGGTCCCACCCATCTTGGGAGCCACAGCGAAGATCCGAACGACTTAGAGCTACAGGGCTGGGGAGTCCTGATTCCAGCGGGAGAGGGCGGACAACGCCTGAAAAGCCTGATCCAACCCTTGATCGACCGCCGCCAGGAACAGCAGGGGGGACGGCCGGTAAAGGTCTACGAGGTTCCGCCGGAGATGACCATCGACCAGGCGGCGACCTGGAAGAAAAAGCAATTCGAGTCTGGCGGCGTTTTTGCAGATGATGTGCCCCGCTACTTGACTATTCTCGGGGACCTGCACCAGGTTCCCCTGGGGGTACAGCAGGTGCTGTCCACCGACTGCTTCCCCGGGCGGATCTGCTTTGACCGCGAAGCGGAGTACGAGGCCTACGTCCAGAAGGTTCTGAACTGGGAAAAAAATCCGAGCGCAGCCGAAAAAGCACGGGCCATTTACCATACCGTTCACGACGGAACGCCGGCAACCACGGTGGGCTACCGGGCGATGATCAGCCCCGGGCTGGCGCTGATGCGCCAAAAACTGGAGCAAGAGCAACAGGATCTTGCGCTATGGCGGCCGGGAATGCGGCGACCACGCGAAACGCTGCCCATGGAGTCGCTGGTGGAGAGC
>CAITDR010000652.1 GCA_903891165.1 uncultured Pseudomonadota bacterium
ACAACAGCGCCAGCTCCGCTGCCTGGGCCAGTCCCCCGGCGAGCCCAAGGGCGAGCCCCAGGGCGAGCCCCAGCCCCCCCAAGAACATCATGGGCGCTGGTCCGAAATCTGGACCCGGATGGTGGGCGCAGTGGTGTCGCGCACCAGACTGCTCTCGCTGCGGACCACCTCGCCAAGCTGAGAAGTGGCTTCCACCACCAGCTTGTTTTCGCCTTCTACCAGCAGCATTTCTATCTTATAGCTGCCATCTTTTCCCGCTTTTGTGGTCAACGGACCTGAAGGTCCGTTGATTTTGACCCGGGCACCCGGCTCGGTGCGGCCCTGTACCCAGACCCGTGCCGCGGCGGTACGTGCCGGGGGCCAGTCTACGCTCAAGAGCAGGTTTTCCGCCGCACTTCCGTCGGGCCCCAGGCGCTCCCCGGCATTCAGCACCCGCTCCCCGGCCTCCAGGCTTCCCCGGACGCTGCGCACCGAGAGGTTGCCTTCCTCATCAACCGCTGCACTGAAGTCTCCATCAGAGCTGCTGAATTCCTGCCCTCCGGCAGACAGGTCCAACCGGCGGCTTCCGGGGCGCACCGTCGCATCCACCCGTCCACCTTCAAGCGCGATGTGTACCCCCTCCGCATCCACGGAGAGCAGTTGAATCGTGGATTTTTCGGCAAGGCTCAGCTCTGCGCCACCCCCGATGGACAGCACCGCCCGGCCCCCCACCCCGGAGCTCACCCGATCCTGGACCTCCAAACGCTCCCCTGCTGCCGACGCATGGCTGCCATCGGCGGAGTGGGTGCGCACCTCCCCTTCCACACGTTGCAACACGACGCCGGGGATAGCATCAACAAAAAAGAGTCGGTAGCCCAAGGCGGCGCCGCCCAGAATGAGCAGCAGCAACAGGACGGCACCCAGCTCAGCGCGCATCGGTACAGGCCGAGAAGTGAAGGGTCCACAGGCGGCTTCCGCCCATCGTGGCGCCCGCCGCGTCGGAAAAGGTGCCCCCGTGTGCACTGAGCACCTGTCGGGCGGCCCAGAAACCCAGCCCGGCCGCCTGCCAGTGGTCCAGGTCGGCGGTGGCCTCGCTCAGCCGGAAGCTGAGCTGGGCGTGGTCCCCGGCACGTTGGGCGTGGACCTCCAGCCGCGCATGGGGCGCCACCAGGCCGCGGATCGCATTGAGCACCTGCACCAGAGCACGGAATAGCAAGGCGCTATCGCCGCGAATTTTCAGGCTCCCTTGACCCGTCAAGTGCACCTCTACACCCTGTTGCGCGAAGGTCGGGCCGGTCAGGCCCACAGCCTCGCGGAGCAGTTCTTGCAGATCTACCACGGCAACCCCCGGCCCGCCGCTGGTACTGGTGAAGCGGCCCAGGGTGGCCAGGATCTCCCGGCAACGGAGGGCCTGCTCCTCGGCGGCACGCAGGAGAGAAGGTTCTGGATGAGGCTGACAAAGGGCGATCTGGAGCAGCCCCAACAGACCGGCAAGCGGATTATTCAGCTCATGGACCACCCCGGCGGCCAGCTCGCCGACGGC
>CAITDR010000653.1 GCA_903891165.1 uncultured Pseudomonadota bacterium
CCTGAACCTGCAGCGCGACGAGGACAGCCTCTTCCTCTATGTGGGTGGTAGCTCCAGCACCGGCACGCGGATCGACGAGGTCCTCTGGACCTATGATGCCAGCAGTGGCTACTGGCCCCGGCAGTCCCAGGCCAGCATGAGCCTGGACCCGGCCCATCTCAACGCGACGGACAACGATGACCGTACCAATTGGTGTTTCACCACAGAAAGCGGCAGCGGGAGCTTTGGAAAGAGCGGCAGCTACCGCTGGTGGGACGATGTGAGCAAGGCGACCGACGAATATGGTACTCCCACCGCTGCTAACTATGACTGTCCGAACGTAAACTGAGGCGATGATGGCCCGCAAGACGACCGATGCCGGTGAACCCGTGCTTCCCTTAGGGGAGCTACCCGGGGCAGCCAGACCTGCTTCTCCAGCCGCCAAAGCGGAGATCCAGCGTCCGCCGGCCGAGGTGCTCTACGCCGCCGAGCTGGCCCTGCTCGCGACCACCGACAGCGGTCCGCGGCCGCCGGGCTGGCGCCTTTCGCTCCAGGCTGCCCGGAAGTTCATCCTTGGGGATCGGGAGCTGGGAATCCGGCGAAAACTGGTTCTGCCTCCGTCGCTGGTCGATCGCTGTATGGTGACCTTGGCCACCAGCCGCGGTCTGATGCTGGTGGGGGAGCCGGGAACGGCAAAATCGCTGCTCTCCGAGCTGATGGCGGCGGCGATCTCCGGCTCCTCCACCCTCACCATTCAGGGGGGGGCATCGATCACCGAAGATCAGATCAAATACTCCTGGAACTACGCCCTTTTGGTTGCTGAAGGGCCGAGTCCCCGCGCCCTGGTTCCGGCACCCCTGTATCAAGGAATGAAGCACGGACAGGTAGTACGCTTCGAGGAAATCACACGCTGCCCGCTGGAAGTTCAGGACAGCCTCTTGTCCATGCTCTCCGACCGCGTACTGGCGGTGCCGGAGCTGGAAGGGCCGGAGGCTATGGTCTTTGCGCGCGAGGGCTTCAACATCATTGCGACGGCAAATACCCGCGATCGCGGCGTGAATGAGATGTCTGCGGCGCTCAAGCGGCGCTTCAACTTTGAAACCATCTTCCCCATCGCCTCCTTTGAAGAAGAGCTGGCACTGGTGCGTCAGGAGTCCGGACGGCTGCTCCAGAAGTCCGGCGTTCCCCTTGCCCCTTCCGAGCCGGTGCTGGAGCTGCTGGTCACCACTTTCCGCGAGCTGCGTGCAGGGGAGACTTCCGACGGCACCGCCATGGAGAAGCTCTCGGCGGTGATGTCTACGGCGGAGGCGGTGAGTGTGGCCCACTCTGTCGGCGTGCGCGGCTGGTTTTTGCGGGGCGACGGCGGGACACCCGGCGATCTGGTGGAGTGCCTCGCGGGCACCGCTGCCAAGGACAACGCCGACGACCTGAAGAAGCTGCGTCGCTACCTGGAGCAGCGGGTGCCCAAACGAAAGGGCGATCACTGGAAAGCCTACTTTGAAGCCCGTCACCTGCTCCCCGGCTGAACGATGGCCCTGCATGTGCTTGGGGTGCGCCACCACTCTCCCGCCTGTGCACACCGGGTGGAGGCTGCACTCCGGAAAATCCGGCCCCGCCACGTCCTGATTGAAGGCCCCGCGGACTTCAACGAGCGGCTTGGCGAGCTGACGGAACCCTGGAGCAACCTGCCCGATCCGGGAGACAGGGCGCCCCATCGTCTACCGTTGGCGCTTTTTACCTGGTATCGTTCGGAAGAACGTACATTTTCTTCCTGGACTCCCTTTTGTCGTCACTCGCCGGAGTGGGTGGCTCTCTGCCTGGGCCAAGAATTGGGCGCGCAGGTACGTTTTTTCGATCTTCCCGCCTGGAGCCGGGCCTTTGTAGGGGTCCGCAACCGCTACTCCGACCACCCCGACCGCGCCGAGGACTACCACCGTCGCCTCTGCGAGAAGGTGGGGGTGGACGATATGGACAGCCTCTGGGATCACCTTTTTGAGCAGCATGGGGACGAAGGGCTGGGCGAAAGCCTGGATGCCTACTTCCGGGCGCTGCGGGGGGAGGCAGAGGCCGGCGAGCGTGACGCCCCGCGCGAGGCCTACATGGCCCGTTGTGTGGCCTGGGCACTGCGGGAGGCCGAGCTTGCGGGGGGTGGGGATGTGGTGGTGGTCTGTGGTGGCTGGCACCAGCCCGCCCTAGAGGACGTGGTCGCGGGCCAGGAAGTCGACTTCCCGGCCGTCCCCGCCCCAGAAGACAGCGGCGCCACCTTCGGAACCTACCTCGTTCCCTACTCCTTTCGTCGTCTGGACAGCTTTGTGGGCTACGAGGCCGGCATGCCCTCTCCCGCCTGGTACGACCTTTGCTGGGCGCAAGGGGCCGAGTCGGCCGCCGATCAGCTCTTGCAGCGGCTCGTGCAGCGCCTGCGCGAGAGGAAAAAACAGAACGTCTCCACCGCCGACCTGATCGCCTGCCATAGTGCAGCACAGGCCTTGGCGCGCCTGCGTGGACATCGCCGCCTGGGACGCACCGATCTGCTGGATGGCATCGCGATCTCCCTGGTCAAAGGGGCTCTGGAGCAACCACTGCCCTGGTCCCGTCGGGCACGGCTTGGTGCAGGGGTGGAGCCGTTGTTGGTAGAGGTGGTACGTATCTTTTCGGGGGACGAAGAGGGCCAGCTTGCACCGGGTACTCCTCGGCCGCCGCTGGTCCACGAGGTGGAAGAGCAGCTTCGCACAGCGGATCTCTACCCCGCACGCCAACCGCGTAGCCTCTCCCTCGACCTGACCCGTCCCGACGATCGTCGCAAAAGCCGTCTGCTCCACCGGCTACGGGTGCTGAAGATCAGCGGCTACGGTCGCCAGAGTGGCCCAAGTAACGCAACCGATGAAGTCCTTCGAGAAAGCTGGCAGATCCACAGCGACGAGCGGATGGACTCCGATCTGATTGAGGCCGCGGCCTGGGGCGGAAGCCTGGAGACGGCGGCGGCGCGCTGCCTGGAGGAGGCCATGCTGACGTCGCGCACGCTCCGCGAAAAGGCCCTGCTTCTGGGCGAGGCGATTTTTGTCGGGGTGGGCACGCTGACCAACCGGGTCCTTGCCGAGGTGGCCGCCGGTGTCCACGCCGAGCCGGACTTCGGGGAGGTGGGGGCGGCGCTGGTGGGCACACTCGGCGCCTGGCGGTACGGAGAGCTGCTTGGGGCCGCTGGCGCCACTCAGCTGGGTCTTGTGGTGGAGGCCTGTTATGACCGTGGCCTGTGGCTGCTGGAGGGCCTTATCGGGCCTGAGGAGCCCGCCTCCGAGCCGGTGCTGGAGGGCATCGCCGGTCTGCGGGATGCAGCACGCTTCGGCGGTGGCCGCTACGGGGCCACGCTGAACCTGCCGGCCGCCCGTGCCGAGGGGGTCATGCAGCGGCGTGCCGTGGATCCGCAGGCCCCCCCTGCGGTGCGTGGCGCGGCGCTGGGCTACCTCTGGAGCACCGGTGAGTGGGCCGATCCCGCCGAGGCTGTAGCCCATGCTACAGAATCGGCACGGGCGGCGGCGCGCCCGCAAAATCTCGGCGATTTTCTGGCGGGGCTGTTCCGGCTGGCGCGTGAGGAGGTCGGCGCATCTCCCGCTCTGATCCAGGTGATCGACGGGCTCGTGCAGGAGCTGATCCTGGATGACTACCTGATCGCCTTGCCCGCCCTGCGGATGGCCTTTGACTATTTTCCGCCCCTGGAGCGCCGTCGTCTTGCGGAACAGATCGTGGGGCTGCATGGAGGGCAGGTCTCCGAGGCCAGAAATCTGCTGCGCCTGGATATTCCTCCCGCTGAGGTACTGCGGGGGGCGCAGCTGGATCGCAGCGTCACCGCCCGGGCCGCGCGCTTCGGTCTGCGGGATGGGGAGGAGGAATGAGCGAGGAACTAGCTCCGTTGGTGCGTTGGCGCCTGATCCTGGGGGAGCCAGCCGAGAGCTGCGTGGGTAGCCTGGGGGGACGGGCGGCCGGCATGGATCAGGCCTTGAACTGGCTCTATGGACGTGGCAAAGGGAGTGCCCCTTCCGACACCCGGCAGGCCGGTCTGGGGCCATCCTCCCTCACGGTTCCCGACTGGATCGACAAGATCCACGCGCTTTTTCCCAAGGAGACCATCGAGCGTCTGGAGCAGGACGCGGTCGAGCGCTACCAGATCGACGAGGTGGTGACCAACCCGGCGGTTCTGGAGCGGGTCAAGCCGAATGAGACCTTGCTTGCGGCGGTACTACGCACCAAACACCTGATGAATCCTGAAGTCCTGGCCATGGCGCGCAAGCTGGTGGCCGAGGTGGTACGCCAGCTTATGGAAAAGCTGGCCCGGCAGGTGCGTGCGAGCTTTTCGGGAGCGCTGGACCGCCGCCGCCGCTCCAACCTGAAAATAGCAAAAAATCTGGACTTCAAGTCTACTATCCGCCACAATCTGCGTCGTTGGTCACCCACGGAGCGTAAGCTCTATGTGGAGAAGGCGCTGTTCTTCTCCCGGGTCAAGAAGCATACCGAGCGCTGGCAGATCATCCTGCTGGTGGATCAGTCAGGATCGATGACCTCTTCGGTGATACATTCCGCGATCACCGCGGCCTGTCTCTGGAACCTTCCCGGCATGCGCTGCCACATGGTCGCTTTTGATACGGAGGTGGTGGATCTGAGCGATGAAGCATCGGATCCGGTGGAGACTTTGATGAAGGTGCA
>CAITDR010000654.1 GCA_903891165.1 uncultured Pseudomonadota bacterium
CCGTCCACGTCCACGGCGATGGCGACCAGCGCCCCATCCGTGGGATAGGCGCCTACTTCCAGGGAAAGATCCCCTTCGGCTTTGGAGAGTGGGCCGCTCACCCGCACCTCGATCTCGGCCATACCGGGCTCGGTGGACTCCCGCACCGGGTGCTCCACGGGGCTTGCGGTCAGAGGCAGGCGCTCACCGTCCAGGCGCAGCCAGAGACTATCGCGAAGTTCTTGAAGTTTCCTGTCAGGAAAACCCTCTTCCTTTGACTCGATAGCAAGTCTCGCGGTGGGTATCTCCACCAGCAACACCAGCTCCACATGGTCGGGATGCAGGCTCATTCGGGTCTTCAGACCCAACGCTGCCGCTTCCGGATGAGCGGCGGCAGTGCCGACGACTCCGGGGTGGGCGAAGGCGAGCGAGAGGAGGCAGATGCGGAACAGCACGCCCCTCCTTTGCCGATCCGCAGCGGATCTGCAAGGGCTCTGGTGTTATGGATCCGCCATGTTTCAGCTTTCTGCCATGCTGACCCCCCTGGTGCGGAATGTGCTCTTGGCCTTGGCTTTTGTGCTGATGGTGCAGTGGGGTGTGGGGCAACCCTTCCTGGATTTTTTGGCATGGCATAGCCTGGAGGCCGGTTTTCAGCCCTGGCAGCCACTGACCGCGATGTTTATTGCCTCGCCGTCGCTCGCCAATATGTTCTTTGACTGGTTGGTGATCTTCTTTTCTCTGGCGACGGTGGATCGGCTGATGGGGCGGCGGGCGCTGCTGCAGGCGCTGGCCTTCTCCTGGGTGCTGAGCCTCGCGGGGGTTTTTGTACTGGACCTCGCAGGTGTTGTACGACCGTCGAGCTTCGCCGGACAGAACGGACTGACGACGGCGCTGCTGTGTCTTTTTTGTTTTGGGATCCCGCAGGCGCGGGTGCTCCTGTTCTTTGTGCTGCCGATTCAGGCCTCGTGGATGGGCTGGGCGACCGGCCTGATCGCGGTCTATTATTCGGCGGCCTATCGGGATGTGGGCAGCTTTGTGATGCTCTTTTCCTGGCTATCGGCGGTGCTGTGGACCTTTGGCTTTTCAGACTGGACACGTCGCTTGAAGCTGCGCCTTCAGCGTCGTCAGGCGGAGAAACGTTTGGGGCGTTTTTCGGTGATTGAGGGGGGGAAGGGGAAGGATGATTGGGTACATTAGGGGGACATCATTCCAGAGAGGGTTTACCACCCTCTCTGGACTCTCCCGTGGTAGGGGGTTGTCCACCCCCTACCGACCCGGACCAAGGAGGGCTGTGGAACGACGGAACCACGGTGAGGGTTATAGAGGCGTCGGGGTGGGTCGTTCCAGAGCCCTCCCTGGACCCTCCTTGGGAAGAAAGGCGAAATGCGGAGAGATGAAAGGCAGAAATGCAAAACCAATTGCTATCGGGTCAGCACCATCAGGATGCCGGGTTCCGATCCAGTCCCAGGGCCTGAATCCGGTTTATGAGGGCTTCTTTTAGTTCTTTTGTCGTTGAGAACCTGATGTGGTAGTATTGTTGTGTATTGAAGTGAACTTCAGTACCTGCTTCGCAGCAGAAAATCACTGGGATGCCCAGACCCATAGCAAAGCCAGCCTCCCAGTAGACATTGGGGCGTCCGTCGGTCACATCCGCAATCATAAATTTTGCTCGCCGAATTTTACCAATTATGACATCAGTGATGGGCTGATGCCCTTCAGTCCCTGATTCCGATCCCCGATCCTCCGTGAAACCGCACTCCTTGAGGGCCGGCACGAAGGCGTCAGTCCAGCGGATCAGGCTGTCTGCCTCCGGGAGAGCCACAAAAATACATGTATGGGTGGGGAGGGCGGCTGGCTGTCTTCGCTGTGGCAGCTGGCGGCGGTGGCGCCGATTGTGCTATCGCACCACACCTCGGTGCTGCGGGATGTGGCCCAGGAGCGGGCGCTCTCGGTGTGGACCTCGATCTTTCGGGGCACCCACCCCACCACGGCTTTCTGCGATATTCCGCCTTCCTCTCCTATTCAAAGCTCCGAGTGGTGGTGTGGCGCGGTGGTGGACCAGACCAGTAGCTGGACCGTGGACGCCCCGGCGCGGGCGGCCCACCTCCACGATCCCCTCTGGGCCTGGCGCCTGGATCGAACCCAACAGCGCGACTTTATCCTGGGTCGGCTCCGGGAGATGGTGAATACCGGTCGCCCCTCACGGTCTCAGGCCTTTTTGATCTATGGCCCGCCGCGGAACCATATCGATATGTTCGCCTCCTCCCTGGAGGATCGCCTCCTGGCCGAGGTGGAGAGTGCCTGTATCCGGCGCTACAGAATGGATCTGCCGCCCCCCGGTCAGGTCGCCCAGCACGAGACCTGGGACCACTGTTTGCGGGCCGCCCTGGGGGTGGGCTCTGAGCTGCCGCTCAGTGATGCTTTTGTGCGCTTGGAAGGGGAACTTCGGCCGGGTCCAGGGGAGCGGGCGCTCTTGTGGCTGCAGGTGGAGGCCACGCCGCGAGCGCGCTATCCAGAAGAAAAGGGCGTCCGTGCCTCGGTAGAGGGAGCATTGACGGCCCTTTCTCGCTGGCGTTCGGAGCTGCCCAAGGACCTGCGCATTGCGATGCTGTTGCCGATGGAGGTACCGGAAGAGAACCTTGGGAAGGTGGAGAGCTGGGGTAACGGCATGGAACTGGACCACTTCTCCCCAGAAGCAGGTTGCTACCTCGTAAATCCGCCACTCTCCGCTGTCAGTGTGCGCGATATTTACGTTTTTTTGGCCCATCACCAGGATGCGGAGCGCTCCGATCAGGTGCAGCGCGACCTGGCGCGGGCCATTCATGAGCGATGTCAGGGTTCTTATGCGGGGGTAGTAGAGCTGCTGCAGCGGGGTGCCCGTATCGGTTTTTCTGCGTTGCGTGCGGATCTACGCCCTCAGGCACCCAAGGGAGACGACTTCTGATGCCATTTCCGATCATTCAACCCGGTAACGACGGTGTGGTGGCCCGTCTCGCACAGCGGCACCTGGCCGAAGATCGCAGTGATCCCTGGAAAGACTGCGCCTTCTACCAGCCCTCTGAGGGACTCCTGGATGCCGTAAACACGGCG
This sequence comes from uncultured Pseudomonadota bacterium, assembly GCA_903891165.1. Taxonomy (GTDB): domain Bacteria; phylum Myxococcota_A; class UBA796; order UBA796; family SXON01; genus CAITDR01. Next base: position 3,070 of record CAITDR010000654.1, read on the forward strand.
CTGGAGGTGGGCGCCCCCCTGCTCATCACCGGCGATCCGGTAACCGGCAAGACCATGCTCGCCTACTGGGCTGCCGTCAAGCTCCGGTTGAAAGACAACTTTCACCGCTTTGACGTGCGCAGCAGCAGCACTTCGGAGGATCTGGTCTATGGTGTAGACCGGGTGCGCTACCTGCACGATGCCAACCTGAAAGCCGCCTTGAAGCAGGAACTTCCTTCCATCGGCAACTACCTGCACCCTGGCCCACTGTGGCGCTGCTACGAGTCGGGCCGAGCGGGCCTGGTGTTGATGGACGAAATCGACAGAGCACCTCGGGATTTCCCAAATGACCTGCTCGGGGTGCTGGACCTGCACCGCATCACGGTGCCGGAGACCGGGCAGGAGCTGTCGGCTCCCCCGGATCAGCCTCCCCTGGTGGTGATCACCTCCAACGGAGAGCGTCGGTTACCCAAGGAATTGCGGCGGGCGCCCTCCACCGGTGAATTGCTGGTGTGGCTGCTGGTGCTGGCGGCGCGCGGCACCAGCGACGG
>CAITDR010000655.1 GCA_903891165.1 uncultured Pseudomonadota bacterium
CGGGTGGTGAAGGGGGCTACTCCTGCCGATACACCCGCAACGTCACCATCCACTGATCAAAAGTCTTGATACTCCCCCCGGAAGTGTCGATCCCCAGACTCTTGATCATCTCCACCTCCAGAACCATCCCTGCCAGGCCCGGCCCCATCTTGCCGCTCATGTCAAAAGGCAGGTAGTACACGGAATAGAGACCATCGAGGCGGTTTTCATTTTTGACCAGGGTGCAACAGGGAAGGGCGGCGGCATCGATCAGAGCCACCACCTCCTGCAGCTTCTTTTCGGCCGATGCCTGGTCGCGGAAGTCGCCGTAGGGGGCGATAAAGCGGCGGGCACTGCCGATCCCTTCGCTCAGATAGCTTTTTTCCGAGCCGGGGAGTACCAGGGTGCTCTGGTACTCGGTGGAGAGGCCAGCCAGAGGACTGTCGTCCACAATCTCGGCCCCGGTGATCGACGAGAAGTTCCCGCGCAAGGCCTCGATGATCTGGTTGAGGGTGGGCGCGAAGTCGCCGGATTTTGGGGGGGCCGTCGTGACCGTAGTGGGGGTGGTCACGGTGGTGGTGACGGCTGCGGGAGCGGCGCCCTGGAGGGTGGGCGAAACCCAAGCCGCACCGCTGGGGATCTGGATCCCGGCCTCGCCGATCATCATGTAGAAGTTTTTGGTGGGACGCAGGTTGGCAGGCATGTGCTGGTTTTCGGCAGCAGGAATCCAAAGGATATACCGACCATCCTTCAGATCCACGGCCGGATAGGCCACATAGCCGGAGATCGCCGCGCGGTTGTCATTACGTCCCTGCAATGTAGACATCGCACCGGGCCAATTGCGCTCGTTGCTATAGTCCACCACCTCCTGCACCCCGGCCGCTCCCACCACCGCGCGGATGGCCGCCAGCGCGGTGTCATCATCGGCCAGGTTGGGCGTGGACATCATCTCGGCGGAGTCGATCCACCGAATTGGAGTTCCCTTGGTGGAGGCTGCGGGATTGGGGGATGGCGTCTGAGGGCTCAGTACCTGGGCCGAAGTGGTGATCCGGGCGTCCAGAGACGGAGCGGGACCCAGCGCCTGGCCGCTGCCCGATTCGCTGAAGCCTGTATTGTTCATCAATACAAAAAAATCATGCTCGGGCTGGAATCCCGCTGCCATATGCTGGTTCTCGACGGCCGGAACCCAGAGAATGGAGCGGTCGCCGCTCAGCTTAACGATGCGGTAGGCCACATAGCGGGCGATCTCGGGGCGGTTTCCGTTGCGTCCGTCCAGCGTGGCCATGCCCTGGGGCCAGGTCTCCTCGCTGCTGTAGGCCAGGATCACGGTCAGCCATGCCTCTCCCAGCTGGCTGCGGATGGCGGCCTGGCTGCTGCTGTCGCCGGGCAGGTTGGGGGTGGAGAACATCTCCGCCGAGTCCACCCAGCGGATGGGGACGGCCGAGGGAGCGGCGGGCTTGGCGCCCAGACCCAGGCCCGCATATGCCGGCTGTACCATCTCCACCGACATCCCCAGACACAGCAACAGCAACAGTTTTTTCATTCCACCCTTCCTTTGGATTTTTCGATAGATTGTCTTGAATGATAGATAATACGGTTGCTATCGATTGAGCTTGATCAGGTGGTTGGTAGGTACATCCTCTACAATTGACTCCCCACCATCTGGCCAGCGTACGGTGAGTCGGTCCACCGTCTGCACGTCGCCCAGCCCGAAGTGCAGCTCGGGCGGGTGCCCTACTGCAAAGCCGGTCCCGCCTGCATGCAGCCAGCGGTGCTGGGTGCTTCCGCCCGCTTCGATCACCACCTCTGCACCGACCGCACGCGGGTTTTTGCCGCTTTGTCGAAGCTCCAGCTCCAGCCAACGGGCCTCCGTGCAGTCGCTGAGGTGCAGGGAGGCGGGTTGATCGACGTAGCGCTTCAGCATGTCCAGCCGCCCGTCTCGGTTGATGTCTACCAACACAAATCCACGACTGTTTCCGGTCTGAGCGAGGCCCCAGGCACTTCCCTGGTCGGAGAGCTGCCCATTCTCTTGCAAAAATAGTGCATCCGGCTGATTGTGAGGGTTAGACAAGGCTAACTCCTCCTCATAAAGCTGCTCGTACTCAGGCGGCATGATCAGCGGCCCAAAGGCCACCGGCAGGTCCAGATCCCCGTCGTTGTCCATATCCGCCAGCTCCACCCCCCAGGACTGGGCACGACCGGGTCCGATACTCAAGCCCGCGGCCTGTCCAGCATCGTAAAATGTTCCATCTCCCGCATCCTCAAACAAAAACATCCGGCCCCAGTCGGACAGCACCAGATCGGCCAGCCCGTCGCCGTTGTAGTCGCCGACCGCCGCCCCCATCGCAAACATCGAGATGTTCAGCCCCGGATTTTCCCAGGGTACAAGCTGGCCAGATTCGTTGTGAAGGAGCTGGTTGGGTACCGCAATCGCGCCGAAGTCGTTGATGATGTACAGCTCCGGATAGAGGTCGCCGTCGAAGTCCTGCCATACACCCATAAAGGGGTAGCCATATTCCTGGAGATCGGCAGGAAGCTGGTCGGAAATATCGGCAAAAGTACCGTCCCCATTGTTGCGGTACAGCTCTGAGGGGTGACCGGGGAGCAGGCTGCCTTCGAGGAGCCCCGGGCCCAGGTCTGCTTCGTCGCGGTGGTTGGCAACAAAAAGGTCGAGATCCCCGTCCAGATCCATGTCGGCAAAGGAGGCAGCGATGCTGTCGTAGTCTCCGCCACCCACTCCGGCTTCTGCCGTGATGTCGGCAAAGACGCCACCATCATTCTGGAGTAAACGATTGGAGCCACGCATGTTGGTTACAAAAATATCGAGGTCTCCGTCGGCGTCGATGTCCACCGGTACCGCGCCCACGGAGCTGTCTTCTTTGGTTGGCCAAACGCCGGGCTGCTCCACAAAATTACCGGAGGTGCTCCCGAAATACAGTTGATCCTCCCCCGCATTCGGCAAAAAAATGTCCAGTACGTCATCGCTGTTGAAGTCTGCGACGGCTGCGCCACCGCCGCCATATTGGATGGGCATGTTCTGGGCGGAGGCGTCGTGAAGGTCGGGCAGGGTGAGCTCGCGCAGCGCCATCGACGTGGCAGGACTACTACAGCGCCGTTCTTCGCCCAGCTCCACGGTGGGTTCTCCGGTTTTTTCGCCGGGTTCCCCCGTACAGGCCAGGGTCCAGACAAGCCACATCTGCGCCTCCGGGCTCCTTATAGCCTGCTCAGTGCTGGAGAGGGTGCTCTCCGCTCTGCTCGTCCGGCGGCAGGGAGTTGCGGTCTTCACGCGCCCACTTCCGACGTTGACGTCCCCAGTGCCACACGGTTGCAAAGCCCAGCGGAATCAGCGCAAACCCGGCGATGGTGACGGACATTTCGCCCAGGAGCACCAGGAGTCCCAGCGAGCGGATCCCCTGGGAGGATGCAAGAGAGAGGGCAGCAAAAGCCACCACGGTGGTCGAGGTGCCCAGGGCACTCGCCCATCCTGTAGTCGCCAATACTTTTGTGATTTTTCCGGGACCCTCCTGCTTCATCCGGTGGATCATGTGGATCATCACGTCGATGCCGATGCCCA
>CAITDR010000656.1 GCA_903891165.1 uncultured Pseudomonadota bacterium
CTGGTGGACGGAAAATCTGTCTACGAGGAGTGGGACCGCAGCCCGGACGAAGACTATGAGATCCGTGGCTACGACCGCTACCAGGCGGTGGTCAAGGAGCGCCGGGCCGGCCTCTTGACACATCGCTGGTTTTTGATGACCAACACCATGTTTACGGCGGTGCCCCGCACCACCGCTGCCCAGGCCTACCGCGCCTTTCTGGGCTACGACATCGCTCTTTTGCAGGGTCTTAGTCCGGTGGAGGGGGAGCCGGTGGACTATGACGACAAGGGCGTGGCTGCTGAGGCCTGCGCATCCTGCCACTCCACCCTGGATGCCCTCACCTATCCCTTCTCCCGCTACGAAGGTATCGGCGGTGGCGACGGGGAGTCCTACACCTACAACAAAGATCGTATGGCGGGTTTTGCCTACCAGGGCCCGACGGTGGCGGATACCCCGGAGCAGGGGGTGCTCTTGGGCCAGCCGGTGGCCGACCTTCTGGAGTGGGCTCAGGTGGCTGCCGAAAGTGATGCTTTTGTGCGGGCTTCGGTGTTGGACTACTGGACACTTTTGTTGGGAGAGCCTCCCCGCCCCACCGAGCAGGCTGAGTACGCAAAATTGATCGAGGATCTCCGTGGCAAACACGCCTATGGGGTTGAGCGGATGTTGCACGACTTTATCGACACGGAGGCCTACGGTGTTCCTTGAAGCTCCCCGTTTGATTCCATTTTTGTTGGCCCCGCTGCTTCTGATAGGGGGATGTGGCAAGCCTGATCCGGTCTCTACGAGCCAGAAAAGCCGGGTGATGGCCAAGTCTGGCGTGGTCTGGGGTCGTGATCTGGCCAATTCTCTGGGCCTCCAGGAGTGGGAGCTTTGCTCCGAGCTGGGCGGCTATGACTGTATCGGCGAGGCCCACCGCATCACCCTGGGTGGGGTGGAGCCGACGGTCCTGGGCATCGACAAGCCCCTTCCCAACGCCTCGGCGAGTGCGCCGATTGCTGTGGATCGGGTGGCCATTTCCGCATGTTCCCAGCGCTTTATCAAGGACCAGGCAGGCAGCCCGGTGATCTTCGGGCCGGTGCTCAAGACCGATAACGTCGCCGCCCGCAAAGAGGTTTCCGAGAGCCTGATCCGTCGTATCCTGGCGCGGGACCCCGAAAAAGCCGAGGTGGAGGGCCTATTGGATCTCTACCAGACGCTGACGCCCCTCTCCAAAAACCTCGTCCGTGACTGGTCGGTGGGTGCCTGTGTGGTGGTGGCAACCTCGACTGAGTCCCTGTTTTATTAGGAGCAACCTGATGCAATCCCGCCGAGACCTGCTCCGTCAGCTTGCCGCCCTGGGAGGTATGAGCGCCGGGGCCACCCTTTTTAATGCCCGTGCTCTGGCACAGCAGAGTGATGATCCCCGCTTTCTGATTGTTCTTTGCGCCAGCGGCGGCGGATCTATCCTGGACGGGCCCCTGGCCATCCGCGCCAGTGAGTCCGCCAACCCCGACACCCTCAACACTTTTCCCGATAGTGTGGTGAAGGGTTTTGATGGGTCGCCCTTCCGGGCGGTGGACTTGAGCGCCTCCGATATGGGGCCGATTCCTGCGGGTTTTGACGTAAAACCCTCGGATTTTATCGGGCGTCGCCGGAAAGATATGATGGTGGCCACCCTGACCGGCAGCAGCGTGAACCATCAGGTGGCCCAGCGCCGGTCGGTCACCGGCAACGAGGCCTGGAAGGGCCGCACCCTCCAGGAGCTGGTGGCCTGGCAATATGGGATGAACGCCCCGATTCCCAATGTCCACCTCTTGGCGGGTCTGGGCTATAACGACTCCGGTACCGACGACACGGTGCCCAGCTATGCCCGCCGCCAGATTGTGGCCGACCCCCTGGTGTGGCCCCTTTCACTCGACGGCAGCAAGGGCCTGGAAAATGGCCTGGATCCGGCGGTCCTCGCTGCGGTGCGTCAGCACCGGGACAACAACTTTGAAGCGACCAGCCGCTTCTCCCAGATCTATGCCAATTCCCCACGTATCAAAGAGTGGCTGCGCCTGCGCGGGGAGCCACAGAGCAAGATCGAAGGGCTGGATCTGATCAGCAAGCTGATGGTCGCTCCCGATGGTGGGAACTTTCCGCTGGGGGAATTCGGCCTCTCCAGCTCTCCTTCGGGGGATGCGGTGCGCGCCGTCTTCCCCGACTATGCCACCGACCCGCTCCAGTCCCAGGCGGCTCTGGCCTTCCTTCTTCTGAAATACCGGGTTTCGGTCTCGGTTACGCTTGGGCCCAGCTTTTCATTTGTGTACGATGTCAGCAAAAGTGATGGAGCCGGTGGCCTGGGGGTGAACAGTGTCCTGAACCCGCCCTTGGCCTTCGACTTCAGCCACCAGGCCCATCGTGCTGGTCAGGCGGTGGTGTGGAGCCGCCTCTATCGGGTGATCGATGGGCTGATTGGTCTGTTGGAAGCGGAAGATTTTGGCGACGGTACCAGCATGTGGGACCGGACGATGATCTATGTGGCCACCGAGTTCGGTCGCCAGAAGACCCGTCCCTCCGGCGCGAGCGAGTGGGGCACCGGCCACGATCTGAACAATGGCCTGATGGTCTTCAGCCCTCTGGTTCCCGGCGACACCCTCTTGGGTGGGGTGGATCCGGACACCGGCAAGACCTATGGTTTTGACCGCAGCACGGGTGCTCCGGAGCCCGGAAAAGAGATGGCCGAGGCGGATATTTTCTCGGGGCTCTTGGGTGCCCTGAACATCGATACCGCCGACAGTGGCCTCCCCGACGTACCCGCGATGCGACGGAGTTAGTGCATGCGTAGCCTTCTGCCTTTGCTGGTCTTGAGTGTGGCCTGCAGCCGCGACGAAGACTTTGACGGTTTTGACCAGAAGTCGGACTGTGACGACGCCGATCCCTTTGTGTACCCGGGTGCACCGGAGAAGGCGGCCGACGGCATCGACGCGGACTGCAACGGCGAAGATCTGGCATTGGCTTGGTTGGGAGACTGGAAGATCCAGGA
>CAITDR010000657.1 GCA_903891165.1 uncultured Pseudomonadota bacterium
AGGTTTCAGATACACTCTTACCGATGATGCGCGACATCGAATACTCTGCACGTCGCGCCGCTGAGCTGGTCAAACAGTTGATGACCTTCACCCGGCAGCAACATGCCCAACCCCGCCATGTCGAGCGGCTCGCGGACCTCACGAGCCGAACGGTCAGCATCTGCCGGAATACATTCTCGCATCAGATCGACCTGATCGAACTTTATACACCTCTCCCCTCGACCATCCTGGCCGCTACTGGCGCGATCGAGCAGGTGCTGCTGAACCTGCTGCTGAATGCCCGCGACGCCGTACAGGAGGTGGCGCATCCACGGCTGGAAGTGCGCGTCGAGCCTGCAAGCCGAGAGGAAATGGCCGTCTTTCCCGCCCAGAATCGCCCCTATCTTCGGGTGGTGGTACAGGACAACGGCAAGGGGATGGACGCCGAGACACAAAAGAGAATCTATGAGCCTTTTTTCACCACCAAGCCCCCCGGACAGGGCACCGGCTTGGGGCTAGCCGTCAGCTACGCCATCGTGAGTGACCACCAAGGCTTTATCCGCTGCAAGAGCAGCCCAGAAAGTGGCTCCACCTTTTCCATCTACCTGCCCCTCCAAGAAGCCCTCCCTGAGGAGGTGCCCACACCCGACTTCGAAGTCCTGCCCGGGGGCACCGAGCGGATCCTGGTGGTGGACGACGAAAGTTCGGTGCGGCGTGTGCTCTCCGTGATGCTGGGAGGAATGGGCTATCGAGTGCGTACCGCAGGCGACGGAGAACAGGCCTTGGCCGCCCTGGATCCAGCGCCGGATCTGATCCTTCTCGATCTGGGGATGCCTGGAATGTCAGGAGAAGTGCTGCTTCCTCGCCTGAAAGCGCTGGGGCATCGGATACTGCTCTTGACAGGTCAACAGATCAACCCGGCACTGTACCCCCTCGCCGACGCGACGATGGAAAAGCCGATGGACCGGGGAACCTTGCTCGCACTGGTCCGGACGTTGCTGGATCGGCCACCTGCAAAGCCCTTGTAAATTGAAATCCGGAGGCGTATGGTAGAGGCAGCCGTGGAGCTCTGATGCGAAGTCTGCCCCTGTTTGTCTTTCTCGCTGCCTGTCCCGGCATCTCCAATGACTCCGATGTCTCCCCAGATGATTCGGAGGTTATCATCATTGACAGCGGAGAATCCGGTGGGGACGACACGAGCAGCACGGATGATACCAGCAGCACCGACGACAGCAGCGCCACCGACGACAGCGAGTCCCAGCCCCCCGACCCCATCCAGGCCACCATTACCGGGCACTTGCGGCTGGTGCTGACCACCACCGATGAAAACGGCGACATTGTCGAAAAACCCTGGTTAGAAGCATTCCCTTCCTACACCTCCACCACTGGCTACCCCTACGGGGGTGCTTTTATTGGCGCCTACGAAGACATCGGCAATGACCAGGAACTTTTCCGTGGTTCCACCGCTATTTCCAGCCCCGACGTGGTGAATGGCAACAGCTACAGCATCACCGTCACCATGCCCGCGGAAGGCCCGGTGCGGGTCTATGCCGCGGTAGACGCCCCCTACAAAGATGGGATCATCGCCACTTTTGAGCCTTCCGCCATCTGGCCGGACGAGCTGGCGATGACGGACGGGGCCGTCGTCAACGATGTAGACCTGACCATCCTGATTCCCTGGGATGGCGGCGATGGATCGGGAGGAGGCGGAGGTGGCGGTGACTGCGGAGGGGTAGACATCAGCGGGAATGTGACCGTCACCCAGAGCTGGGGCGCGGGCCAGGTCGCCGCCCTGCTCTACGATACCAACAACAATGGCCCCTACAAGGCCGGTATCTACGATCCCAGCCCCATCACCGGTGGCGCGGAAAGCCCCTACAGCCTTTCCACCTGCGAAGAAATCGGCAGCTACAACCTGTTGGGTGCCTGGGACAGCAACTATAACGGGCTGATTGACCCGGCCGACCGCTGGGGAGCCTACATCTCGGCACCGGACACCAACGGAAACCCCATCAATATCAGCAGCGTGGACCTGACAAACTACGAGATCCAGGTCCCCTTCGGGGATGTGGCGCCGAATGTGGTGCCCTTTGTGGCCATCCACGGGGACCTGAGCAGCGACATCGGCTTTGACCAGTACCCGGCGGGAAGTACGGTCTTCGTCGCGTCGCTGAAGTACAAGCCCCAGCCAGATGCCTCGATCAACACCATGAAGACCAGTGCCTACGACTGGACGGAATTCGATGCGGCGGCGCTGCAGGCGGCCCCGCTGGGGACCACCCTGCCCTACTCGCTGGTGGTTCCCGCTAACAGTATCACCTATGTATGGGCCTTTGTGGACACCAATAACAACGGCGTGGTGAACGAGACCCTGGAGCCGGTGGCGGGCACCAACAAGATGGCCACCGGCACCCAATCGCAGACGGTGAGCCTGAGCATCGTGCAGCCCCAGCAGTAGGTGCCCTCCGGCCGAAAAGGGGTTAGGCCCGGCGGCCGGAGTATTTATGAGCAGGTACACCCCCGCAGAGATCGAAGCGCGCTGGCAGGCCTTCTGGGATGAGAAGGACTGCTTCCGCACCGATGAGGATCCGCAAAAGCCGAAGTTCTACGGGCTGGTGATGTTCCCCTACCCGTCGGGAGACGGGCTGCATGTGGGTCACCCCAAGAGCTATACGGCGGTAGACATCGTCTGCCGCTACAAAAAGGCCAAGGGCTTCCGCGTGCTGCAACCCATGGGCTGGGATGCCTTCGGTCTGCCCGCAGAGCGCTACGCAGTCCGCGTAGGCAAACATCCCGGTGAAGTGACGCGAAACAACATCGCCAACTTCAAAGGGCAGCTCAAGCGGCTGGGTTTCTCCTATGACTGGGACCGGGAGGTAGACACCACCGATCCCAAATACTACCGATGGACCCAGTGGATTTTCCTGAAGCTCTACGAGAAGGGGCTGGCCTACCTGGCGGAAGTGCCAGTGAACTGGTGCCCTGCCCTGGGAACGGTACTTTCCAACGAGGAAGTCCAGGACGGCAAATATGTAGAGACCGGCGACCCGGTCGAGCGGCGGCTGATGAAGCAGTGGATGTTGCGCATCTCGCTCTATGCCGAGCGGCTGTTGCAGGACCTGGATGGACTGGACTGGCCGCCGGGCGTGTTGGAGATGCAGCGCAACTGGATTGGCAAGTCAGAAGGCGCCGAAGTCCGCTTCCACACCGAGGCGGGGGATCTGGTCGTGTACACCACCCGTCCCGACACTTTGTGGGGCGCCACCTTCTGTGTGATCTCGCCGGAGCACCCCTATGTGGGGCAGCTCTCTACAAATCCGGAGGTGGCCGCCTATGTAGAAGCGGCGAAGAACCGAGCAGATCTGGATCGGGCCGCCGCGAAGGACAAGACCGGGGTCTTCACCGGCAGCTATGCGACCAACCCGGTGACCGGCGAAAAGATCCCGGTGTGGGTGGCCGACTATGTGCTGATGTCCTACGGAACCGGCGCGATCATGGCCGTGCCCGGTCACGACGAGCGCGACTTCGCCTTCGCACAGAAGTTCGGGCTGGCCATCAAGCGGGTGGTGGAGGGCGGAGAGCTGCCCTTTGCCGACGAAGGGGTGGCGGTGGACTCCGGGCTGATCAGCGGTCTGCCCACCGCCGAGGCCAAACAGAAAGTGCTGGCCTGGCTGGAGGAACAGGGGCTGGGCAGCCGGAAGGTGAAGTACAAGCTGCGGGATTGGCTGTTCTCCCGGCAGCGCTACTGGGGAGAGCCCTTCCCCATCGTGTATCGGGAAGATGGCAGCTTTGAGCCGCTGGATCCGGAGGATCTGCCGGTGCTGCACCCCGCTCTGGAAGACTTCCGGCCCACCGCCGACGGGCAGCCGCCCCTGGCGCGGGCGCCAGAGTGGGTGAACACCAGCCACCGCGGCAATGCGGTGCGGCGTGAGACCAACACGATGCCGCAGTGGGCGGGATCCTGCTGGTACTACCTGCGCTATATGGATCCGCACAACGAGTCCCTGCCCTTCTCTCCCGAGCAGGAGCAGAAGTGGGGCCCGGTGGATCTGTACGTGGGTGGTGCAGAACATGCGGTGTTGCACCTGCTCTATGCGCGCTTCTGGCACAAGGTGATGTACGACTGTGGGCTGGTCCACACCAAGGAGCCCTTCCAGAAGCTGTACAACCAGGGGATGATCCTGGGTTTTGCCTACCAGGATGCGCAGGGTAAGTACTACTACGCCAAGGATGTGGAGGAGACCGACGGCAAATACAGCGCCAAGGCGACGGGTGTGCCCATCGATCGGGCGATCATGAAGATGTCGAAGTCTCGGTTGAACGTGGTGAATCCTGACGAGATCGTGGGCGAGTTTGGGGCAGACACGCTGCGGCTATACGAGATGTTTATGGGGCCGCTGGACCAGGCCGCCCCCTGGCAGACCGCCGGAGTGCAGGGGGTCTTCCGCTTCCTGGAGCGTACCTGGCGCCTGTTTATCGACGATCAGGGTGCCCTGCGGCAGTCCGAAAAACTGTCCCCCGAAGTAAATCGGGCTCTCCACGCTGCCGTAAAGGAGACCACGGAGGCCATCGAGGCGCTGCGCTTCAACACGCCGATCGCGAAGATGATGGAGCTGGTGAATGCGGCCAAGGGCGAGCCGCTGACGGCCGAGGCGCAGAGCATTTTTGTGCGGATCCTGCATCCCTATGCGCCGCATATGGCGGAAGAGCTGTGGGTACGCTTGGGGAATTCGGGCACGGTCTACGGGGAGCCTTGGCCCGCCTGGGACGAGGCAGCTTTGGTGGAAGCCATGGTGGAAGTTGCGGTTTCCGTCAACGGGAAACTGCGTGGGACGATTGTGGTGGCGCGGGGCTCCGGGGCGGATGTGCTGGTGCCTGCGGCACGGGCCAATGAGAATGTGGGGAGGTTTTTGGAGGGGAAGGTGGTGGTGAAGGAGATTGTTGTTGTGGATCGGATGGTGAATTTTGTGGTGAAATAGGGCGGTTTTGGAGCTTTTTTGATGGAAATTCTGATACGTCGGTATCGGATGTATCGGATGTATCGGATGTATCGGATGTATCGGATGTATCGGATGTATCGGATGTATCGGATGTATCGGATGTATCGGATGTATCGGATGTATCGGATGTATCGGATTGGTTGGTGGTTGGACTGGCGGTCTGCTTCGCGCGAGGCGTTGCTTGCAGCCAAGGCTGCGGTTGTTTTGGGCGGAGTACCTCCGTGACGGCGTTGCAAAGAGGGCTTTCCAACCCGGGCCTCGCAGGCTCTCTGCACTCTCCCGAGGTAAGGGACTCCGTCCCCTACCAGCCCCGGCCAGCCCCCCGTGGGCCGAGTCGTGGCTGTGAAACGACGGAACCGCGGTGAGGGGAGTGGAGGTGTTGGGGTGGGTCGTTTCAGAGCCCCTCTCTGGACTCTCCCCAGGGGAACCA
>CAITDR010000658.1 GCA_903891165.1 uncultured Pseudomonadota bacterium
GTCCCCGTCGCTGGGCGGTGCAGCTACGGGAGGCTTTTGTGCGACTCCCCGCGCCGGTGCAGGGGCTGGCGCTGGCGCTGGCGGGGGCGGCCTGTCTGCGCTGGGGACCGGGCGACTCCCTCAGCTTTATCTACTATTCTTTTTGAGACCACGAGGGTGAGCACCTATGTCTGAGCCTGTGGAAATTCAGCTTCCTTCGCTGATGGTCGCCTTTGGTACTGCGGCCCTGACCGTGGGCTTGGCCTATGTGCTGCCCGGATTGGAGCGCTACCAGCCGTGGAAGCCGGGGGATCCCATCCCCGTGCTGGCGAGCCTGACGCCGAAAGGCGGCCCCCGTGTGGAGGAAGATGAGCGGGCGGGGCTGGTTTTTTTGGAGGAGGCGGGAGGAGAAGCCACGGGGGAGGGAGCGGAGGTAGAGGCGGGGCTGCCGGGGGTTTCGGGGGAGCCTGCGGAGGGCGCATCGGGCGAGCCGGTGGCGGCCGGGGAAGCGCCCGGTCCTTCGGGTGCAGCGGCGCAAACACCGGTGAATCCCGACGTGACTCTGACCGGAGTCACTACAAATACTGGACCTGCGGAGAATGGAAAATCGGATCCAGCCTCTGCAGGGGCACCGATGGAGGGGGACGGTCTGGTGGACAATCCGGCGCCCGCTGCCACACCGGCGGCGGCCGCTCCGGCGGCGACCACCGCGGTGCCCTCCAAGTACAAAGCCGGCTTTGTCACGCCGCTGGAGGACGCGGGCCATGTGGGAATGCGCAGCTACTTCCAGGCGTTGAAGCGTACGGGAGAGGGGGGCGTGGCCAGGGCTCTGCACTACGGCGACTCGACCATCGCGGCCGACGGGCTGGCGCGCACCATCCGTGGGCGCCTCCAGGCCCGTTTTGGCAATGCCGGTCCCGGCTTTGTGTCGGCAGGCATGGATCCACGGTGGAACAAAAGGACCGATGTGGAGAGCAGTCGCTCCGGCTCCTGGACCACGCGCACGATTTTGTTGGGTGGAGCGGGCGGACGCTATGGGCTGGGTGGGATTGTGGGGATCGGCAGCCCCGGCGCCTACACGGTGATGCGGGCGATCGATGCGGCCAAAACGGCGCTGCCCATGAAGCACCTGGAGCTTTGGTATCAGGCCGGGGTGGGCTATGGTAGCCTGTGGGCCTCGGTGGATGATCGGGAGGTGCTGCGGGAGTCCACGGCGGCCGAAGCCACCGATGACCGGCGCTTCAGCCTGGATGTACCCGAGGGATTTTCGAAGCTGGCCTTTGGGGCGGAAGGTGGGCCGGTGCCGCTCTATGGGGTGGTGCTGGAGAGCGGGGCGCCGGGGGTGACCTGGGAGGCGCTCGGCGTGATCGGGGTGGGCTCGAAGTCCTTTTCTTTCCAGAATAAAGCACATCTTTCTGCTCAGATGGCGCAGCGGAAGCCGGATCTGATCGTGGTGATGCTGGGCGGCAACGAGGCGGGCTATCCCATCCTTCTTTCGGGAGATGGCTCGGGCTATCGTCCCTTTTATCAGGGGGCTCTGGATTCGATCCGTGCGGGGGCACCCCAGGCGAGCTGTCTGGTGATCTCGCCCCTGGACCAGGGAACCCGGGAGGAAACCGATGTTCCACGCTCCAAGCCCACCATGAAGCCGATGGTGGCCAACCAGCGGAAGATTGCCGCGGACTCCGGCTGTGCCTTCTTCAGCGCCTATGACGCGATGGGGGGCCAGAACTCAATTGTGAAGTGGTCCAGCTATAAGTCTCCTTTGGCCTGGTCGGACCTGGTCCACCTTTCGGGCGCCGGGCTGGACATTATCGGCAACCTGCTCTCCGATGCGATGCTGGCCAACTACGATGCCTGGCTGGCGGGTGGAGGCGCATGATCGTCCCCTTCCTCCTTGCCTGTTTGGCTCCGGCGGCCACGCCTCCCCCTCGGGAGACGGTGGACATGCCTGCGGTACCCAAGGTGGTAGAGCCTGGCTGGGTAAGTACTTTTACCATCGGGCCAACGTCGGGACCTCCCGACAGCCCCTGCGAGGGAAAGCTGGAGACGGAGTCTCCGGGGGTGCCGGGCAGCAGCCCTTCGGCGACGGGGGATCTGGATCCCAACACTTTTCCGCGTGTAGATCTTAAAGCGGGAGCGGCAAACGCGGGGCTGGATCCGATGATCCGGGATCGGGCGCTCCTGCCGTTGGAGCTGGGGACACTTCCAGTGGAGCCGCTGCGGGGAGATCCCGAGGACATCGCGGCGGTGCGGCGGGTGCTGCGGCAGGCGGGCGAGGGGGATGGGCCGGTGCGCCTGGGTTTCTGGGGGGCCAGCCACATCGCCGGGGAGTATTTTACCGGCCAACTCCGCCGGGATTTACAGACCCGCTTTGGGGACGCAGGGCATGGTTTTGTGATGCCGGTAAGCCCGTGGAAGGGCTATCGTGCGTCGGATGTGAACCTGTGCTCGCATGGGGTCTGGGTCACGGATTTTGACCGTCGTTCAGGGGGAAGAAACGACGGGATGTTGGGGCCCGGCGGGATGAGTGTGGAGTCCTCGGCGGCCTCAGCCTATGGCTGGGTACAGACGACGACCCAGAACCCGCAGGGGAGGGAAGTCAGCCGCTTTGAAGTTCTCTTTTTGCACCAGCCGCAGGGAGGGGTGCTGCGGATGCAGGTGGACGATGCGCCGCCGGTGGAGGTATCCACCAAGGGTGACTTTGGGCCGGGGGCGGCGATCCTGAAGGTAGTCCCTGGGCCCCATCGGCTTACGGTGTCGCCCAAAGGCGACGGCCCGGTGCGATTGGTGGGGGTGAACCTGGAGCGCGACGGGCGCGGGGTGATCGTGGATGCGATGGGGGTCAACGGGCGCACCGCCTCCTCCTGGGATCGCTGGCACCCGGAGCAATTTGCTGCCTTCTACGCCCGTCGTCCAGAGGACCTGGTGGTGATGGCCTATGGCACCAACGAGGCCAACGACGGGGGTTTTACGCCGGAGGGCTATCGGGCGAAGCTGGAGCAGAGCCTTCAGACCATGCGGCGCCTCTTTCCTTCGACCCCCTGTCTGCTGATTGGCCCGGGAGACCGGGGGAAGAAGCTGCGGGATCAGAGCTATGCCATCTGGATGCCAAACACTCAGGTGGCAGCGATCCAGCGCGAGGTGGGGCCACGTTTTGACTGTGCCACCTGGGACCAGCAGGCTGCCATGGGGGGGCCAGGATCGGTGTTGTCCTGGTGGAAGGCGACCCCTTCGCTGATGGCCGGGGATCTGATCCACTTTATGGCGGCGGGCTATCAGGAATTGGCGCGGCGGTTGTTGGTGGGGTTGGAGGGGGGAACATGAGCGGGCAGTGGCGGGCCTAGCCGTCAACCCCCCACGTTGCTCTGGTCCACCGCAAACACCCAGCGGTCGCCGACGTCCTCGGTGAGCGACCACAGCCAGCCATTGAGAGGGTCCACCGCCAGATCTTCGGGGCCGTCCACCCAGGTGTAGCCGGTGGAGCCGGCGGTGGACAGGTTGTAGAGCTTGCCGTAGGCACCGGACTGGCTGCTGCAGGAGAGCCAGAACTCCCCGTTGTACGCGGCGGCTCCCTGCATACGGTCCTGCTGCGCCACCCAGGCTTCGGTGGCGGTGGTGTAGGGTGCCGGTAGTTGGGTGGTCCCATCCAACGGCCAGCGCACCAGGACCCCATCGATACTGTTAGAGCTGTAGGCGCCGGTGATGAGTGAGTTGGTGCTGCTGTCGTAGCTGACAAATGAAAAGGTGAGGTCGCAGCCACAGTCGGGCAGGGCGTAGCGGGTCACCTGAGGGAGTATATACTTGTACTGGTAGGCCCGGCAGGTGCCGCTGCTGTCGCAGCCGATACTGTCCTGATCGGTGGCCACCTCCAACATCCGGCTCATGTCGAAGACACGAAGTCCGTTGCTGGTGTCGGCTACATAGAGGTAGTCGCCGACCCAGGCGATTCCTCCAGCATGAACGCCGACTGCTTCAAAGCTGGGGCTGCTGGCGGTGCCGGTGGGCTTCACCAAGAGCACGTGGCGGTAGTCGATGTCCGTTGTAGAGGAAATATCGGCAAAACTGACCCGAACCCCCTTGTCGTAGGAGGTGCCGCCCGCGGAGGTGTCGTAGTGCCAGGCGACCAGCACCGCCTCGTAGCCGTCCACCACTCCCGATGGATCGGCGTCAAAAGTTCCGGTGATTCCCTGTGGAATCCAGTAGTCTACCGCTACATCTCCCGAGTTCCAGACAAAGCCGCGCTCAAAGCCCGTGGCCCTCGGTAGATCCCCGCTGCTGATGGGATCTCCGTCCCGATTTACGTCCGCCAACACATCTCCCACGCTGACATTGTTCAAGCGCGGGTCCAGACTATCGAGGATGGCGTCCGCCGCCGCCCAGCCGTCTTCGTCGGCCAGGACGTAGGACGCGGCGGAGATGGGGTAGAGGCCGTTGCCTTCGGTCAGCGATAGGGCGGAGGGGTCGGGGCAGGAGCTGGCGGAGGAGGGGTCGAGGCTGCCGTCACAGTCGTCATCTGTGCCATTACACACTTCTGAATGACCAGGGT
Source organism: uncultured Pseudomonadota bacterium (assembly GCA_903891165.1). Taxonomy (GTDB): domain Bacteria; phylum Myxococcota_A; class UBA796; order UBA796; family SXON01; genus CAITDR01. The sequence continues at coordinate 4,529 of CAITDR010000658.1, forward strand.
AGATAGCACTGTTTCCGTCGTCACAGTCGCTACTGCTGCTGAGGCTTCCGCTGGGCTGATCACAGGTGCGTTGGCTGCTTGCACCGGCGTAGCCGTCGGCATCGTTGTCCAGATACCAGAGGGTGGTGGTGGTCGTGTCCACCGAGGGGTCGGAGTCGTCCGCTACGCCGTCGCAATTCTCGTCGGTATTGGCGGCGTCACAACGTTCGGAAGATCCAGGCGAGATACTCGAGGAATTGTCGTTGCAGTCGGTGGCATCCAGGCTGTAGCCGGTGGGGAGGGTGCAGGCGGCGAGGGGGCTGCTACCGTCGCCATAGCCGTCGCTATCCAAGTCCCGGTAGCCGGTGGTAAAAGAGGAAGGATCCACGGATGGATCTGCATCCTCCGTCAGCCCGTCGCAGTCCTCGTCAACCGCAGCGCCGTCGCAGCGCTCCGCCGCGGCGGGGGAGAGGGTCACGTCGCTGTCGTTGCAGTCGCCGGCCACGGCACTGAAGGAGGGAGGAGCAACACAAGCCAGAACCAGCGTGCTGCTGTCGCCAAAGCCGTCGCCGTCCACATCGGCGTACCAGGGGAGGGCGTCCAGTGCTTCCTCGTCGATGAGGCCGTCGCAGTTGTCGTCCAGCCCGTTGCAGGTCTCGGCCATGTCCGGGTGGATCAGGAAGTTACCGTCGTGGCAATCTGTAGTAGAGCTTACAAATCCATCCGGACGATCGCAGGCCTGCTGGGGACTGTCGGGGTCGCCGTGCCCGTCTCCGTCGGCGTCGGCATACCAGGTGCTCGGAGCGCTGGGGCCGGTGTCGGCATCGTCGGATAGGCCATCACAATCCTCGTCCACGTCGTCTGGGTCGCAGCGTTCGCCAGCATCGGGATGGCGGGTGGGGTCGCGGTCATCGCAGTCGGAGGCGTCGGCCACGAAGCCATCGGGGGGCGTGCAGGAGGGAGAGGCGCTCTCGGGATCTCCGTAGGTGTCCCCATCGGTGTCGGCAAACCAGAGGGGGGCGTCCGCGGCGTCGGCTTCGTCGATAACGCCATCGCAGTTGTCGTCGGTACCGTTACAAAGCTCGGTGGCACCCGGATGTATGGATGTGTTTGTGGGGTCACAGTCGCTACGATCCGCCACATAGCCGGTGGGTGCGGTGCAACCCACCAGCGGTAGTGCGGGGTCGCCGTAGGCATCGCCGTCGGTATCGGCATAAAAAAGCTGGCTATCGACTGCGTTGTTGTCGATCAGGCCGTCGCAGTTGTCGTCCAGCCCGTTGCAGAGCTCGGCCGCTTGGGGACTGCCCTCGCTGCATACGATGGCCGTCGTACTCTCCTTGGTGGAGGGGGAGGGGGCGCAGGCCAGCCAGAGGAGCAGGAGCATGGAGTACTCAAGTGTTACAAAAATGGTAGAGGAGAGGAAAGGCTACGGGCGCCGCAGAATCCGGTTTTCGTTCGCAAAAAGAATTCGGTTCGCTTCCATCCAGGACTCAAAGGTTCCAGCATCCGTCCACGCGCCGTGGCAGAAGTCATATTGAAGCTGGCCCTTTGAGATGTAGCGGTTGTTCACCTCGGTAATCTCGTACTCATTCTGGCGTCCTCGCCCGATCTGTCGGATCTCGTCA
>CAITDR010000659.1 GCA_903891165.1 uncultured Pseudomonadota bacterium
CCTTACAGTGGCGCAGTCAGCCTCAGCACCCAGACGACCAGCTATTCCTGTTCGGACATCTCCGGTGCGGGGAACTTCAGCACAACTGTCGGAAATGGCGTCGCATGTGGCTATGTCAGCAGTGCCACCGCAGCCGGAGTGGTGTACATTTATGGCTATGGAAGTAGTGTTGCGGGTGCCACGTTGACTGCAGAAGCAGGTGCAAAACTCACCGGCTACGGGCTGGATGTGGAGCAGGACATCGATGGCGATGGGGTCAACGATGCCTTGGTCGGGGCTCCCCAAGCCAATACCGGAGGCTCGACCTATGTGGTGATGGGTCCGGTGACTGGCACCTACAACCTGGCCAACTACGATCTGAAGATCCAGGGTCCCAGCAGCGCCGGCTCCATCGCCGAGCGGGTATTGGTTGCCGAGCTGGACGGAGATGGCAGGATGGACATGGTGATCTCGGACCACAACTACAACTATAGCAGCCGAAGTGCCTCGGGTGCCTTCCGCGTGGTCACCAGCCTGCCGGCCGGGGTATTGTCTCGGCACCAGGCGGATACTTCCATCTATGGATCGGCGCGGGCCGATGGATTGGGTAGTATCCCGCCATCCTCCGGCGACGTGGATGGCGACGGCAACGGCGATCTGTTGGTCAGCTCGATGGGGAACGGAGGGAATGGCTCGGCCTCAGGCGCCGCCTGGCTGCTCTACGGCCCCCTTGGCAGCAGCGTTATCGACCTGGCCACGGACTACGACGCCCGGTGGCAAGGCGAGAGCACCTACACCTACCTGGGCACGGCCGCCACGATTGTCGGGGACAGCAATGGCGACGGCTTCGACGACATCGTCCTGAACTCGGTCTTCGGCGACGAGGGCAGCGCCACCGACCGGGGTGCGGTGTGGTTGTTCCTCGGCGGTTGAGGAAGGGACTCCCATGGCGGATCGCGCCGACCCGCAGTGAACCTGAGCCAGAGCAACAGCAGCAGGCACTCGTCCGAAGCTGCCTCTTTTCCAAACCGCTTGCAATTCCGCTCGGATTCTGTAGGCTGCAAGGCTCTGGAGCGCCAATGTTCTTTCTTCTCCACTCCTTTGTACGCCAGCAGAAAAATGCCGGCGCCGCTGACCTGTAGCCATGGCGAACCCGGCCCCCTCCAGCTCCCTGCCTCCCGTTTATCCCCTCCGCTTCAGCGGGCAGTGGCAACGGAATTGGCGGCTGGGTACCGAGCTGGTGGATACGGCACATATCGTCTTTACCCTGGATGGAATCTCCTTCTCCGGGCGACGGACCAACCCGTTGCGGGGAACCTTGTGGCTGTGTTTCCACTACGGCTGGATGCTGTTGGCCTGGGCCACATTTTTGTCCGTATGTCTGACCTGTATGGGCGTCACCTGGCGGGCCTGTGTCACGTCGCCCCCTTCCTCCGGGGGCTGTGCGGCGCTGTGGGTGTGGCTGGGGCCGCTGGTGGCTATCCCCACGATCTGGTTTTTCGGATGGATCTTCCGGTGGATCTTCCGGCGGTGGTTTGAGCCCTGGGTGAGCGAGCAGGTGCCCTGGGCCAAGGTGGGGGCGCTGGCCACCGATGGGAAGGGCATCGACATCCGGGCCACCGGCAGTTTTGGCGCCTTCCACGCGCGGCTTGCACCGGATAAAGCAGGTAACCTCGCCGCTTTTCTGGCGGCGGTGCGCGATCGGCGCCTTCCCGGGGATCGCGGCGGCCTTAGCGGGAGCCTGATCCGCTCGCGATGGATTGACCGGGGTCTGGGCCTGGGAATGGCCGGCACGCTGCTCTACGGGGCGATCCGGCTGGAGCCCTTTTTGACCGGCCGGATGGTCGCCACCCAGGAGCCGCGCGACGCCGTGCCCCCGGCGATGACCGCCCGGGCCCGGGATGCCCACTCCGAGCGGGCCTGCGCAGGCGCCGTGGGGGCCGGTGGGGTGACCGCGCAGAGGGAGGGCCGGGATTTAGTGTGGCAGGTGAGCGGAAGGCCCAGCGGCGGGCTGTCGGTGCTGCGGATGAAGGCGGGCGACAGCCGCTTTGAGGTGTTTTCTTCCCAGCTCCCCACGCCCGGCCGTATTCCCGGCTTTTTCCAGGACGGGGATGCCGGACTGGTGGTGTTGACGGCGCCGGGACTGGCGGCGGGGCAGCTCTTGGGGTCGGGACGGGTAGAGGATTTGGCAGGTGCAAGCTGCGCCGGTCTGGTGTTGGATGTGGCGATGGCCAATGTGGGCGGGGTGCAGAGCCTGAAGGCCAGTCGGGACGGCAACGACCTGAGGGTGGCGGGCGACGGCATCCCGGGCGCCGGGCAATTGCTGGTGGTACGTCGGTTGGGGGGAGCAAGGGGAGAGCTGTTCCGGTGGTGTGAGGTTGCGACGGAGGGAGACCGGCTCCACACCATGTTGGCCACCTCGGCAGCTGAGCTTTTTCCTGACTTTTTTTCGGCGGCGGACCAGGACGCGCTGGTGTACTTTCTGCCGGTGTCCACCTACGAAGCCGCGAGCCGATTGGCCACAGGAGGACAGGTTCAACGATCTCTTTCCGTCGAATCGCTGGTGGCAGGTGGACTGGTGGCGGCCCGGGCCGAGGTGAGAAGTAGCCCCGGCCACGCCCAGCTACGCTGGAAAACCGGCCAGAAGGCAAGGGCCACGCCCATGTTTGCCGCCAACGCCGACGCCGGTGCAATCCTGTCCGGTGTGGCCATACGCTACGGCGAGCTGCGCAAGGAGATAGCGCCAACCGAAGCCCAGGAAAACGCCTTTGACGAGGCTTTTTTCGCAGCGGTGGACTGGACGCCCCTTTTTGATCGTGTGAGCTTTGCCGGGGATCTTCCGCTCTTCGAAAGCTGGCGGAAGCGTATCGCCAACTCTGGTGGGAAGGAAGCCGGGACTTTCGCTCTTTTGGCCTTGGGAGCGGCTTTTTTGGAGCGCTTCCCTCCCCCGGCCGACCGGCTCTCCGCGCGCTTTTCCGTCGGGAAAGCCTGGTTGGATGCACCCCAAACGCTGACGCTGCGAGGGGAGGAGGCAGAAGTCTGGCGTATCGTCGGGCGCTTTGTACTCAACGACATCGGGCGGCGTCTGGAAGACGATATCAACGGCGGACGGCTGGGCTACTTTGATATGGCTCGTTCTTCCTACCTGATCGTTCGCCTTTCCCTGGAGGGAGTACGCATCGACATCAAGCCTTCCACCACAAGGAAAGTGCTGGTGGCTTGGGTCACCGGCGACTTCGGCTACCTTGTGGACCGGGCCGCCAAAAAAGTGGCCGAGTGGGCCGGGGGCACCTCGGCCTTCAGCGGCTCCACCTACCGACTGGATTCCCATGGAAGAAGCGGGAAAAACATCCGACACGCCGACCTGATCCAGGACGGCGATCGGATCGGGTGGGTGGCGCTCTATGACGCCCAACGGATGCAGGCGCAGTGGGTGGTGGGAAACCGGGTGCCCAACGGTAGTGATCTGGCGATGTCCGCCGCCTTTACCGAGGCCGACGGGGTGACCACCGGGCTGGCCATCCAGGGAGGCTCCGTACATAACTGGCTATGGAAGCCCGATATGGGCGGAATGGTGGTGCTGAATGCCAGAGGGCAGGTCTCGTTGTTAGACTTGCGTCGCGGCGGACTGTTGTGGGGGCTGAGCCTGAGCCCCGGCCGATCGCTGATGGACTTTCACCGGCTGATCCGCTCGGTGCGGGAGGAGGGAGGAGCCGCCTTCCAAACCTATCTTCTGGCCGGATCCGGGGAGATGCGGCTGAATCCCGATCGGGCAAGCCAGGAGATCCGAGAGCGCCGTCTGCTTGCGACGGCGAGCTACCAGGGAAACCCGATCCTGGCGGTGATCGACCTGCCCCGCGACGGCTTTCGGCAGGGCTACACGCTGTACCAGGCAGCGCAGGTGGTGATGGACGCCCTGCAGACGCCCGAAAGCAAGGGTGGCCCAGGCTTTAAAGTGAGCGGTGTCGCCAACCTGGACACCGGCGCCCGGGATGTGTTGGTGGTGCGGGAGGGCTCCCAGCTCGTCCAACGCAGCCCGCTGGGGCTGCAAGCCGCCAGCAACCTTTTGGTGGTGGTGGGAGACTGATACATTTTTCGATGTATCACCAGAAGCCTGATAAAAGAGGAAGGGCCAGGGCAACTCCCCTGCCTTTCTAACTGGCTACCGGGGAGGAGCAGCCCTTGCCCATGGACCTCCACTGGGGACCGATGCCGGGGGACTCTTTTGGGGAGCTGATGGTGGAGGGGGAGATGAGCGGGGGCATCGTGGTGTTTCCAATTGGAAACACCCACCCCCGACCTACTTCCCCTTGGCGGCCTGCACAATAACCAGCACGGTGTAGCTGACGTTGTCCTTGCTCCCCAGGTTTCCCGTGGCCTGTCCGATGGCCACCACCGGCATATCCCCCGAGGGCAGGTAGCCCTCGAAGACAGGGGTGTTCCCCGGCCCGGAATACTGGATTCCGAACCTCGCAGATCCGCTGGCCAGCTCCCCCTCCTTCACCAGGTTTGCCGCGGCTTTCATCCCCGCTTTGTTGCTGTAGCTGCCGTCGGCTATTTTTGCGGCTATGAGGTCCAGCGCGGCCTCCAGCTCGGGAGCACGCTTCAGCCTTCCGGCAGCATTCAGGGTTGTATAGGCTTCCTCCCGAACATTTTTCCCGTCGGATGGAGGCTCTACCATGAAGCTGAACACATCTACTCCGGTTTCCCCCTTCTGCCGCCCGGCGCCCAAAACAATCGTCCGATAGTTCGGGTCCAACAGTCCCTCTCTCACCGAGGGGTGCTCCAGACAGGTCCACGCGGCGTCCTTTCCTCCATAGGCAGAGCACCAGCTCGAACGCCAGGTCCCGTGCGAAATTCCCGGCGCTGGATCCTCCGCCGTATAACGTTCGATGTAGCGTTTGTAGGCACCCGGGCCCTCCGGTGCCCCCACCACCACCTCCCTCAGCCGAGCCGGGCTGCCGATCACCGTGACCGGTGCGACGCCAAACCGGGACCTCTCTTCGTTGACCGCAAGAAGAAATGAGTCTTCCTCCTGATCGATCGGTCGCTCGTTCCGTGTGTCCACGTCCAGGTCCAGCATACCGAAGCTACCCGGTGGCTGTGTCCCCACATACAGGGTGAAAAAGAACCGGCTGTCCGGCAACCGGTTGCGGCTCTGTTCGCTCATCGCCACGCGCACGACACCGTTGGTCTCCGGGAGGGGGAATTCAATGTCGAACTTCCCGCCTCCTTTCAGGGGATAGCTGGAAACCTCCAGGACATCCTTCCGCCCCACATAGAGCGCATACTCGCGCCGACTGCCCAGTGCGGTGCCAGGTACCCGCGCCACTTCCCCGGGTTGGTAGACCCGCGAAAAAGGCTCAAATTCGGCCGCACCCATGAGCATGGTCACCTGTCCCAGCCATGCTTTTTTCTCCGGGAGTGGAATCAGCGTCACCGCAACGGCCTGTAGCTCGGCTTCTCCCAGGTACTCCGCCATCATTTCCCGAACCTGCTTGGCGGCGGCTTCCGGATCCTGCCCGACCAGAAACCATCCGCCTACCTCCGGCGGAAGGGCGAGCCCTACATGCTCCGCTAAAAACCAGATGTGAAGCGGATGAAGTATACCCTAGCCGGCGCACCGATGTTCTCTGGCACCAGCCAAGCCGACGCATCGCTGCCGCTCAACATTCCGCTGGGGATCCACTCCTCCTCCTCCACCGGACCCGCCGACTGGGCCACCCCGCCCGCAACCAGTCCCATCAAAAAGAATGCTATAAATATTTTTTGTAAAAATGACATTATTTTTTCTCACTATCCAAGAGTTGTCTGAGGAGAGAGCGCATCGCGGAGCTGTCCAGCGTGGGCAGGCTACGCCCCAACAGGGCCAGCGTCGCCTCTTCGGCGGCCAAGGGGCCAGCCACCACCGCAATTCCACTGCTTTGACATTGCCGAAGCCCCTGGGTCAGGACTGCGGGATCGTCGATCAGCAGGGTCGTTACCGGGCTGTCCGTCTCTTGGTGGAGCAGCGTGAACGGGGACATACGCCCCGGCTGCTGCTGTGCCATCCAAGATGCCGATCCTGCCCGGAGATCCGGTATTTCTGTTAGGGACTGCAGGAGTTTTTCCAGCCCCACCAAGGCCAAGACCCCCGCCCCGCTCTCTGTGCTGAGCGACAGGGCAAGGTGGTCCTCTTCCATACGGACCTCCGCACCATAGATGAGGCCGGCCTGCTCCCGTAGCGTCTCGTTGCTGCCCGGCTCCAGGATGCCCACAATGGCGGATTGAACCGCAGGATCATCGGGGAGGTCGCAACGAAAAGACACCGCACTCCCACGGCTTTCCACCGCCACCAGCCTTGCGGCGGGGGCCCCTTCCAACCGCCACTCCGGCGAGATCCCTGCCTTCCCAGGCTTCTTTTCGACGGAGGAAAAGACCGCCGTCGCACCGTCGATCATCACCTGCGGTGGAAGCGGCCCCACCAGTACCACCGAGGTATTCTGCGGGTCCACGGCTGCGATAAGTTGTTCGCGAACATTACTCCGGATGCCATAGCTATCGATACTGCCCGGCCGATCCGCCGTGGCCCACCACAGCTCCTCCAGCGACAGCCCGAAGGAGGCACGGGTCAACATTCCCGACAGACAGGACGGATTTTTTAGAATTCCGGTCCCGCGCACTCTCCAGGGTACGCAGCCGCCGCACCAAACTTGGTGTGCTCATCTCCCGAAGGAAAAGAGGCTCCTGGAGGTGCTTCAGCATGGCCTCCAACTTGCTGGGCAGGGCATAGGCCACCGCCTCCAGCGCCCTGCTGTTCAGGGTGGTTTCACCGGCCGCATCTGTCCACATCCACGGAGGGCTGGATTCGTGTGATCCGTAGGTGAACACTGCCGTCGTCATATCTCGCGGGTCCCAGGAGAAGGTCTGCTCGATCCTTGCATAGACCAGGGACAGCTCGTGCCGCTGAATGGCCAGAAGTTGGACTCCGTTAGGAAGTACCACACCCTGGCTGGGCGGCACCAGGGCGAGCCCTTTTTGTACGATCTCTGGAAAAAGAGGTTCACCAAAAGAGACAAGTGGTGGCCCGGAAGCTGTGGACAAAACCGGCATAGGCTCCACGGCAAATACCAAAGCCTGCGCCGGATCAAGCAGGCCTTCGGCGATCTGAAAAACCCTGGCCGGCGTGGCCTCTGCCATGGTACGCACCGGGGCTTCGTCCGTCAGCTCGACGGCGCAGACCAGGGGGGTGCCGGCCGCATTGGAGGGGTAGGCGGAGCAGCCCCAGCCGAGGGCACGGGGGTCGTCCACGTAGGCTCGATAGAGTGCAACTTGAAGCAGGTCTTCCAGCATGGTGACCACGAGTGGGCCATCCGAAGTCTGCGGGATGTCCCACGCCAGGATCATCACCGGGCCATCCACCGGCGCCTTCAGAATGCGGGGGGCCATTCGCATGGTAGAACGCCGGGGAGGAGGGGGAAGGCGGGCGGGCGGCGCCGGGACGGTGCCCAGCTCGCCGAAATGTTCCCGGAGAACAGCTTTTACTTTGTCTACATCAAAGTTTCCGACAATTGCCAGCGCGGAG
>CAITDR010000660.1 GCA_903891165.1 uncultured Pseudomonadota bacterium
AGGTCGATCGGTTGCAGCAGGGAGGGAAGCTCAGGAAAAGTCGCGATCATCCCAGGGGAACAGATGGGGAAGGCCGCAACGAGCTCGGAGGGAGCACGCACCGGGCCGGAGGCCCCCACATAGACCCAGTCCACCGAGGCCTCCAGCGCGTCGGCAACCCGCGTTTCCCGTCGGTAGAGCAGCTCACGCCGTCGATCAGAATTCCAGGTTTCTGCCTGCACTTCCTCGCCATAGTGCAACTCCCGATGATGAACGCCCACCAGCTCGCGCACCACCCAGCCTCCGGCCACCTCCCGATAGCGGGTGGGGGGCCAGCCGACCGCAGCGGAGTGCGAAACCGCGGCCTCCTGCACCAGCCGCCACACATCCCCGGCACGCACATGGTCGCGCGGGGAGCAGGCATGGCGGGGAACAATCAGGGGCAGGCGATACACCTGCCCTCTTAGCCCCTTTTGGCCACGGGCGCATGGCGCTGTCTGCGGGGGGAGGCCTCGCTTGTCGGCAACTGTTACCTTGTAACCGCTTGCCGCCGCCCCTCCCGGTGGGTTATCGCCTGCGCAGATGACTTCGCCCCTTCCCGCTGAGTCCTGGAAAAACGCCTTCTTTCAGGCGTCAAATTCCGTAATCGTCTGCCTGGACCCCCATGGCATGCTGTTGGAGCTGAATGCCTACGGCGAGCGCCTGTTGGGCGTGACCTGCGCTGAGGTCTGTGGAACGGACTATGTAGAACGCTTTGTACCCCCTGTATTTCAGGAGGGGGTGCGCGCCGACATCCGGCGGGTGGTAGAGGGGAAGCATAGCGAGGACTACGAAAATGACGTGGTTGGACCCGAGGGAGTCCACACGCTCTTGTGGAATGCCACACGAATGGTGGGGCCGGCGGGCGAGGTCTTAGGGCTGATGGCCGTGGGCCGCGACATCACCGAACGGCGCCGCACTGAACGGCGCCTGCAGCTGAGCGAGTCCCGTTTGCGATGGATCAGCGGCGCTATGCCCGGCGTGGTTTTTGTTGGAACGCTGGAACCGGGCCAGCCGGCCCTGCTCTATGTCAGCGAAGCCGTTCAGGAATTGCTCGGGGAACGACCCGAGGATGTAGTGGCCGATACCAACCGTCTGCGACAGCGGGTCCACCCCGAGGACCGGGAGCGGATCCTGGCCCTTCCCCGCCTGCTCCGCGAGAACCAGACTGCGTGTGTGGACCTGCGGATACGCGGGAAAGATGGCGATCTACGCCAGGTTCGCATGAAGGCGGTGGTGCAGCCGGATGCGGAGGGCACACCGCTCTGGGTGGGTCTGGTTACCGACGTCACCTCCGAGCTGGCGATGGAGCGTAGAATCCAGCTTGCAGGTAGACTTTCCTCGCTGGGCACCCTAGCTGCTGGCATGGCGCATGAGCTGAACAACCCGCTCTCGTATGTGCTGGCCAACATCAGCTATGCGGTGGAAACGCTCGGCCAGTGGCCGCAGACTGGGGAGTTGCCGGAGCTGGTGAGTGCGCTGACAGACGCGATGGAAGGAGCGACGCGGGTGCAACGGATCGTCGCGGATCTCAAGACTTTTTCGCGGGTGGATGACCCGGGGGAGAGCGAGGTGGACCTGGGCGCGGTGGTGGAGGTGGCGCTCCGGGTGACTCGCCATGCCTTGCGGCGACACACCCAGCTGGAGGAAGGAGCCCTGAAGGTTCCGCCGACCCTGCTCTGGGGCAACCATGCCAGGTTGGCCCAAGCTTTTGTCAACCTGCTGCTGCACATGGGGACCCGGCTGCCCAGCGAGCGCCGGGAGCAGCAGCACCTGCACCTGCATGTGTGGCGGAGTCGCGATGAGGTGGTGGTGGACATCGAGGACAATGGGCCACCCATCGCCCCCAACCACATCGAACACCTCTTTGATCCCTGGTTTGAAGCCCGACCGGATGTGTCCGGGCTGGCGCTGACCCTGGCGCATGCCACCCTTCAGAAGATGGGGGGGCGGGTAGAGGTGGAGAGTGATGTGGGGCTGACCCGGCTGCGGGTACGTCTGCCGGTTTATGTTCGACCCGAGGGGTGAGCCCGAACTAATCTTGACCTGTCAACCCTTGACGGGTCAATGGTCGATCTTGCGAAGGCCGAGCGGCGGAAGCCATCCTCAGAGCCCGAAGACCGCCCGCACCGCTGCCGCATCCGGCGCCCCTTCCGTGGCCCAGGCGCGCACGGCATCGGCCACCAGCCGGAGGGGATCTTTGCCGTAGGGCCGGAGCTGTTCGGCCAGCCAGTCCTCCACCGGCTCCCCCGTCGTCAAACGGCTACGCAGGCCGGGGATCACCACCTCGGCAAAATGCTGCTTGTGCTCGATGGCCACCAGATCGCTGACACGTAGGGCCCAGGCGGGCAATTCGATCTCCACCTGCTTCAGCATCTGCTGCGCAAAAGCGATGGCGAGGTCTTTGGCTTCGGCCACCACCAGGGGCACTTCGGTTTCCAGCGGTGCGCCAGGCTGGCCGCAGACTTCCACATAGATCTTGTTCTTGGGCTCCGTACCCGAGGGCCGCAGAAGAATCCGGCGATCCGGCCCCAACTGAAAGACCAACATATCGCGGCTTGCGGCGTCGGTACCCGACTTGATGGGGCCCCAGGGGCCCTTGGGATCGGCGCGGTCGTAGAAGGCGGTCACGGCATGACCGCCGATCACGGTAGGGGGATTCTCCCGCATTTGCTGCTGAATTTTTTCGATGCGGGCGCGCCCGGCGGCCCCGCGCATCACCGTGCTGACCAGGTCGTTGTGCAGGTAGCCCTCGCGGAGCCACAGTTCGCGCAGGGCATCGGCCAGGGTCTTGCCCTCGTCTTTGAGAAGGCTGGCATACTCGGCCAGGGCCAGCGCCGCTCCGGCGGCATCTTTGTCCCGGATCAAGGGCGTCACCAACACGCCGTGTGACTCCTCGATGCCGACGCAGAAGTCCGACAGCTCCCCCTGGATTCCCAGAAAGCTGCCCTCTGACTCCAGAAGCCGAAGTGCCTCGCCGATATACTTGAAGCCCACCATCAGGTTGCCCACCACCCGCGCGCCGTGCCTTTCGGCAACCCGACGGATCAGATCGGAGGTCACCTCGGTTTTCAGGACAATGGGGCGGAGACAACTACCGTACAAAAGACGATATTCAGTAACAAGAACGCCGATCTCGTTGCCGGTGAAGAAGCGGAAGTCGTCGCCATCGCGGCAGCACAGGCCAATGCGGTCGGCGTCGGGATCGCAGGCCATCACCAGATCGGCACCCTGCTCCTTCGCAAGGGCGACAGCACGCTCCATACTGGCACGCACTTCTGGATTTGGCGTGCGGAAGGGAACATTTGGAAAGCTGCCGTCGTGACTGGCCTGGGTGGGCTCGATACTGAGCTTGAAGCCGGCGGCGCGGAGCACCTCAGCGACCGTGGTGTCGCCGGTGCCGTGCAGACCGGTAAAGACGACGGATGCCGAGCGGGCCTGGGGCTTCAACGAGGTGGACAGGTTTGCGGCCACATAGGCGTCGTGGATCTCGGGACCGTAGTCGTGGATGCGGCCCAGAGAGCGACCTTCGGCGTAGGTGACCGAGCGCACCTCCTGCACCTGCTCCACCAGCTTCGCCATCAATTCATCATCGGGGGGCACTTCCTGACCGCCCAGGCCATTGTAGAACTTGCCGCCGTTGTCGTCGGACGGGTTGTGAGAGGCAGAAATGTTGAGGCCACCACTTGCGCGCAGGTGGCGGATGGCAAAAGAAAGCTCCGGGGTGCTGACAAAGGTAGCGCTGCCCGGCGGGAGCATCGTGACCGAGACACCGTTGGCAACGTAGACCCCCGCGGCGATCTCGGCGAAGTCGCGGGAGGACAGGCCCATGGCCGGGTTGGGCAGGTCGCGGTCGTAGAGATTGATGCTGTCCAGGTAGCGACGCACGTCGTAGGCGATCACCACCGAGAGAGCCTGGTTTGGGCTGGACTTCTGCTTCAGCCACTCCACATGACCCTGTACGGAGGCGGAGAGTGTCCAGGGGTTGAAGCGGTTGGGGCCCACCCCCACCGGACCCCGGCGCCCCCCGGTGCCGAAGGGCAGCACCTGATAGAAACAGTCCAGCAGGAGATCCCAGCGCTTTTTCTCGAACATCGCCTCGATCTGGGGGCGCCAGTCGGCAAGCTGCGGATCGCTCAGCCAACGCTGCAAATTCAGGAGTGCGGCCTGCTTCAGCTCGGGTCGGACAGCGAGGGGGAGAAAGGCGCCACGTGCGGTGTCGATCAGGTCTGCGGAGTCGGTCATTTCCGACGCTTAACCGGTGCCTCGACCGCTTCCCACTGGCCATCGGCAAGGGGAACCGGTTAGGCCGCGCCGATGCAAAAGCGCCTCCTCCTCCCCACCCTCGCCTTCTTCAGCCTCTCGATCCTGGCCTGTGCCGGGGGAAAGAAGGAAAAAGACAACCCGACCGGAGGGGATGACACCTCGGCCACCGCCGACGACTCCAATCCGCCCGACTATACCTGGTCGCCGGTCTTCATCGACTTTGAGGACCAGACCGAGGAGAGTAATTGTGACGCAGCCTATAGCGAATTTCTGACTTTTGATGTTCAGGAGCGCGGCTACCATCTGTACTCTTTTGAGTATGCCTCCCAGGCGCACTCCGGCTCCTGGTTTGTGTTTACGACGGACAATCCCGGCAGCCGTGGCTACGAGATCGACTTCACCGTGAATTTTCCGCGGCCGGTGCGCAACCTGTCCTGGTGGCTGACCGGCTCCGGCGACGGCAAGGTGGCCCTGGCCGACATCACCACGGAAGATGGCGAGGTGCACACCATCGACTTCCGTGTAAGCACCTCCGGCGAAAATGGGTCGGCTTTGGCGGATTTGACGGAATTTGAGAACATCGTCTCGGTGGCGGTGTACGAGATCAATGACTCGGCGGGTTTTGGGTTGGATGATATTGAGTTTGAGTTGCGCGATCAGTAGGTGGAAAGCCCCCGGCCCTCCCTCAATAACTCCACCCCGCCCGCACCATGCGCCGCGCATTCTGCTGGCGCGGATCCAACAAGCCCGTACCGATCGGATCCTCGCGCGTCGCCCAGGTAGACTCCGCACTGATGATCTGAAGATCGGCATCGGCCCATAGAAAATCCGGATCGGCCAGCGGCAGGGTGCCGGTGTAGGAGCCGGGCAGGTAGATGTCGTAGGCCAGCTTGTGCCGGTCAAAGGCGCGGAGGCGTACATAGTTGGACTGGCTGTCTACCGTCAGGGCGATGGCGCGGCTGGTGCCATCCCAACTGTCGAGGGTGGGAATGGCCAGCAGTTCGGGACTCTCCCAGCTTCCTCCATGGCTCTCCGCCACCGCAGTCGCCACGGTGCCCGAGGTGCCCAGGCCACCCACTTCGTTGTACAGCAGCACCGCCTCTCCCACCGAACTTTCCACGGAACCGGCTGCCACCCGGTGCACGGTGGCCAATTCTCCCGCCTGCCCCTGGCCAAAACCATCCACCACCCAGCCATCCACCCGCTCCTGGGCGGACATCAGAAAGTAGGCCTCGGTCCCGTTAAAACCCGCAGGAAGGGCGGGAAGTGGGATGTTCAGACCGCTGTCGAAGGGGGTGGCCATCGTCAGGTCCAGCTCGGTGGTGGCGCCGGTGACCCCGACGCCCCCGCCCGCATAGCCCCATCGGAAATTATCCAAATTGGTGGTAAGCATATTCATCACCTCCCCCACGCCAGAGGCGCCGGTGAGGGTTGCGATGTCAAGAGCCCCGGCCAGCCCCCAGGCCACCACCGGCTCCGACCAGATCTGCGCCTCGTAGTCCTCTACCGTCCCCTTGATAAACAGGTTTCCCGGTGCATGAACAGTCACCCCGAGCACACTGACCTCCCGATCCTCCCCCAACAGATCCTCCAACACCAGCCCGGCCAGCTCTCCCTGTGCTCCCGCACCCGCCATCCCCACCAACAACTGGTCCCAATCTCCCTCCGGAACCACCGACAGATCCACCTGACCGTGCAGGTTTGCATCCTGCTGATCCTGCTCCTTGGGATAGGTGGTGAACACAATCGAACGGGCCACCGTGTCCACAAAGGCCACACCATTCCAATTGGCCTTGTAGGCGGTGAGTGTCATCGGCCCCGCATCGGCCCAGGGCAGGGAAAGCTTGCCATCGCTGTCGGTTTTTCCGGTGGTGCCATCCGGCAGGGTCACCGTCACCTTCCCGAGTCCGCTGCCATCGCGGCCGTCGATGGCCTGGATCTGCACCAGCCCATCGTCCCGCACCGTCAGCAGCGCCCCGGCCTCCAGCCCGTCCCGCTCGGCGTGCAGCCGCGTACTGCCTGCGCCCTTCGTCACCACCAGACCATTTGTGTCAATCGTCGCCACCGCTTCGTCGTCGCTGTACCACTGGCTTGCAGTCGTCCAGTCACGACGCCCGTCGGTGTCCGTACCCACCACCTGCATGCTCCAGCTTGCGCCCACCGCCACCGTCAGGCCCTGCGGGTAGACATCCAGTCGCAACAAGCCGGGGATCTCGCCGGTATCGCTGTCGTGGCTGTCCGGCTTGGAGTCGGGCAGGCTCTCGGTGCTATCGCCGCTGTCCTCGACTACTTCCGAATGTTTGTCGATATAGCCGGTCTCTTCCGGATCCGGTTTGACGTCGGGCTTGTTGCAGGCCAACCATAAGAGCAGCATCCCCTCTCCAGGACGCCTCCATGATAGCCCCGGATCGGAAAAGATGCACGCCGAAGCGCCATCCGATAGAATGCGCCCCTCTCGGAGTGCGCATGTCCACAGCCTACCTCTACGATGCCGTCCGCAGCCCCCGGGGGCGGGGAAAGGAGAACGGCAGCCTCTATGTCGTGCGGCCCATCGATCTGCTTTCCCAGTCTCTTAAGGCGCTGGAGAAGCGTACATCGCTGCCGACAAATCTCGTGGACGATGTGGTCATCGGCTGTGTGACCCAGACCGGCGAACAGGGCGCCTGTATCGCCCGTTTTGCCGCACTCCAGGCGGGCTGGGACTTTTCGGCCCCCGGGGTCACCGTCAACCGCTTCTGCGGCTCGGGCCTGGAGGCGGTGAACCATGCGGCGGCGATGGTGGCCAGCGGCTTCCACGATCTGGTGGTGGCCGGCGGCGTAGAGAGTATGTCCCGTGTGAAGATGGGTTCCGACGGTGGCGCCATCTGGGAGGCGGAGACCCAGTGGACGGTGGGCGGTGTGCCCCAGGGAATCTCGGCTGATCTGCTGGCGACGCTGTACGGGATCACCCGTGAAGAAGTTGATCAATTTGCGCTGCGCAGCCAGCAGAAGGCAGCGGCAGCGATGGCCTCGGGCGCTTTTTCGCGCTCGGTGGTGCCGGTGATAGACGGCAGCGGCCTGCCCATCCTGGAGGCGGACGAGTATCCACGTGCAGACACCACCTTCGAAAAACTGGCCGGTCTGAAGCCTGCTTTCGAGATGATGGGCACTCAGTTCGGTCTGGACGCGCTGACCCGCCGCCGCTACCCGGCGGTGGAGCGTATCCGTCACGTCCATCACGCCGGTAACTCCTCGGGAATTGTGGACGGTGCCGCTGCGATCCTGGTGGGCAGCAAAGAGGCCGGCGAGCGTCTGGGTCTTAAACCGCGCGCAAAAATCCGCGCCGTCGCGCTTTCCGGCGAGGAGCCGCTGCTGATGTTGACCGGCCCGATCCCCGCCACCCGCAAGGCTCTCAAAAAAGCGGGGATGTCGGCGGCAGATGTGGATCTCTACGAGGTGAACGAGGCCTTCGCGGCCGTGCCGCTGGCCTGGGCCCGCGAGCTGGGTGTGCCGGAAGAAAAGATCAATGTGAACGGGGGTTCTATCGCACTCGGCCATCCCCTTGGCGCCACCGGGGCCATGCTGCTGGGCACGGTCCTGGATGCCCTGGAGGACCGCAACCTCTCCACCGGCCTGGTCACCCTGTGTATCGGCGGGGGCATGGGCATCGCCACGCTGATTGAGCGCGTCTGACGCTGCTTTTTCAGTCATCTCGAATCTATATCGAATCAGAATATATCGAAACGGAATATCAAAAGATTCCCGGGAGGGGTGATGAACCAGAAGCTGGATGTGGGGGAGATCGAGGCTCTTTTTGGGGGAGAGCGGGTTTTTGCCTCGGATGTGGCGCGGGTGTGGTGGGACGGCGCCACCGGTCAGGCACTGCTGATCCTGAAGATGGAGGGGCGGGCCAACAAGATCAATGCCCGTTTTGGCGAAGGGCTGGCGGAGGCCATGGAAGCCACCCGCGCCCTTTCCGGCCTCAAAGGGATCGTCCTGGCTTCCGGCCATCGGGACTTCTGTGTGGGTGCCGATCTGGAGATGCTCTACGGCAGCCGTGACGCCGCCGCACTCTACAGCCAGGTGCGTAGCCTCTCCGCGCTGTTCCGCAGTATCGAGCAGGGAGTTCCGGTGGCCTGCGCCCTGACCGGCACCGCGTTGGGAGGCGGCTACGAGCTGGCACTCTCCTGCCACTACCGCGCCGCCCTGGACAGCCCGGAGCTGCAGGTGGGACTGCCCGAGGTGAACCTGGGCGTGATCCCCGGATCGGGCGGAACCCAGCGTCTGCCGCGCCTGATCGGCATCCAGGGTGCCCTGGAGAACATCGCCCAGGCCAAGATCCTGCGCGCCTCCGAGGCCGCCTCGGCGGGCATGTTGGATAGCCTAGCGCCCGATGTGGCGAGCCTGCTGGAAGGCTGCCGGGGCTGGTTAGCCAAAAACCCCGGCCGGAAGCAGCCCTGGGACAGTGGCGACTTTGTGTGGCCCGCCCCGGCGCCCAACAGTGAAGAGGGTCGGAACATTTTTATGGTGGGCTGCGCCATGCTCTACCAGAAGACCAACGGCGTCTTTCCCGCGGCGGAGGCGGCGATCTCGGTGGTGCAGCAGGGCTCTTCCCTGCAATTTGACCGCGCCTTGGAGGTGGAGGCACGCCGCTTTGTGCAGCTTGCGGTGTCCGACCAGGCCAAAGATATGATTCGCACCTTCTTTTTCCACCGCAGCGCCGCCGAGCGCCACGAGGGGTTGCCGACCCTGGCCAAGGGTGAGGATGCAGGCATCCGTAAGGTGGCCATCCTGGGGGCGGGGATGATGGGCGCTGGACTTGCCTTTCTCTGCGCTTCCCGTGGCTACGAGGTGGTCCTGAAGGACATCACCGCCCCGGCTTTGGAGGCGGGGATGGCCCATGTGCGCACCGAGGCCGAGCGGGTGGGCAAAAGGAAGGGCGCCGCTGCTGCAGCCGCGATCCTCGAAAAAGTGACGGGGACCTTGGAGAATGCTCCGATTGCCGGCACCGATCTGGTGATCGAGGCGGTGATCGAGGACATGAAGATCAAACACCGGGTCACCCGCGAGCTGGAACCCCTGCTCAGTCCCAATGCTATCTGGGCCTCCAACACCTCCGCACTGCCGATTACCGCCCTGGCCGAGGCCTCCGCCCATCCCGACCGCTTTGTGGGCCTCCACTTCTTCTCCCCCGTCGAAAAGATGCCGCTGCTGGAGATCATCCACGGCGATAAAACCTCGGAAAACACCCTGGCGCGCTCGCTGGCCTTCTGCCGCAGCATCAAAAAGCTGCCCATCCTGGTGAACGACGGCTACGGATTCTACACGTCGCGGGTTTTTGCCAGCTACCTCCTGGAGGGGGTGCAGATGGTGGCCGAAGGGATCGATCCGGTCCTGGTGGAGTGGGCGGCGCGGAGTGCGGGCATGGTGGTGCCGCCGCTGCAGGTTTTTGATGAGGTGAGCCTGCGGCTGGGGAGGCATGTGCTGGAGCAAGCTGCCGAATACACCGGCCGTGGACTGCCGCAGGCCACCGCGCTCTTGGTGGCGTTGGTGGACCAGCACGGACGCCTGGGCAAAGTCAACGGCAAGGGCTTTTATGACTATACCCAAGGGAGCCGCGGCTACAAACGTACCGGCATCTGGACGGGACTGACCGAGTTGACCGCCACCCGGCAAACCGCCGAAGTCCCCGCCCTCGCCCGCCGCCTGCTGTTGGCCCAGTGTGCCGAGGTGGCCCGCTGCTTTGACGAGGGCATCCTCCGGCAGTACCGCGACGCCGAGGTGGGTGCCATCTTCGGCATCGGCTTTGCCCCCAACACCGGCGGGCCCCTGGCCTGGATGGACCGGCAGGGTATCCCGGCACTGGTTGCGGAGCTGGAAGCGCTCGCCGCCTTACACGGCGAACGTTTTGTACCGGCGACGAAGCTACGGGAGATGGCCGCGAAGGGAGAGCGATTCTTCGACTGAATGAACATTCATTCAGTCGAAGATGGCCGTCTTTGACCGGGCCCGTACCCTTCGCGTCGGCCCGGCCTTCGTCCGCTTGCAACCCTGCTTGGGTACTCAGACCTCGAAGCGATAGCCCGTCCCGTGCACCGTCAGAATATGGCGCGGATCGGCCGGGGTTTCCTCGATCTTCTTGCGCAGCTTCAGGATCTGGTTGTCCACGGTGCGCGTTGCCATGGTGGGCGAGTAGCCCCAAACGTGCTGCAGCAGGTCTTCGCGGCTTACATCCTGGCCACGATGGGCGATCAGGTACTGGAGCACACCCGACTCGTGCGTCGTCATGCGGTGCTCCACGCCCTCGCGCATGAGGATACGACGGCGAAGGTCCACTTCGTTTTTGCCAAAGCGGAAGGTCTCCGGGGTACGCGGCGCGGCGGGGCGTGCACGGAGACGTGCACGGATGCGTGCGGTCAGCTCGCGCAGAGAAAAGGGCTTGGTGACGTAGTCATCGGCGCCCAGCTCCAAACCCAGCACCCGATCCAGCTCCGCACCCTTGGCGGTAACCATGATGATGGGCAGCTCGGGATGTTCGGCCTTCACCTTCTTCAATACGGTGATGCCATCCATACCCGGCAACATCACGTCCAACAACATCAGATCGGGGATGTCGTCCTCGATGGCCGCCAGCGCCTTTTCGCCGCGATCCACATGGGTGACCTGGAAGTGCTCATGCTCCAACGCACTCTCCAGACCCATTGCCAAGGTCTCATCGTCCTCTACCACCAGGATGCTTGCACCGAGCGATTCCATCAGCCCCTCCGGGGAATTCGAAGTAAGAAGCGGGCTCCACCTTCGGCGCCCTCGCGACATTCTACCTTGCCACCCAAGAGCCGGGCAGCTTCTGCGACAAAATACAACCCCAGGCCATGACCGCCAGACAATCCGCGACCCGGCCCCTCCACCCGGCGAAAGCGCTCGAAGATGGCCTTTCGCATATGGGCGGGCACTCCGAGGCCGTTGTCCTCGATGTCAAAAGTTACGGTACGTCGATCGGCACTGACCCGGAAAATCACCTTTCCCGGCTTGTCTTCCCGGCGATACTTCAGAGCGTTGTCCATGAAGTTGTAGAGGGCGTCGCGAAGAAGGCTACGTTGGGTGCGGATTTTGCCGACGGGGGTGGTCTCTACCACCAGGGTAGCGCCATGCTGCTCAAAAAGCGGTTTCCAACGTTCACCAATCTCCGCCACCATCGCGTCGATATCCACGTTCTCCGGCATCCCCAGCTCGGGACGGTTGGCGGCCTTCAGCACCTCGTCCACGCGCGCACCGAGGCGCTCCGCCTCCTTCACAATCTGGCGCGCAAAACGCTGACGTTTGTTGTCGTCCCGGAAGGAGTCCAGCTCCAGATTCTCCGCCATCAAGCGGATTCCTGCCAGCGGCGTCTTCAGCTCATGGGTCACCCGTGCCATAAATTCCCGCTGCTGCTCCATCAGGTCACTCTGCTGCCGATCGGTGCGGATCAAGGCGAGCAAGGCGGCAATTCCGGTGAAGAGGCCCAGGAGCATGGGCAAGGTCTGCGCAAAAAGGTTATTTTCGGGTGCATTATCCCGAAAATAGGCCATAGTCAGCCCCACCCGAAGGTGGGGGAGCACACGGGTGAAGGCCATCTGGGGCCCCAGAGGCCCCTCCACCCCATCCACCACCTTCCCACCGGGGTCACGGATGGAAAGCCATGGGCGAACCTTGTTCATTTTCTGAAGCAGGTCTTTGATCAGGTTGGGCTGGTCTACCTGTACCGCCGCCAGGGTGTCCCCTTCCCCGATACGGGCGTAAAAGAGAAGATAGGGAGGATCTCCCACGGGATCTACATAGAGACGGGGGCCGTCCTCCATGTGAGGCACCTCCTCCACATTCCAGGGGTGATCCCGGATCTCCCGAAGTGCATCCACGCGCCGTTTTGCGCGCGCCAGCAGCTCCTCATTATCATATTGTAAGATACCCCGCGCCTCGGCGAGGATGGGGTACTCATAGAGATCGATCACCCCCTCCATCGACTCCGCATCCAGGTCACCCACCTCGGCAGCAAGCACCTGCATCTGTGGAGCATCTTCGCCCAGAATACGGATGAATTGAAGGCGGAGGGAAAGGATCCGACGGATGGGCAGGCCCCGGCGCGATACCAGGGCCAGCTCGGAGCGGGTCAGGGCGTCGACCGTGCGCAGCACCCGAGCCGCTTCCGCCGGAGAGCCGGCATTCAACCAGAGCTCTGCTGCATCTGAGGCCGCCAGCAGACTGACGGGAATGTCGCGCCCGATACAGCCCTCCAAGGCGTGGGCGCCAGCCGGAACGTCCTCCCGGCTCAGCTCCTCCGCCTCCTGAATACAAGGATTAGCACGGATCTTTCCGAGATCCTCCTCCACCCGAGGTACGGGGAAGAGCAGGCTCCGTGGCTCCCACACATAGATCCCGTCAAACCAACTTTTAGAGGATGGTCGGGAATCCTGTAGAAGTCGGCCACGACGCTCCGCAAGCTGCAAAAAATGCTCTACGCGCTTGACGACAAGATCCTCCCAGCGCTCCACCGCACTCTCCAGGCGGTCTTGGGCGGCACGGTACTCCTTTTCCGCGCTGCTCCGCTGAAAAAGACTGATCTCGCGAGCACTTTCCACGGTAAAGACCAGTAGAAGCAGCGCCACAAAAAGGTAGCCACGACGGCGGGCGGGAGAGACCTCGGGATGGGGCCGCATCACCAGCCCCATGAATAAAAAGAGCTTGGAGACTCCTTTTTCAGGCGTTCGATCAACAATCCCCAGGGATGGGTGGCGTCTGGAGGCACTGTCTGGGAGATCCGGGCCGCGGCATCCCACTCCCCCTGCCCGGCCAGGCCCATGGCCGCACACCAGGGATCCGCTTTGGAGGTAGGTTCAACGCGACCTCCCTTTTTCGAGAGCGGGGTCTTTTCACAGCCCTCCCCCGCCGAATAAAAGATCTGCTTGCGGGTGTCGCTGTCGGCCTTTTTTTCCAACAACAGTTTTGCCGTCGTCAGCCAGCCGTCCACGTCTCCGGCCAGACCATCCAGACGCAGGCAGTCCTCCAACAGCTCGGGCCCGTTCACCGGCGCATCGTCGAGAAAGGCCTTCACCTGCTGGCAGCGGTCCCGTGCCCGCCCCAAGAGCAGGGTCTTCTCCCCGGACGTCGCAAAGGCATACTGTTCGGAGAGTACCATCACCTCCACCCAGACCCCCTCCACGCGTAGCCAATTCCAATCGGAAGAGGGAGGGAGAACGCTGAAAAAGTCGTCGAGCGCGCGCCGACTATGCAGGCAGTCCCGCGCGGCGTCGGCCTGGTTCTTGCGGTTCACCCGGCAGGATCCAGAATAGAGGGTGGCCTCGGCCAAGAGCGCCTCGGGCTGGCGGGGATCCGCCACCGAGGAGACGACCTGCTCCGCTGCCAGAAAATCGTCGGGCCTCCACAGCTTTCCGCTGTCCTGCCAGCCCTGCTCCCAGACGGTGGCCAGCGCGTAGACTGCGGAACTGCGTGGCGTAGCGGCAAGTGTATAGGCTGTTTCTGCCTGCTCTTTCAGCAAACGTCTCTGGTTGGGATCGCGGTTGAGGCGGGCATCGATCTTGTAGTCCCGCAGCGCGGCCAGGGTCTGCTCGGCCTGCTGGTTGGCGGTCTTCACATCCTGCTCGCGCTGATAGCCCCAGAAGCTGCCACAGATCAGCATCAGAAACAGACCCATACCCATGGTCAGTCCCAGACAACTCCCCAAAAAACCTGACTTTTTGGACGGCGTTGCTTTGCCCGGAACGATGGTTTTGGTCAATCCATCGGTTTTTTCGATGGGTACAAAATCTCTATCCGAACCGATAGCTACTGCCGATGTATCGGTTTTTTCGATGGGAACGGGGGTGGGAGGAGGGGGCGGGACCACCCGCCACTCTTCGACCGGGACCAGCTCTTCCGGCTCCGGTGGCTCCTCCCGCAGCGGGTCCACCGGCTCCACCGTGGGCCCACCCGCTGGTAGCGGCATCGGGATGCCCGCTGGCAACGGCCGACCGCCAATCGGAGGCGATGGCCCCACCGGGGGCGGCGGAGACCAGGAAGGCCCGGCGGCCTCCTCCTCCACCCGCACGGTGGCCTCGGGGCTGCCCACGGGCACCGCGGCGGGGGGCGTCAGCTGGCCATTCCAGTCCTTCAACACAACTTTCTGGCCAGAAATGCGCTGGAAAACGAGGTGGGTCTGCGGACGGCGAAGCGGATCATTCTGGCGGCAGGCCAGCACCAGATCCCGGAATTCTACTGGGAGACCGCCGGGAAACATCTCCTCCACCAGCCGCCCGAAGGCGTAGAGATCCGAGGAGAGGTAGGTATGGTGCTGGAACTGCTCGGGAGCCGCCCAGGACCGGCTTACATCCTGGGTAACCACGGGCATGGTCGGGCCGGGCACCAGGCGAAGGGTATCCAGATCGATCAGCGCCAGCTTCCCATCTGGTGCCATCACCAGATTTTCCGCTTTGAAGTCCCCATAGGCGATGGAGCGGCTGTGCAGCTCCACCAGGATCCGTGCCGCGGCCGCCAACAGGCGTCGGCTCATCCCTTCCGTGGTCTGGCCCATCAGCTGGTGCAGCGGTGTGCCTTCCATCCAGCGGGTACTTACATAAATATAGCCCTCGGAGGTGACGCCACCTGCCACCGCCGAGGTCCAGGGCATGGCCGCATCCCGCGGCAGGCGGGCCGCAACCCGATAGCCGGCCAGGGTCAGATCCAGCGAGCGGGGCAGCGGCGCAAAGCCTTCCCCCGTCAAGACTATTTTCTCAATTTCCGGTGAAAGAAGCGGATCAACCCGATCGGAAAGGAGCACCCGGGTCACACACAGGCGTCCGCGGGTAAAAGTGCGGAGTACCCGGCGGCTACCCGGCACTTCACGCAGAAGGGTGTCCTCGCGGTGCCCCGGAATTGCCATTCAGGGCACCTTCGGAAAGTAGCCCAGCGTCTGCATTTCCTGCAGGGTGGCCATCACCAGAGGTCCGGCCGCCGAAGCTCCAAATCCGCCATGCGGCACCACCGCCGCCACCACGTAGCGACCCGGCGCGTCGGCTACACAGGACGCATTCTCTTCCGGCTCGGCAATAGCAAAAAACCAGGAATGGGGCGCTGTTTCTTTGCCCGGCTTGATGCCCCAGGGTCGCTCGTCCGCGGTGCCCGGCGCATCGGCCGTACCGGTCTTACCGTACACTCGAATGCCCTTGGGCTCGGTGAGCCGCGCTCCCGTACCACGCTGCATCACGCCGAGCATACCGGACAGAATGGGTGCCACATCGCTACCCGTGGGCAGGATAGGTGTGGCCACGCAGACACTTCCAAAGAGCATTTCCGCCGGGCAGCGTCGGTAGACACCCCCGTTTGCCACCGCCCCAAGGAGCCGCGCCGCCTGCACCACACTCCAAGAGCCCGCGCCCTGCCCGAAGCCGGTCTGCGCCAGCCGCCGGCTCCCCGCCGAACCGAGGCCAGTCCAAGGCCCCTCTGCCTCAGACAGCAGACCCGGGTTCCCAAACTCCACGCCTTCTTCCCGCAGCTTCCGGTAGGGCAAGGAGCCCAACGACAGCGCAAGCTGCCCAAAGTAGACGTTGGAGGAGCGGGTGATGGCCCCCACCAGATCCAGCTTGCCCTCGCCGCCGCCATCCCCGTGGTCGTGGATGGGACGGGACCAGCCTGGCAGCGTAAAGGAGACACGCCCTTCCGAGCGTTGATCGCAGGAAAAGACCGGATCGGCCGTCGTGGGGCAGCTCCCCTCGCCTGTGGTGCTGACCACCCCTTCCCGCAATGCCACCACGGCGGACAAAATCTTAAAGACCGATCCCGCCTGGAAGACTCCATGCAGACCGGTCTTGTCCGACCATGCCCCATAGATACCCATAAATTTCGGATCCGCCTGCAGACGGAGTGCACGCCAGTCCGTCCCCGCCGGGTCGTAGTCCGGCCACTGGGCACGGGCCAGGATCTCGCCGGTGGCCGGATCCAGCACAACCGCGGCTGCCGCGCCCACTTTGGAGCGGGCCGCGGCCGTCTTCACCTGCGCAGCCAGGGCGGCCTGCAGGCGGGCCTCCAGGCTCAAACGCACTGTCCGGGGTGCCACATCGGCGGAAAGGGCCGCCACAGCCGCCGCACGCTCCGCCAGCGGCATCCGCACAATGGGGAGCAGGCCGGAATAGTCCGGCGCGGCCAGCGTCACCCGTCGTAAGCCACCGCTGCTCCCCAGGTCCTCGGCGCGGCGGGTGGCGGCCAGACGCTCGGCGTCGGACTCGGGAACACCTCCCGGTACCGCCATCACCGCCCGCTCTACCGTCCCTTCTGCGGCGGGGAAAGCCGCTAACCAGATGGAGGGGGCATCCGACCGGTCGGGCCAGCCCCGCAGCACCGTGTCCTGTTGCCGCTCCACGCTCCAGCGAGCGCGGAGCAGGCCCCCCTCCGGCGGCCCCAGAAGGGTCCCCAACGCAGAACCCAAGGGATACAGCCGCTTATCCTGCTCGACATTCTCAGCCAACACAATGCCATTGCGATCCAGGATCGGCCCGCGGCGGATGGAGGCGGCCAGCGCGGCAATCCGCGGGTCGGCGATCAGGCGCGGGGTGCCATCGCCCAGGGTGGTCACCGCTCCCCGGAGCGTGACCTCATCGCGATGCCAGAGTGCTCGAACGGCCGTTGTGGCGCCAAAAAGAACCACCACACCCACGACCGCCACCTGCAGCCGGAGCACCCCGTCGCGCAGCTCGCGCAGCTCGTCGGTATCCTGCCGGACCTGCCCATCTTCGCCCAGCCGCGCGATCAACGCCGCCACGCCCAAAAAGGCCGCCATCCCCGACTTTCCGTAGGAGAGGAAGGGCACCACCACCCCCGTCAGCGGAATCAGGCCCAGGGTGCCGCCCAGGATCACCGCCGCCTGCCAGCCCAGCAGGAGCGCCAGCGCCGTCGCCATCAACACACGCTCGGGGGTGCGATTATGGATGGCGACACGCAGGCCATCGGTGATCGCCGTCCCCAGACAGGCCAGATAGATCAGGCCACCCGCCAGCCCCAGCTCCTCCACCACATGGGCGAAGGCCAGGTCGGTGTGGCCGGCAGGCAAGGCACCCGGCCAGCCCGAGCCGATGCCGGTGCCGGTCAGCCCACCCGCTGCCATGGTCCAGAAGGCGGCCACCAGTTGATCCCCGTGGGCCAGGGCGTTGTACCAGGGATCCAGCCACATCCGAAGCCGCAGCTCTACCGACGCCGCCGGCGCCAGCTCGGGGAAGAGGCCGAAGAAGGCCAGCATGGCGGCGAGGCCGGAAAGCGACAGCAGCACCCAGCCGCCCGACCGGGTAACCACATAAAAGAGCCCCAGGAATACGCCACCTAAAATAAGGGTAGGGCCCAAATCATGCACCAAAAATAGACCCGAGAGCGCCCCCAGGAGTGCGCCGACCGCGGGAAGGAGCAGACGCGGGCGTGGGAAGCTCAGAGACAGCAGCTTCATCCGTTGAAAACGGAG
Source organism: uncultured Pseudomonadota bacterium (assembly GCA_903891165.1). Classification (GTDB taxonomy): domain Bacteria; phylum Myxococcota_A; class UBA796; order UBA796; family SXON01; genus CAITDR01. The sequence goes on from CAITDR010000660.1 coordinate 17,741, forward strand.
CTTTGCCGCCCGTTGTCCCAGCCAGCTCCCCAGAAAGAGCACCGCGGCCACCTTCACAATCTCGATCGGCTGGATCGGCCCCAGGTTGATGCGCGCCCCGGAGCCACCCGGCTCGGTACCAAAGAGGTACAAGGCAGCAAAAAGCAGGACCACCGTGGCAGCCAACGCCGGTCGGAAGCGATGGATCAGGCCTGCCAGATCTCCAGGAATGGCCAGGATCCCCGCCACGATCACACTTCCGTAGAACACCCCCTGCGCAAAGGCCGGGCCGGTCCAGCCCGGTACATAGGGATTTCCATAGCCATACTGCACCACCAAGCCGAGCGAAGTAGCCGCATAGACCGCAGGAAGAAGCAATGGCGTACGTACATGCTGGCCACGACGAAAGTGCGTGGCCCCCCGCGCCAGGGCGACCAGGGCGACCCCAGCCCCAAACCAGAGCATCCCCTGCTGCCCGGCCGCCAGCGCCACCGTCGCATCGCCGGTCTGTCCGCGCAGCGCGGTCACGCCCAACACCGTTGCCAGGCTCCAGTGGGCTCCCCACAGGCCCAGCCCCCCGGCAAGCAGGAGCAGCAGCAATTCTACCAGGATCATGGCTTATTCTTAGGCTTGGGCGCGGGGGGGGGAGCTGGGGAAGTGGCCGGAGGAGGAGGCACCGGCTCTGGCATCACTGGGACGATCGTCGGCAGTGCAGGGCGTTTCTCCACATCTTCCTCCGTGATACTACCCTCCAGGATCGGGCTTTCATCGGCAAAAAGAAGAGTACGCTGGAGGCTGACCTTTGCCCCCGGCTTTGCGGTGATGTGGATTTTTCCTGCTTGCAGGCGGCAGTCGTCAATGTCCAGTACTCCTCCCTCCTCCACCACTACGCGCAGCTCCCCCACCACCTTCAGCGCGCAGAGATCAAAATCCGCACGCCCGGCTACCGTCAGCTCCCACGCGGGGGCGCTCACCCGCGACCCCCGCCAGCTCAACGCCCCACCCTTGAGCACCCGGGTCACCAGGGCCGTCTCTACCTCGCGGTCCTCATGCAGTTGTACCTTGCGACTGACTTCGGTGGGAAACTCCTTACGAAGCTGAAAATTCAGCAGAACCCCTGCAACAAAGCCCAGGAGGATCAGCATCACCCCTACCGAGAGCGCAAAGCCCATGCGGCGCGACATCTTGCGGCGTCGGAAGCGGGTCATCCGTACCACCACCACGGTCACATTGTCCGGCCCCCCCCGCGAAAGGGCGGTGGCGATCAGGCGCGAGCTGATGGTGTCCACCGCCACCCGATCTCGATGGTAGTGCGTCAGCTCCGCCAGCAATTCCTCTTCGGGAAAAGGATCATAGAGCCCATCCGAACAGAGCAGCAACAGGTCGCCAGGAGAGACCGGCACCCGCAGGGTGTCCACCCAGGTGGCGGGCAGGTCTTGGCGGCCAAGATCCCGGGCCACCGCCGGTTTTTTGCCAGGCACCGGCATGGTGTGATCGGTGGTCAGGCGCTGGGCCCCCCGCGAATTGACCAGGTAGGCACGGGTATCTCCCACATGGGCGATGGCCAGGTGGCGTCCATCGTCCTCCAATCGTGCGGCGGTCCCCACGGCGCCGAGCTTGTGGTGCTCGGGGTAGGTGGCGGCGTGGGCAAGGATGCGACGGCGGGCTTCCTGGAAGGCACCGGAAAGCAGCGTCTCCCCTGCAAAACCCGGGGTAGAGCCCAGCTCGGCGATGCAGCGGGCCGCGATGGCGGCCGCCACCTCTCCGGCGGCTTCTCCCCCCATGCCATCGATCACCGCAAAAAGCCCCATTTCGGCATGGCAGACGTAGGCATCTTCGTTGGTCGTACGCACCCGCCCGGCGTGGGTGCGGGCCGAGGCGCTCAACATGGGCTGAGGGTCACCGGATCGGGCCCTCCGGGGCTGACAATATCCAGCCTCAACTCACCCGAAAGTACGACGTCCACCGGCAGACGGGTGGTGAGCACCTGCCCGGGCGCCAGCGGGTTCCCGGCCACCATCACCGGATTACTTCCTCCAGGTTCACGGCCGATCTCCACCATATCCTCGGTCATACGCAGGCTCATCTGGCGGCGGTTGATCTTTGCACCCGCCCCCGGAAGGGCGATGTGCCCGGCGGGAGCATCGGGAAATCCACGGCCCGCCACGTAGGATATTCCAGGCTCCAACGGGATATTCTTCCCATTGACCCGGAGAATGGCCACCGGCTGATCGATACGTTCGGTGTACTCCACCGGCGGCATGGAGTTGGGGATAAGCGTGGGCAGACCAGGGAGAGGAGCCAGCGTCGGTGCCGCGGAGGGGGACGCTGCCGCCCGGTCCAGGCGAACGGTGATCTCCCCCTTGCCCACGGCAGCCTCCGTCTCTGGACTGTGGCGCACATGCAGGATCGCGGAACCTACCGGTACATCGTCCGTATCATCCACCAGAAGCCGGATAGTCAGCGATCCAACGGTCACGGCATTGAGACGCACCAGCTCCTCGTAGAGCATGGGCATCAGGTCGCGGTGCAGCGTACTCTCCACCGGACGCAGGCGATCGTGGTCCTCCCGGGAGAGGAAGATGCGGTACTCATTCCATACTTGGGGAGCGCCGGTGGCCGAGCGGAAGGGGCAGCTCTGCAGCGCGCTGATCACCGCCTGGGCAAGGGCATAGGCGTCCACCACTACGGGGCCGCGGCCAAAAAGGCGCTTCCATGCGCTCTCACGACGCAGCTCCGCAAAATCCACGCGGAAACGATCCGGACCATCTGGCTTCAGCATCAGGCCTCCGGGGGAAGAATAAGCACCGACAGTCGCTCGGAGCTGCCGTCGTGAAAGTCCAGACGATCTCCAGGGCGTACCGGAACCCGCCCCGAAGCCGTCATCGCGGGACGCAGCTGGCTGCCGTCTTTGCGAATCACGATGAGAAACTCGCCCTGCTGGCGGGATTCCACTTCAAGTGCGGCCCCAGAGCGTCGGAAGAGCGCCGCTGCACGACTGATGAAGGCCAGGCTATCGGTGAGCACCAGATCGTTGGGAAGGCGCTGATCGTCGGCACGCTCCTGGTGCCAGGGGCCACGCCCCAACCGCCATTCCCGGCGTCCCGCCTCCATCACCAGCTCCGCACCATCGCGATCGCCACCTACCACGATGGCCCGCCCCAGGAGCGCTACCGCGTCCTCCTCCACCCGCACTTCAGAAGTTTCACCCGCCTCCACCCGGTAGCGCCGGGCAGGCAACGCTTCCGCCGCGACCAGCCGGTTGCTCAGACGGGCTTCCAATTCGCGTTCAAAGGCGGGATCTTCGACAAAATTGCGCAGGGTGGTCAAGCTGCCCTCGGCGGCAGAGATCTCCACCCGCACCGCCGGCGGAAAGACCTCTTTGCCCCTGGCGCCGTGGCGACGCAGAGCGAGGATCCCCTCCTCCACCTGACGCAGCAGATCCTCACGACCCAGCTCCTGATCCCCGCCGTCGAGGAGCTTTTTGAAACGATGCAGGAGACTCACGCTGCCCTCCAAGCCCCCCGCATAACCGAAAACCGGCGCTCCGGCGCCTGATCCCCCTCGCGGGCTTCAGCCCAGGCGCAGGCTACGACGGCTGCCACTCTCCAACATCGCAAAGGCCCGACCGATCCAGTCCCCCATGGGCTCGTGGCCATCCCACTCAGCCAGCCCGGTGGACACCATCACCCGGCTGCCCGCCAGCGGCCGCGGCCAGCGGTAGGCGATGAGCTCTCGTCGTAAACGCTCACTGACGACAGCAGCAGTGGATAGCGACACTTCTGGAAGAAGAACCAGGGTTACCCGTGGGCTATAGTGCAGACAGAAGTCCGTTTCCCGCACCTTCCACATCACCAGCCTTGCCACACCGGTGGCCACATCCTTCATCACCAGCTCCCCGAAGCGAACCCGCAGACTATCAAGCTGATCGGGCTCAACCAACACACAGGAAAGCGGACGCCCGGTGCGCTGGTGGCGACGCATGAGCTCCGGTAGCCCCGACTCCAACCAGGAGGTAGGAAGTAGCCCCGTTCCCGGCTCCCTTTTATCGTCCTCCAGCCGGGCGACCATGCGCTCCAGGTGACCAAGCTGCTCCAGGTTGAGCATCTCCAAGTGAACCACCACCCCGCCCACTTCCAGCCAACAATTCGGTAGAAGGGTGGCTTTGTCGATCTGCTGGCCTTTCACCATCAGATCATCGGTGATGCTAGTGCCATTCAGAGACTTCAAATCCTGAACCACCACCTCGCCCTCGGGGCTGCAGGTCACCCGCACATGCCGTCGGGAGACGGAGGCATCCGCCAGCACCAACGTGGCGGTCTCTTCGCGCCCCAGAATCACCTCTTCCCCAGGAAAAAGGTTGATAAAATGGAGCATGTCCCGCCCGCAAACCACCCGCAAGGTGGGGATACGCACCGGCCGCATCAGGGTGGCGCGACTCCCGTTGGCCTCCCCGCCTACCAGAAGGCCCGGCGTCATACGCTCGGACCTGCCACTCAGCTCGATGGTGGATATCTCGCCTTGTTTCACCAATTTTTGCGGATCATCCCCCTTCCGCGACGGCTCCTGATCCAGACGACGCAGGATCTCTCCGAGCTCCTCGGGGTCAGTGATGTTCAGGGTGGGTGTAGAGACGCGCGGTTTCATGGTTCAACGTCAAGGACGGATGGGGAGAGCGGTAACTTGAGCCGGGATTCCCAGCCATCGGCTACGCAAGGCGAGCTTCACAGGATCAGCGGCATTGTGAGGAAGGATCTTCAGATCTCCGGCGGGTGTTGGCCCGGTGATCAAGGGCCGCTCCAGGATACGGCCGTCGCGGGCCAAGAGCAGATGCAAGGTGCTGTGCGCGGCAATGTCCGCAAGGCGAGAAGACAGCTCGGAAGACAGGATTCGCTCGCCATCGATGGCCAGGAGCTCGTCTCCCGGCGAGAGAATCCCCCATGCTGGACCGTCCTCACGCACGGCAGTCAGTTGCACGCGTTCTCCACCTGCAACCTCAATTCCCAGGTAGCTCCCCGAAGCTCCAGGCCCGCGCACCAGGTCCAGGCCCACATGGTCCAGGGCTTCGGCAAGCTCCACTTCGGCACTACCACGGATGTGATGGTCCCACCAACGTGCCCATTCCCCTCCTCCCCCCACCAGCTCGGCGGCCAGGGCCTCAATGGTCCCTTCCTCGGGAAAAGGAAGTCCCTTCTTCGCATACCGCTCCCACAGCAGGGCAAGGAGCTGGTCGGTGCCGACCTCCCCCTTGCTGCGATGCAGCATAGCCAGATCCAAGGCGAGGCAGACCACCGCTCCCTTCAGATAGTAGGAAATCCCGCTGTTCAGGCTATCTTCTCCTGGCCTGTACAGCTTGGTCCACGCATCCCAGCTGGACTCCTCCAGCGGCTGGTGACGACGGCCGGGGCTCCGCTCCAGGCGCCGCACCAGATCGGCAAGGCGCTCATAGTGGCGGCTCTCGGTCAGAAGCCCTGCCCGCAGGACGATACGCTCTTCGTAGTAGACGGTACCGCCTTCCAACCACCATAGGTTCCGACTGTGATTTTCGCGATCGTAGGCGAAAGGAGCAGAGAGCGTATCCGGACGGATGCGCTTCACATTCCAGGCGTGGAAGTGTTCGTGGGCCGCCAGGGTGAGGAATTCCTCGTAGCCCTTGGGATTGCGGAAACCACGCCGCGGCCGCAGCAGAACCGAGCTGTCCAGGTGCTCCAAGCCGCCGTGACCGTCCCTGGTGAGCAGCGAGATAAAGGTGTAGGCGGAATAGGGAAACTCCCCACCCATCAGCTCCGCAGCGGCACCCACAATCTTGCCCAGGTCCGTCGCCATGCGATCCACATCGCCGTCGTGACCAGGCTCGATGTAGTGGTGGTGCGGCACCCCGTGCACCTCCACCTGCCGATGTTCGAAAGGACCGATAGCTACCGGTGAATCATAGAAAATATCGATATCTTCCGCCCGCCAGGAGGCGGTTGCGGGGCCTACCACGGCCTCCCCTAGGGGACAGACACCGGTATGACCCGCGGGCACCGGGATCTCCAAACGTACCGGCGTATTGCGATGGTCACGTGCAAACGGGAACAGATTCGTAGGGACAAAAAACGCAAGCTCCCCGTCCAGAAATGGGGTACGAACACTCTTTTCGCGGGCATAGAGCTGGTAGCGAAGCGTCCATCCGCCCGCCGTGTCCACCCGCCAGTGGTTTCGGGTGGGGCGCTGCACAGTCAGCGGCTGCCCCTCCGGCGTCCATGCAGAAATGTTACGCACATTCTTCGCAAATTCCCGCATGAGATAGGAACCAGGTGCCCAGGCGGGAAAAGTCAGCTCGGTATGCCCCGCCGGGAAGTCGATGTGCACTTCAAAGCGGTGTGCACCCGCCTCTTCCCAGCTCACCCGATAGACAACAACTTGCATGGCGCTTTGCTAACCTGATCACGGGAGTTACGCCGCTGGGCGCGGAAACGCGGGTGTTCAATGCCCGCCGCCGCCCTTGCGTGCGGTGGCGTTCCAGATCCGGCTGCACAGCGCCAGACCCACAAGCGCCACCGGGATCATCGCCACCGGCCATGCCCACCAATTCTCCACCACCTTGGCCGCTTCTTTGGTGGGCAGGATCATCCCATAGGTCACGGACATAAATCCGGTGCCAGCGTAGACAAAGCCGTCGATGATGCCCACCGCTACGCCCGTGTTTTTGCGGCCACCAAAGTCCATGGAAGCGGTACCAGAGAGCATTCCATGGACCCCGATCACACACATACTCATAAAGACCATCAGAGGTCCGAGCACCAGCGGGTTACTGTAGGTGAAGGTAAGGACCACGGCCCCTACTACCATGGCACCGTACAAAAATCCCGAGACCGGTCCGCGCCGAGACTGGAAGAGATGATCCGAGATGACCCCCGCAAAAAGACCACCAAGAATACCTGCTATACAGAGCAACATGCCCCAGTTTTCGTAGACAAAATCGTCCGTCAGCCCTACCTGTTTCGCGTAGGTGCGGTACCACTGCATAATGGCCTGGCGCAAGAATCCCGAGCAGAACTCGATGAAGGCGATGGTGAGAATAACGGGATTGGACAACATCTTTTTGAAAACATCCACCACGCCCAAGGAAGGACCCGCCTCGGTGGCGTCCCCGGTGTCGAAGTCGGTAAACCCGGCCTGACCCGGGCTATCCTTGACCATGAACACGACCACCGCCGTCATCAACGTCAGGATCGCCGCGGGAATATAGAAGACATATTCCAAGGGGAAATTATCGGTGATTGCCTTGCCCCAGTCGTAGGCAAAGTAGATCCCAAGCGAGATCAGAATCCCGAAGATGGCGCCAAAAGTGCCACGTTCGCGTACATGAAACCAGGGGGCGTTGGCCTTGACGATGGCCACGGCACCAAAACTCTGGAAGTACATATTGATGCCGTAAAGCACCGAAAATACGGGAACAAGGTCACCTTTATAGCCTGACGCCGTGAAATAGCCCATGCCCAGGTTCGCCAAAAGTGCACCCACAGCACCGGTGATCAGCGCCGCCTTCCCGCCGAAACGATCGGTGAGCGGACCATTTAACACAAATGCAATCCCGTATACCCAGGTGCCCACGGCAAAAATATACGCGAAATCGCTGTTGTCCATACGGCCGCCAAACACGTCTTTGGCGACCGTCAGGTTGTAGCGGCCCATATATAAAAAAGCGTAGGTGACGCCCAGCGGCAGCCAGTTCATCACTCGACGCCGCAGGTACTCGGGACTGTGGCCCAGCTGCACCTTGGGGAGCCGCGCGATGACCAGGGCCACCGCCACCAGAAGCAG